>CAJWQG010000064.1 GCA_913045175.1 uncultured Gammaproteobacteria bacterium | reverse complement strand
TCTTCTGAAGCGCATGACACACAAGTTTTACTGCTGAACCTACTGAAGATGCTGTCCAGGATCCCCCTTCAATTGGAGCCTTCGGTAAACTAGAATCTCCAAGCTGGAATTCTACATCTTCCAATGGAATTCCAACAATTTCCGCAGCTATCTGGGACATGATCGTATACGTTCCCGTACCAATATCTGCCGTTCCACTACTAACTGTAAGTTTCCCTTCCGAAGTTAATATTGCTTTTGCTGAAGATTCCTGCTGTAAAGCTTCCCAAACTCCGGTGGCCATTCCATAACCAACAAGATTATTACCATCCTGCATGCTTCCGGGCTGTGCATTTCTTTTATCCCATCCAAAACTTTCAGATGCTTTGAGAAAAGCGGCTCTTAATTCCTTGCTCGAATATGGTTTACCTTCATTTTGATCTATATCAGCATAATTTATTAAACGGAACTCCAGTGGATCTACTCCAGCTTCAATTGCCAGTTCGTCAATAGCGCATTCCAGCGCATACATTCCTGTAGCTCCTCCGGGTGCTCGCATATCCATCGGCGTATAAACATCTAAAGGCACGAGTTGATAATCCAGTTTAACGTTTTCACACTGGTACATCATTCCAGACCAGTCCACAACGGTTTCGTTGAACATTTCGAACCTTGATGTTTCTCCAACTGCCTCATGATTAATTGATTTCAATTTACCAGATTCATCAGATGATAGTTTTAATCTCTGTAAACAGGCAGGCCTGTGCCCAAAAGTGAACATTTGAGTTCTGGTCATTACAACCTTCACTGGCAAATTGAGGACTTTTGAAGCCATTGCAGCACAGAATAACTGGTATTGTGGTCTCAAACCAGACCCGAATCCCCCACCTACGAAAGGAGAAAGTACCCTGACCTTTTCTTTTTCCAGATTGAAGATCCCAGCAATATATTGCTGACTACTTCCAACCCCCTGTATTTTATCATAGATGGTAAATCCCTGCTTTTCATCATTCCAGATCGCTACGGTCGCAAAGGTTTCCATAGGATTTTGATAATGTCGAGGCAAATAATATTCTACATCTACCTTATGTTTTGAAGAGTCGTAAGCTTCATCGGCATCACCCCTTGGCTCTGGTGGTTCAGGAACGTCCTCTCTGGTTGCATTTTGAAGATTAGCCTTAAGATCAACCTCGCAACCCTCCTCTTTTTTATAATCTATTTTAACCAGTCCGGCGGCATAAGCGGCTGTTTCAAAAGTATCTGCAATGATTAGCGCAACCGGCTGTCCATTATACAGAATATCCTCATTATAAAACGGTCTGAAAGGATTACCGGGAGGAGCCAGAGGATCTGTATAATCTGAATTTATTTTAATATATTCATTTGTTAAATCCATTGTGTATGCAGTAAAATTTTTCACACCAGTTGAAATCTCAATATTTAAATCAATATTTTCACTTTTCATATAACTGGCTGCTACTTTTTCATCGTAACTTTGGTGCAATTTTCCATCTTGGACTATTTTAATATCTCCAAACTTAATCGATAATTTTTTTAAATTAATTTTTGGTCCAGCTTTACCTATTGCCATTATAATTCTTCCCCAATTTGGATCCTCACCTGCAATTGCAGTTTTTACTAAAGGTGAGTTTCCTATTGAAAAAGCTATTTTTTTTGCCTCTATTTCATTTTTACATTTAGACACATTTATAGAAATAAATTTTGATGCTCCCTCACCATCTGCAACAACTCTTTTAGCTAAATTTAATAAAACGTTATTTAAGGCTTTATCAAAGTTTTTTATTTTATTTTCATTTATACTTTTTATTTTTGAATTATTGATTTTATTAGTTGCAAAAATAGTCACCATGTCGTTTGTACTAGTATCCCCATCACAAGAAATGGCATTAAAAGTGTTAAAGATATTTTTTTAGGACCTAAAGGGGAAGGAGAGCTTACTTGTAATACTAAACATTTAGAGCTAAAATCTAATATCTTTTTCTTAGGTTATCGTTCATATAATGTATTACCAGAATACCTTGCAGGGTTTGATATTTCTTGGCTTCCTGTTCAGATTAATTCTTATACGCAATCAATGTTTCCTATGAAATTCTTTGAATATTTATCTGCTGGTCTTTCAGTAGTGGCAACTTCTATAGATAGTTTAAAAAAATATTCTAATGAAACAATTTATTAAATACCCCCCTACCCGAGCGAAAAAGGAAGTCGTTCGTAGAAACTAACCATAAATCAAGGAAGATCATAAGATGCCAATAGTAGTAAACACCAACTCGAGTGCGACTTCAGCCTCGTTCAATTTAAGCCGTGCCAATGATGCACTGCGCAAAAGCCTGACTCGATTATCTTCGGGCAAACGGATCAACACACCGGCCGATGATGCGGGTGGACTTGCGGTTGCTTACAAGGCTGGTGCTACGAAAGCGGTTTTCGATGCCACGGTTGGAATTCATCCAACTTCAGCGGAAGAGTTTGTAACAATGCGCGAACCGGTCTAAGCATTGGTCACCTGTCCACCGCCCGGTTTATTTGATATGGTCAACCCGGTTTTCTCAGACCATCCAATACCATTTTATCGGAAGTCGAAAATTGCAAAATCAATCCTTGCTTGATTCCTTTGTTGGTTTTCTAAATACCCTTGATACGTACCTGGGCTCCGCTCAGTACTTTCCGTTTGCTTTGCTGGCGACGGGTATTTTTTTAACCCTCTATTTAAAGTTTCCTCAAATCAGATACTTCAATCACGCGTGGCGTATTCTGTTAGGTAAATATGAAACTCCTGGTGCGCGCGGCGATGCGTCACATTTTCAGGCACTGACCACGGCAATCTCGAGCACTGTTGGTACCGGAAATATAGGTGGTGTTGCACTTGCCATTTTTCTTGGTGGACCTGCGGCATTGTTTTGGATGTGGATGACCGCGTTCTTCGGAATGACCTCTAAGTTTGTGGAAGTAACGCTTTCTCACAAGTATAGGGATACTGATGCCAATGGTTTTATCGTCGGCGGACCAATGTATGTCATGGAACGCCGTCTGAATATGAAGTGGCTGGCGGTTTTTTTTGCCATCGCGACCATCGTGAGTTCATTCGGTACCGGCAACCTTCCTCAAAGTAACAATATTGCCAGTGGTGTGAATAGTACGTTTGGTATACCGGAATGGGCGACAGGGGCGGTACTCGCTATTTTGCTCGGGCTGGTAATTGTTGGAGGAATTAAACGGATTGTTCAAGTGGCGGAGAAAATCGTGCCCTTTATGGCGTTGATCTACGTGGTTGGGGCGCTGGGAGTGATTTTGGTCAATCTCGACCAGGTTGCCCATTCCTTTGTTGCTGTCTTTGCAGATGCATTTACCGGCTCAGCTGCCAGTGGTGGTTTCCTTGGGGCTACCTTCGCCTATGCGTTTAATCGCGGGGTAAACCGGGGTTTATTTTCAAACGAAGCGGGTCAGGGTAGTGCGCCGATCGCACATGCCGCGGCCCGAGCCGAAGAGCCGGTCTCAGAAGGTATGGTTTCTATACTGGAACCTTTTATAGACACCATCATCATTTGCACGCTGACTGGCCTGGTGATCCTGTCATCGGGAGTGTGGACAGAAAAACACGAAAATAGATTTCAAAATTTTGATATGCAGTTTGTGGCGGGTAGCTACTCGGAAGAAAATCCTGATGATCGCAACGAACTTTCCAGCTATCTTCGTTCATCCGATTCCCCAGTCGAGGTTTTCGAGGGTGTTATTCAGGTAATAGCAGGGCGCGCGGTCACTTCTGATCACACTGTGCTGCACAATCGTTCGATCTCTGAAGATGTTCACTACAGTATTGATGGGGCACCATACTCAGGTCCCCTCAATGTGAGTGGTGGCAAATTGGTCACCGAGGTCGACGTGGACGGTAAATCTTTAGTGCATTCGGTTGATCTGACAACAGAGGCGTTTAGCCGTGGGGTGTTTGGAGACTACGGCAGGTATATCGTAGCAATTGGACTGGTTTTGTTCGCGTTCACGACGGCGGTGGCATGGTCTTACTATGGTGACCGTGCGATGACCTACCTGTTTGGCGTTAAGTCAGTTGTATTCTATCGAATCGCCTATGTCATAGGTTTCTTCGTCGCAGCTATTTCTGATACTTCCCTCGTTTGGTTGATTGCCGCGATAACTATCGCTTTTATGACGTTGCCGAACCTGTTCACGATGTTGGTGCTGCATAAGGAAATGAAACAAGCGATTGTCGAATATTGGGAATATTTCAATCGCAAATACCCGGAATCAGCCACTAAAGACAACGCGGGTCGAGGAGACTAGTTCATGGATCTTGAGAATGCGGTGGGTATCGTTACTGGTTCCTCATCAGGTGTTGGGGCGGCAACTGCTCGCCTTCTGGCGAGTAAGGGAAGTAACGTGGTTATCAATTATTCACGAAGCAAAGATGCGGCATTAACGGTTGCCCAGGAGTGTGAATCATTCGGTGTGGAAGTTATTTGTTGTCAGGCCGATGTTTCCAGCGATGAAGACTGTAAACGCATGGTCGGTGAGGCGATGGACAAGTGGGGAAAGATCGACGCTCTGGTGAATAATGCCGGTATGACTAAATTCGTTCCTCACAATCAACTGGATGAGTTGGATAAAGAAGATTTCTTTAACATCTACGGCGTTAATGTGGTCGGTCCTTATCAGATGACGCGTGCTGCAGAAGCAGGACTCAGAAAGTCTGGAAATGCATCGGTGGTTAACGTCGACTCGGTGGCTGGTATCTATGGGGTGGGTAGTAGCATCGCCTATGCCGCGTCCAAGGGTGCTCTGTTGACTATGACAAAGTCATTAGCGCGGGTGCTAGGTCCTGAGATACGAGTAAATTCGGTGTGTCCAGGGTTTATTCAGGGGGAGTGGTTAGCTGAGGGTCTCGGAAGAGAGAACTACGAACGGCACAAGAGCATGCTTGAGGAGAGTACACCACTAAGACTCGCGTGTACGCCGGAAGATATTGCGGAGTCGATTCTTCAGTTCATAGAAGGACATTCTGTCATCACAGGACAATACATTGTGCTTGATGGTGGTAATCATCTGGTATGACTCACGAAGCATTTGAACTAGTCGATCAGCGTCCTATCGAGACGTTGAACTTTACCGCATCCAAATATATCCATCGGCAAACCGGCGCTGAACATTTCCACTTTGATTCGGATCATGATGAGAACGTATTTCTGGTCGCGCTGCGTACCATGCCGGGAGATTCGACCGGGGTGGCGCACATTCTGGAGCACACTGCCTTGTGCGGTAGTGAGCGTTACCCGGTAAGGGACCCATTCTTTCTTATGATACGCAGGTCCCTTAACACCTTTATGAATGCGTTTACGGGTAGCGATTACACTGCCTATCCCTTTGCGAGCCAGAACCGCAAAGACTTTTTTAACCTGATGGATATCTATCTGGACGCGGTATTCTTCTCGCGTCTGGACCCGCTGGACTTTGCTCAGGAAGGTCATCGACTAGAGTTCGGTAAACCGGAAGACAGGAGTTCGGAACTCGTCTACAAAGGGATCGTATTTAATGAAATGAAGGGCGACACCAGTTCTCCGATTTCCCAGCTATATTCAAAGGTACAGCATCATCTCTTTCCAACCACGACCTATCATTACAACAGCGGTGGTGACCCGAAAGATATTCCATCACTTCACTATGATGATCTAAAGGCGTTCTACGAGTCTCACTATCATCCCAGCAATGCCGTATTTATGACCTTTGGCAATATTCCAGTTGGCGAGATGCATTCATTTTTTGAGGATCGCGCACTCGCTCGGTTCGATAAAAGAAGTGAGCGTATAGGTGTCGAGTCCGAGAAAAGGTATACCAACCCTGTCAGGGCAGTGGAGTCTTATCCGGAAACGGAAGCGGATGGACGCACACATATCGTGCTCGCCTGGTTATTGCAAAAGAACACGGACCTTATGATGTTGCTCAAATGTCATCTTCTTTCGGATGTATTACTCGAGACCAGTGCGTCACCGCTACGCAAGGCATTGGAAGACAGCGACCTCGGCAGTGCAATTTCGCCATTGACCGGCCTGGAAGAGAGTAATCATGAGATGAGTTTCATGTGCGGCCTGGAAGGCAGTGATAGGGATAATGAGGCGGCCGTCGAAGAACTGATCCTGGAAACACTCACAAAGGTTGCCGATGAGGGCGTACCGATTTCCCAGCTTGAATCGGTGTTGCATCAGTTGGAGCTGTCACAACGCGAAATTGGTGGTGATGGATCGCCCTATGGACTTCAGGTGATGTTCTCCTGTTTGCCGGCTGCTATTCATCGAGGAGATCCGGTGAGCTTGCTGGACCTGGACTCTGCGCTAGGAAAATTACGTAAAGACATCAAAGATCCCCTGTTCATTTGTCAAATGATCGAGGATCTCTTGCTGAATAACCCGCACAGGGTGACCATGGTTATGGTACCGGACCCGGAAATGGCAGTTAGAGAAGCAGCAGAAGAACGGTCCCGGTTGGCTGACATTAAAGACAAGATGGATGAGGCCGAGCAGGCGCGAATCGTTGATCAAAGCAAGGAACTGGCGTTGCGGCAGACGATGGATGAGGACCTTTCCGTTCTGCCAAAAGTTGGTTTGGATGACATTGGCTCCGCGAGAGGAGATCCTGTCAGTACTCGTTTAGACAACGCCATTCCTATCACCAGTTACCAGGTCGGGACAAATGGAATTACCTATCAGCAGGTTATTACGCAGTTGCCATCACTTACCTCGGAGCAAGTGCAACTGCTTCCGCTCTATACGGCTTTGATTACGGAAATGGGCTCGGCAGGGAGGGGCTATATAGAAACCCAATTGTTGCAGCAGGCGGTTACTGGAGGGATCAATGCTTTTTCAACCATCAGAGCAAACCGTGACGATCCCGAAAAGTACGGGGCCTATTGCACCGTTTCATCAAAAACGCTCGCGACCAAGGTTGGGGAGATGGTCACCCTGCTTCGAGATACTGCTTTATTACCAAACTTTGATGAGACAGTCAGGATTCGCGATTTGATTAAGCAGTTCAGAGTGCGTCGAGATGCGGGCATCACGGGTAATGGACACATGCTCGCTATGTTGGCAGCGGCAGCAGGCTTGCGACCAGTCGCGGCGATAAACAATGACCTTTCGGGTATAGGCGGGCTTCTTAGGATACGTGAGTTGGACGATGGCCTTGACGACGCCGAGACGATGGACAGCCTGCAGGCAGGCCTTTGTAAACTGCAAGACAGTCTTACCGATGCGGGGAAACAAATCTTACTGATTACGGATCCGGCCAACCATCAGGAAGCAGCAGATGCCGTACGAAAAGCGTGGTCGAAAGGGGCGCAGGGACATTCCGGGTTTTCAATTGAAGCACGCGATTTCCCACGAGATTCAGCGTATGTGACTAATACGCAGGTTAACTTCTGCGCAAAGGTGTTTCCGACAGTCCCCGATTCTCATGAGGATTCACCCGTATTGTCAGTTTTGGCGGGCGTATTGAGGAACGGTTATCTGCATCCTGTCATTCGGGAGCAGGGTGGTGCATACGGAGGTGGGGCAATGCATGACAATGCCAATGGTATTTTTAGATTCTACTCCTACCGGGATCCGAATCTTATGGATACATTCGTAGCATTTGAAGAATCTTTAGATTGGCTTAGGAGTAAAACGCTTGCGCCAGAACTTGTTGAGGAAGCTATTCTGGGCATCATTGGTGGTCTGGATGCCCCCGGTTCTCCTGCTGGTGAAGCAAGACAAAGTTTCTATCAGCAATTATTTGGACGCAGTGAGAACGCTCGCCATAGATTTCGCGATGGTGTGCTAAATACAAATGTGGAAGCCGTGATGCGCGTGGCAGAGACCTATTTTAGTAAGGATTATCGACGAGCGGTGATTACCAGTCCGCAGAGACGAAGCGAATTATCAGCGGATTTCGAACAGGTTGAGCTCTAATCAAATTCAATCGAATTCAGTAACTCGTTTATCAGCACTGTACGTTTTCTTGGATATGGAGTATGGAATTTTGGTGATAGTTTGTTAAAAACACACAACCGGGGAATGTGCCCATGTCCAGTGGTGCCAGTTCGGTTTTCCCCTTGACTTTCAAACACGGCTTCTACATCCTGTCGCCCTTTGGGCAAGCATGCCCAAACGGTATGCTGTTGAGGGCAGCCGATAAAATTATAAGAGTAATAATCCAAGCAGGTATCAGTATGAAAGAGCTCCAGATTAGACAGGGAGTTGCGACTGCAGTCCTTTGTCTTTTGTCTGTCGTGGCCAGCGGGAACGCGTATGCGCAAACACTGGACGACGTCCTTGGCGTAAGGGCATCGACAACACAGGACGGACGTGCGTCACAACAAAGAATTGATGAGCTCTCGGAGCAAACACGAGACCTGCTCACTCAATACAAACAGGTGATGAAAATAGTTGATGGCCTTCGAGTATACAACGAGCAACAGGAGAGATTGATTCGTGTACAGGAGAAGGAGCTTGGGCAGTTAGAGCAGTCCATCGACAACGTAACAGTGATCGAACGGCAGATAGGCCCGTTGATTGAGAGAATGATTGCCAATCTTGAGAAATTCGTGGAACTCGACGTGCCATTTCTGGCGCAGGAGCGAGCCGACCGTGTTGCATTCTTAAGGGAAACATTTGACCGTGCGGACGTTAGTGTTGCAGAAAAATTCAGTCAGGTTTTGCAGGCTTACCAGGTAGAAAATTCCTATGGGTCAACACTTGATGTGTATACAGAGGTAATAGCTATTGATGGCGTAGACCGACAGGTCGAAATGCTGAAATGGGGACGTGTTGCGCTGGTCTTTCAGACTCTGGATGGAGAGACCACCGGCGTTTGGGATAAAAACGCAAGTGGATGGCAGATTCTGGGAGATCAATTCCGACTTGGTGTCCGTAACGGATTTCGTATAGCCAAGAAAACTCAGACGGCTGACTTCGTCCACTTACCCATTCCAGCGGCGGAGGCTCAATAATGAAAAAGATTCTAATGACAGTATGTGCCTCAGCACTAATCGTATCTTCACTTAGCTGGGCAGCGGAGGACGAGGAAGACATTGAGGCAAAGAGTATTGCCGAGTTGCTGCAACTGGTACGTGACGGGAAAATTGCCAATCGGCGGACAAATGAACGGCGCGAGCGTGAGTTTCTGGCAGACAAGAGTAAGCAACAGAAAGCGGTTCGTGATGCCGAGGCAGCACAGCGTAGGGAAGAAGCTCGTAGTGAGCGACTGGAAGCTCAATTTGAGAAGAATGAGCAGGACATCGCAGCCAAGCAGGAAATCCTGCAGAAGCGTTTGGGGTCGTTACGAGAATTATTTGGCGTCTTGCAGCAGGTCAGTGGTGATACTCAGGGCGTGGTAGAAGGTTCTATCGTAAGTGCTGAGTATCCGGGCCGCGGCGACTGGCTTGGAGAGTTTGCCCAGTCTATGGGTCGAAGCTCAAAGTTAGCCTCAATTGAAGAGATTGAGCAGTTGTGGGCCGAGCTTCAACACGAGATGACTGAATCCGGTAAGGTCACGAGGTTTACCACCGAAGTTACGAAGCTCGATGGTTCCAAGGCCGAGCAGGAAGTTATTCGAGTCGGTGATTACAACCTGATCAGTAATGGTGAATATCTCGCATACGATCTTAATACTGGCCTGATTACAGAGTTGCCCAAGCAGCCCTCCGGTCGTTTTGTTTCGTCAGTAAGCGACCTTGAGTCTGCGAGCAGTGGGTTTGTCCCGTTTGCACTCGACCCAACACGAGGACAGTTGCTACAGCTTCAAATCGAGGTGCCTACCATTGAAGAACGCATCCGACAGGGTGGTACTCCCGGTTATGTCATTATCACCCTGGGTATCATTGCATTGTTGCTATCTGTTGAGCGCTTCTTCACGTTAACCAGTGTTGGTAAGCGAGTGGATAGTCAGATCAACAGCCCGGATAGCGCGGACACGTCTAATCCTCTGGGTCGAATCCTTCAGGTTTATCACGATAATCGAGACATTGATTCGGAGAACCTGGTTCTTAAACTCGATGAGGCAATTCTCAAGGAAGAACCGGCGATCAACGCCCGAATTGCATTTATCAAGATCATCTCGATGGTGGCACCATTGCTTGGTCTTCTCGGTACGGTTATCGGTATGATCGTGACTTTCCAGGCAATTACATTGTTTGGTACAGGTGATCCGAAAACGATGGCAGGCGGTATCTCTCAAGCGTTGATTACAACGGTGCTGGGTCTGGTGGTTGCAATCCCAACAGTTCTTCTGCACTCCATTGTGAATGCGCGAGCGATGTCGATTAAACATGTATTGACTGAGCAGAGCGCCGGCCTTATCGCACAACACGCCGAAAAAGCCTAAACCATGGAAGCAATTTTTGTTGCCATCAGGACCTTCATGGAAGCGGGTGGTCAGGTTCTTTACCTGATCGCCGCCGCGACCTTTGTGATGTGGGCTCTTATTTTCGAGCGTACCTGGTATTTGAACCGGGAACATAGAGACGATGTGGGCGGGGCATTAAGCTATTGGGAAGGCCGCAGTGAACGAAATTCCTGGAGTGCCCGTATGATTCGTCAGGGGCTTATTTCAGAAGTTAACGCCAGACTTAGTTCAAACATGGGGTTTATCAAGACGCTGATATCACTGCTTCCGTTACTTGGGTTGCTTGGAACAGTGACGGGGATGGTGCAGGTCTTTGAAGCCATGAATACTTCCGGTGGCAATGCCAGAACAATGGCAGCGGGTGTATCTGCGGCAACGATACCGACCATGTCAGGCATGGTTGCAACGCTGTCAGGTGTGCTTGCTAACACATTTTTATCCTCAAAGGTGCAGTCAGAGTCAGACTACCTTGAACATACGCTGACGATGGATCACTAGGGGGCGACAGATGAGAAGAAGGGCACAAGCAGCGGAAGAGAAGGTCGCAGACCTCACACCGATGTTGGATGTCGTGTTCATCATGTTGATTTTCTTTATCGTGACGGCAACCTTTATTAAGGAAACAGGGGTTGAGGTTAATCGTCCAGACACAGAAACAGCCGAAATGAAGAAAACCGTATCGCTGCTGGTCGGGGTTTCCCCTGACAACCAAATCTGGATTGATAAGAAAAAAGTCGATATCAGGAATGTTCGTCCTACGATGGAAAGACTTCACGCAGAGAATCCGAAGGGTGGCCTGGTAATAATTGCAGATGGAGTGTCCAAGGTCGAGAAAGTTCTTGCCGTCATGGATGCAGCAAGAAATCTTGGCATTGCACAGGTCGCAATCGCCTCCGAGGACAAATAGAGGAGCGCAACTATGGTAATTAGACTTAGCGTTTCAGTTGTCGTAGGGGTCATTGTTACCCTTGCGCTGTTTTACCTGATGCAGGCGCTGATTTCAGGCGCCGATAGTGCATTGACCGAAGACAAAATAGGCAATTTGGTCGACTTTGTTCGCGTCAAACAAGATCAGGAAGTACAAGCCAAAAAGCGTAAACCAAAGAAACCACCACCACCGGACGAGCCGCCTCCGGATGTCCCCCCACAAAATTTTAACCTCAACATCGATAAGACCGGATTCTCGATGAACGATCTCAATATGAATGTTGACATTGATGTAGGGTCAGGAGGATTCGGCATAAGTGATGGTGAATATCTACCGATTGTTAAGGTTCAGCCGCAGTATCCAAGACGAGCATTGTCGCGTGGACTTACAGGTTGGGTAATTGTTGAATTCACAGTGACTGAGCAGGGGGCGGTGACTGATCCTTTCGTCGTGTCTCATTGTGCCTGGATCAAGACGCCAAGAACCGAAGGAGAATGCTTCGACAAGCCGAACTCTGTATTTGACTCAGCGGCAACGAAGGCCGCACTCAAGTTCAAATATAAGCCCAAAGTGATAGACGGGACCCCGGTTGCAACCGCTGGTGTACAGAATAAGATAAGCTTTGAGCTTTTAGGCGATTAGGAGGCGAGGATGATCAGACTCATTTTACTGGCCAGCATCTTCTGGGCCATGCCGTTAGCATTGACGGATGTCGTATCTCAATCAGGGGCTGTATTGGCAGCAGAAAAAGAGAAAAAGAAAAAGACGCGTCGAGTCCCAGCCATTAAGGAGTCTACCTGGAAGCGGCTTTCTGAAGCCCAGGTGATGATTGATCCTGAATCTGTACCTCGAGAAGAGGGTGAACCACCCCCTGAACCCACGGGTACTCCTCGCGACGCCATCGAGCTGTTGATGGCATTTTTAGACAAGCGGGGACTAAATTCTTACGAGAAAGCTCAGGTATGGAATCTCCTCGCGTTCGCTTATTACACCGTTGGTGATATGAAGAACACGACCGTCGCGTACGAGAATGTACTGCGTCAGGGAGTCATCTCAGAAGCACTTGAGCAGCAAGCACTGCGTGCCCTGTACCAGCTGTATTTTGGTGATGAGCAATACAGGAAGGCTATTACCTATATTGAGCGCTACGAAGCAGCCAGGGGTGAATTAGAGCCTATTGTGACCTTTTTCAAGGCGTTGGCCTATTACCTGCTTGAAGATACTCGTGAGTCTTTGAAGTACTCCCTGCTGGTGGAGGAGATCGCCATAGCTCAGGGTAAAGAGATAAAAGAGAATTGGTATTACCTGCAAGTGGTCAACTACAACGTCCTCGAAGACTACGACAATGTCATCAGGGTATTGGAAACGCTGATTCACAAATTTCCCAAGAAATCTTACTGGATGCTCCTCGCAGGTATGTACAGTGAGAAAGAATGGGAGGGTAAGGCATTATCTGCCTACTATGCCACTTATCATCAGGGATTCCTGATACGTCAAACAGAGGTGGTGATGCTTTCTCAACGATTGCTGGCCGCTGACAATCCCTATGAAGCTGCGATGGTTCTGGAGAAAGGAATAGAAGACGACATCGTTGTTCGTAATGAGAAAAACCTTAAGCTGTTGGCGACCGCGTATACCATGGCGCAGGAGATGCCGAGCGCGATAACTGCCTGGGGTAACGCTGCGAAATATTCCAGAGATGGTGAAGTTCACTATCGCCTGGCGCAGGCTCTGGCACAGGAAGATCGTTATAAAGAAGCGGTAACCGCTTATCGAAAGGCCCTTGAGAAGAAAGGCCTGAGCAAAGAAGCTGATGTCCAGTTCTGGTTAGCAATCACCTTGATGAATCTAGAGCGTTGGGATGAAGCGACGAGGGCATTCAGGGCAGCAGAACGTCTTGACCGCAAAAAACGCAAGACAGTACGTCAGTACATTCAATATATCAGCGGTGAAAAGCGTCGACAGGAAGAATTGCGTCGCATGGTCGCGGATACCGAAGCTGCGTTAGCGGCGGAATAGTTTCCTGACTAGTGGGCTGAACAGCACCACGATTGTAAGCAAGATAAGACAGAGGGTGATTGGTCGTTCCCAAAGGAATGACCATTGACCGTCTGCCAGTGTTACCGCGCGACGCAGATTGTCCTCAAGAATACTTCCAAGAATAAAACCTAACAGCAATGGCGCCATCGGGAATGCCATAAGCCGCAAGGCGACCGCGAATATCGCGATAATTGCCAGTATCTGAATGTCGAAGGTATTAAATGACACCAGGTACACCCCCATCAAAGAGAAAAACATGATGATCGGGATCAGAAGAGTCCTCGGTATAGTCAGGATCTTGGCGATGTAAGGGATCAACGGAAGATTCAAAACCAGCAGAAACAGATTGCCAACATACATGGAAGCGATTACCGCCCAGAAGATCTCTGGTTGATCAATAAATAGCCTCGGTCCTGGTTGAATACCGTAGGCGATAAGCGCGCCAAGCAGGACGGCTGTAGTACCCGAACCGGGGATTCCCAGTGTCAGCAACGGTACAAAAGACCCGGTGCACGCGGCGTTATTTGCAGTCTCTGGCGCTGCAAGGCCCTTGATATTTCCTTTGCCGAATTGATCTCCATCTTTGGCAAGGTTCTTTTCCATTCCGTAAGCCAGGAAAGATGCGATGGTTGCGCCAGCACCAGGCAATACACCCACAAAAAATCCGAGCACGGAACTACGACCAACGACTGGAGAAATGTCATTGATTTCCTGTCTTTCCAACATCATGCTCGGTGCTCTAAGGCCGGTAAAGCTAGCCTCAGGGCCCCGAATAACCATGAGTAGCGCCTCAGCCATGGCAAAGGTTCCCATAGCGAGCAGCAAAAAACTGATACCGTCAATCAGGTCCATTTGGCCGAAGGTAAAACGTTGTACGCCAGAGGTGAGATCAGTGCCTACTGTCGATAGCGCGAGCCCAAAACAGGTCATCAACAATGCTTTTAGATATTCCCCGTTAGTCGCGAAAGCTGCAACCAGACATAACCCAAGCAACATAAGCACGAAATAGTCTGCGGACTGGAATCCAAGGGACAATTCAGCCAGGTATGGCGCGAGAATTACCAGCAATATCGCGGCGATCGTACCTCCAGCAAAGGAAGCGTATGCGGCAATGGCAAGGGCCTTGCTCGCATGACCTGATTTCGCGAGAGGGTAACCGTCGAACGAGGTAGCCACGGTGCCCGCGACGCCAGGAGCGTTGATTAGGATGGAAGACGTCGAGCCACCGAATATCGCCCCATAGTAAACGCCTGCCAGTAGAATCATGCCGCTGGCAGGGTCGAACCCATAGGTAATTGGAATCATGAGCGCTATGGCGGAGATAGGTCCCAAGCCAGGTAACATGCCAATAATTGTACCTACGGCGCAGCCAGCCAGAACCAATACCAGGTTTTCCAGGCTAAGCACCGTGTGGAATCCTAGAATAAGACCATCCAGCATTATTCTGTGGCGTCCCACCAGATTCCCGATGCCAGATAAATATCCAGACTACTCATGAGCAACCAGAAGCAGACGACGAGCGCCGTGGCGGTAATACTCATTCTCAGCCATTGACGTTCACCAAGGATCGTAAATGACCCCATGAGGAACAAGATTGATGTGATGATAAACCCGAGGACGTCCAGAACGAGGCCATAGCCGCTAACCATGACTACCAGCATCAATGCCGAAGGTAGCCTCTGAAGGCCTGGTAACGCTGTTCCTGTGCTATCTGAGGTTAAAATCAGCGTTAGCACGCTAAGCGTAATACCTGCAAAACCGATGAGATAAGGGAATGTTCGGGCATGAAAGGTTTCTTCCTCGGCCCAAAAGTCGAGATGAATGTCACCTATAAAATAGACGTAGGCGATAAACAGCGCGAGCAGAATCGACGCACCCAATTTATTATCATTATATTTCAATGGGTTATATACCTTATCTAATGTTAAACCTTCAGTTTCTTAAGAATCCTAGTTCGCGCATGAGCGTGCCGATGTCTGCTTCCTGGCTGACCAGATAGTTATAGAATGCATCGCCTTCGATATGGAGTTTTGCCCATCCGTTACGTGCCCTGACAACCTCAAATTCAGGCGTATCGATAACACCGGCGATGGTCAGTGCCATGTTGTCATAGTGAGATTGGGCATACCCGGGGGCTGCGAAAAAACCACGCCAGTTTGCAAATGTTATATCGAAACCCTGTTCTGTCAGGGTAGGGATGTCTGGTGTGTCGACGAGTCTTTCCGAGGCAGTTACAGCCAAAATTCTTATCTCACCAGCCCTGTGCATCTCTATCGCCTCGCTTAGGCCCGTGGATAGCACCTGGGTCTCCCCGGTAAGTAGTCCGGCCATTGCTTTGCCACCACCGTCATAGGGGATGTAGATTACTTTACGGGGATTTCCAGCCGCGAGTTCAAGCGCCTTGGCGATCACAAAGTGATCCGTACTTCCACGAACGGAGCCACCAGCGACCTTTACCTTTCTTGGATTTGACAGGAACTGTTTCGTAACAGCCTGCCAGTCTTGAAACTCTGAATCTGCATGGACTGCGAAACAGCTGTAATCTGCGATAACGGAAGCGACTGGTTGAAGGTCACGAAAAGACTGGGGAAATATCTTCTGTAACGATCGGACGATGATCGGCGTTGAACTGATCAATAGGGTATTTTTTTGCCGCGGTGCCGTCTCGATGAATTTTGCGATAGCCTTTCCACCTCCACCCCCGGAGAGATTCTCGAAAGAGACATCGGTGACTAACCCTGATTTGACCATTGCCTCACCCACACCACGGGCAGTGCCATCCCAGCCTCCACCCGGGCCAGCCGGGATGAGAAAATGGACCTTCTCGACTGGCGAACGTGTATCTGCGGCCAGTCCGTTAAAGGCAAAGATCAGTAAGAACAGTGCGCCGGTGATCTTCAACGGCTTTTGACTTCCTGCCATGCCCACTCAAGCCATGGCATAAGCAATTTAAGGTCAGAGGTCTCAATGGTGGCGCCACCCCAGATACGTAACCCCGGAGGAGCATCACGGTATCCGGCGATGTCATAGGCCACGGATTCTGACTCAAGCAGTGCAACAAGCTGCTTGATGACGTCACGTTGCGCATCAGTGTCCTGTTCCGTGAACCATGGATTAACTATCTTAAGGCATATGGACGTACTGGAGCGCAATGAGGAATCTGTCGCCAGAAACTCGATCCAGTCGGTATTGCCCAACCAATCTGAGATGGTTTGAAGATTTGCTTCACTCCTTTGGACAAGGCCTGCAAGGCCCAGCCCCTGAGCCCAGCTCAGCGCATCAAGCTGGTCTTCAACGGCAAGCAGTGAGGGCGTATTAATTGTAGATCCGGCAAAAATATCTCGATTCAATTTTCCGTATTTGGTTAATCGAAATATCTTGGGTAGTGGACGATCGGACTGCCAGGTTTCCAGTCGTTCTACGGCACGAGGAGAAAGCGCAAGCATCCCGTGACCCGCTTCGCCGCCCAATACCTTTTGCCAGGACCAGGTGATGACATCCAGTTTCTCCCAGGCAATGGGCATGGCGAATACCGCGGAAGTGGCATCGCAGAAAGATAGTCCACGGCGATCTTCAGCGATCCAGTCCGCATTTGGTACCCGGACTCCCGATGTGGTGCCATTCCAGGTGAAAATGACGTCGTGGTCTGCTTTCGCCTTTGACAAATCCGGGATTTCACCATAGTCCGCGGTATAAAGCTGGATGTCGTCCAGCTTCAGTTGTTTCGTGATGTCTGTTACCCATCCTTCACCAAAGCTTTCCCAGGCAAATACGTCTACAGGACGCTCTCCCAGCATGCCCCACATAGCCATTTCAAACGCTCCGGTATCAGATCCGGGCACCATCCCGAGGACATAGTCGTCCGGAATTCCAAGTACCGCGCGGCTATCGTCGCTGACTTTCCGAATTCTTGCTTTTGGTCCCCTGGCGCGATGAGAGCGACCAAGGCTGTTTAAGTCCAGTTGGTCAGGGGACCAGCCGGGCCTTTTCGAGGTTGGTCCGGAAGAGAAGTTAGGATTGCTGGGCTTTTGTGTAGGTTTCATTTACTGCCGCCGAAAAAGGGCGCAATTTGCGCATTTGGGTTCTATATGTCAAGTTCTGCTCGCAATTAAGCAGAGGATGGATCTTGAAGTTACCTAGAGAATATCAAGTTGGCGCCCTAATGGCTTGCGCAGCTTTCTTTACCCTGGCGGGATATGAGTTTATTCGATCCCCAGCGACGGTGCTTTTTAAGAACGCCTACGGGGCTGAAAATCTGCCGCTGGTTATGGCCGCGATGCCTATCGTGGTGTTTTCCGGAGTAGCACTTTACGGCTGGATTCTTAGCCACCTGGGACCGAGACGTACGTTACTGGTTACCTCACTCGGGTCCGGCCTGCTGATATTTGCGTGTTATCTGGGTGTATTGAGTGGCAGCAAGATGATTACACCCATACTGTTTCTTACCAAAGAGCTTTACATCGTGCTGCTGATCGAGCAGTACTGGAGTTACATTAATTCCTCCCTGTCATCCAATACAGCGAAGAAACTTAACGGACCAATCACTGGTATTGCAGGTCTTGGCGCGGTAGTGGGTGGCAAACTGGTTGGTGTGACGGCACAGCCCCTCGGCACTGAGTCCATGCTGTTGATTGCCGCGCTATTGCTGATACCCGCGGCATTTGTATCCAACATGACCTATCGCCGATACGGCGAACCTGAGGCCCCGTCGGTCAGCGATGACGCGAAGCCACACTACATGGGATGGCAGCTCTTTCGACAGAATAAGACCCTTGCCAGTTTGCTGGTTATCGTTCTGGCGACCCAGGTTGTTGCCGCGGTGCTGGATTTTAAATTTCAGACGCTACTGACATCAGAGTTCGTTGGGCAAACTGATTCAGAGACAGCATTTCAGGGAAATTTCTGGGGCAATGTTAACCTTGTCAGCTTGACGTTACAGTTTGTTGGCGCACCATTATTGCTTAGTTTTGTTGCCCTGCGGTGGGTTCACCTGATGTTGCCGTTAGTGCACATCACAGCCATAACTATTGCCATTATTGAGCCGACGGTATTCACCGTCGGTATGGCCTTTTTGCTCTTCAAAGCTTTCGACTACTCAATTTTCCGAGCAGCCAAAGAAGTCTTGTACATCCCGCTGGGATTTGATGCGAGATATCGCGCCAAAGAAGTAATCGATGTCTTTTGTTACAGAACGGGGAAGGGCGGTTCCTCCCTGCTTATTGTGCTGGCGCAGAAAGCGGGTCTGGCAATGAACAATTACTACCTTGCTATTGGTTTTGCAGTAACAGCTCTTTGGCTGGTGTTGGTGTTCCCACTTACCAGCAAGAAAAATGAAGAGGTTACTGAGCCTCAGTAAGGTTATAGCTTAATTCGCAGCCCGCTGGTTATTCTTGCGCACTGTCCATCGATTGCGAGTTTCCAG
>CAJWQG010000063.1 GCA_913045175.1 uncultured Gammaproteobacteria bacterium | reverse complement strand
GGGGTAGATTCACTTATTGCCACAGTAGTTCAAGAATTAGGATTATCAGTCACCGTTGAAAATGTTGAATGGTATAAAAGAAAGATGATTAGTGGCGATGTCCTTAACATGACAACCGAAGAAATTGAGGCATGGGTTCAATCACAACAAGCCGAATATCGCAAGATGCTCTCCGGGTGGTAGTGAAAGACTAAGATCGCTGAATACAGGCGTACCCTTATAGGAGAAGCTGCCATTGCGTACCGTAAGAACTCTGGCAGGATTGCTTTCCACGTTAAGCCGTCTATCGTGAACAGCAGTTCCTTCAGCGTTGGTAATATCTGAGAGGCGGTCCAAATGAAGGCGTAACATCAAGCCTTTCAATATTTAGCTGGTAAATGCTTCTGCGGCACTGATTGTTCGATCAAAATAGGCAAGAAACGCATACAGCATTCCGAGGGTGAATTCCTCACTTAGTACTGATCTCGCGAGCAGGTAAACAATCAGGATATAAATGATTGAGCGGAACCCGGTGCTAAAAAGGTCATATGAGATTTCAACATGACCAACACGAACGCTCGCGTTAGTGACGTCTACCTGACGATTGATATATTCGCTTTCACTTGTACTTTCGGCATTGAAGCGCTGCAGTGCACTAATATTGCGGACCGATTCCATAAAGTGTGAATCCAGCATCGCACTTCTTACTATCTGTTCCTGAGTTCGCTGACGTAGCGGCCAGTAGAACGCAATTTTCCCCAGCGTGATAAACAATATGGAAGCAAGCACTAGCGCGCCAAGCCAGGTCGAATAAAAAAATAACATGGTCAGCGTCGTGATAATCAGAACACTATTGAGTAGCAGATTAATCAGGCTACTTGAGATGAAATCCTGCAGAGCAGAAAAGGACTGGTATCTGGATACGATATCCCCCATGTAGCGGGTTCGAAAAAAGTCCGGTTTAAGTCGGATCAGGGGAGAAAAGAGTCGTCCAGCAATTTGTATGGATAATCGACTCGCGAGATTAAAGACCGGTTAGCTCCTGCAGCGAACGGGTGACCAGGGTAATGAGTGCCAATCCCATAAAACCAAGGACCAGTACCGTGAGTAGATCAACGTCGTTGGGGAGTAACACCTCATCCACCACCAACTGCATAAAGAGGGGCATCCGAAGCGTAAGCACCTGCAGTAACAACGTTAAAATCAGTAACTGCACCATTGCTGGTAGAAGGCCTTTGCGAGCGCCGATGTAATCAAATGACCTGACAGGAGTTTCTGGCAGATCTGCCGACATGCTCATTCTATCGGGGGTGACTTCCAAGACAATACCGGTGAAATATTGGGCGAAACTCTTTTTGCTCAGGCGCCGCTCACCAATTGCAGGGTCATGCAGGGTTACGGTTCGATGGTTGACGCTTTTGAGGACTACATGGTGGTCAAAGTCCCAGTGAATAATGGCGGGAACCGCGACCTGTTTCAGTTCAGACACTTCGCAACGGAGCGCTCGACAACTGAAACCCAGTGTTTTGGCAATGTCTATTGTTTCAGCGACGGACACCACGCCTGGCTTCGCCATAAAACGACTTCTTAAGCTTGCCAGGTTTCCGGAAAAGCCATGGAAACTTAGTAACATCGGATAACAAGCCAGCGCACATTCGTTAGTATCCGCCTGGAATACCATGGGAAGTCTACTCACTACGCGGTGCCGCCGAAGTAACGAATCGGGTGTAATATCCACTCAAGAAGAGAGTAGGTTTCTAGGTCCACGGTGCATGTCAACGACATGCCGCTTTTCAGTGGAAAGCGCTGATCCTTGATCTTGAAGTGGGTACTATCGAGCGCAATGCGCACAATGAACATGGCTGAGTGGTTGCTGTATCTTTCTTTGAATAACGCGGGATGATCCGAAATGTGGGTAATCCTGCCATCGATGAACCCTAACTGATCTTCGGTTAGATTTTGCACACGCAATCGAACGGGGTTGCCTGATTTGAGAAACCGATGCGAGTGCGAAGGAGCAAGCAACGTTGCCGTGTTTATCGTCATCTTTGGCTCAATTGATATCAGCAGGTCTCCTCGCCCCACCTCCATACCGGGTTTGATGTTCGTTATAGTAACCGTCCCCGAGACAGGCGCCTTAACGTGTGTACGATCGTTCTCAATGAGCCGAAGCCTTGACTGCCGAAGTGCTGATAAACGCCCGTTAAGTTGCAGAAGTTCCTGCTCAAATTTTATCTCTATTTCCTCGATAGATCGTCTTACATCGTTTCGCTCATGAACCAGCGTACTCATTTGCTGAAGCAGCTCTAATCCTTGCTGTTCATGCGTAAGATTTTCTTGTTGCAATTGGATCCAGTTCTGCTTCGTAAAGTAACCTGATTCCTTCAGCGCGCTTGCGGCTTTGTATTGGAGTTGAAAATTCGCCACGGTTTGACGATGTAGGCCTAATAGATTTGATTGCCGTTCAATCTGCTCCTCTATGGCAGAGAGTCGGGTCTCTAATCGTTCAAACTGGAGACTATTGAGTAGGAAGTGGGACTTTCTGTTGAGTGCAAGCTGAGTATGTTGTTTTTCGAGCTCACCGAGCTGTTCTCGCCTGGCATCAGTTGTATCTCCGCTAATAACCCCAAGAAGTGCATCTCTTTCAACGTGCTCACCCTCAGTAACGAATAGTAAGGTCACTCTCCCGTCTATCTAGGAAGACACGCGCGCGATATGGCGATCGTCAATCTGCCGCGTCAATTCAAGTTTTCGCGTATAGGTGTTCGAATGCAGAAATACTATTGCTATCGCAAGAGCAGAGAGCAGCACGAGAAAGATTGCGGTTGTGCGTGGTTGTAAGAAATCCTGAACGTGACCGTACGCACGGTCACGTTGATGGTGAACTGCCGCATCGAGAAATAATCCGTCCAACACTGTTGGGTCTCTTTGGGTTGATGGGTAAAGCATGTTGGCAATCCCCATGAGATCCTAGGGGCAGCAACGGCACATATGGTGAGAGATCGACCAACGATGGTATAGTCCGTCGCTTGAAACCACAGCAAAATCAAAAAGCGTTCGAGGATTCGTATGACAGCTACACTAAATAAGGATGGTCCCCTTGCAGGCCAGGTTGCAGTAATTACCGGTGCGAGTCGAGGTATCGGAGCGGCGATTGCCTACCGTTATGCCCAGGAGGGTGCGCGCGTCGTTGTATCCGCACGGACTCTGGAAGACGGAGATCATGTGCTCTCTGGAAGCATTAACTCGGTTGTAAAACGTATCAGGGATGCTGGTGGTGAGGCCCATGCAGTTCGCGCAGACCTTTCTATCGAGGAGCATCGTGAGAATCTAATTAAAGAAACCGAGTCTACGTTTGGTCCCGTCGATATTCTGGTGAATAACGCTGCTGTGACTTTTTTCGTTCCCGTACCTGATTTTCCGGAAAAACGTTTTCGACTGATGATGGAGGTTCAGGTTTATGCACCATTCCATTTGTCGCAATTGGTGCTGCCTTCGATGATAGAACGCCAGTCTGGGAGGATTCTGAATATTTCCTCGCACGCTGCGTTACATCCAGCGAAAGATGCCGGGAGCAGGGGTGGTGCTGTCTATGGCATGTGTAAAGCAGCCTTAGAGAGATTTACCACGGGGCTCGCCTCGGAGGTATACGACAAGAATATCGGGGTAAATGTTATTTCGCCCGGGCTGGTCGCAACGCCCGGAGTCGAATATCACAAACTGATCACCAAAGAAAACGAAGACCACGTCACGCCCGTTGAGCACATGGCAGAAGCCTGCCTGCGACTCGTTCATGGCGATGCACAAGAGATTACGGGTCGTATTACCTTCGCGGCGGACATGCTGGCAGAATTTAATCTGGAGCCCGCAGAACTGCTGTCAACTTAGTTGCATCTGCGGCTGCCTGAGTCTTTCACCAATGAAATCACTTTCATAAGGTGTTAGCTGATAGACGTAGTAATTCAGCCAGTTGTTGAACAATAAATTACCGTGACTCTTCCAGGTTACGATGGGCGCTTTGCTGGGGTCATCGCCGGGAAAATAATTCTCAGGAATCTCGGGATCGATCCCTGCGGCGAGGTCCCGTTCGTATTCGTCAAGCAAGCACCTTGGTTCGTACTCGGAGTGTCCAGTGACAAAAAGCTGTCGCCCGTCTTTTCTCGCGATGATATAGGGTCCCGCACGTTCTGAATCTGCAACGATCTCCAATTCAGAAACTGTCTGAATGTCCGTGCCGCGCACTTCGGCATAGCGGGAATGAGGTGCATTGAACACATCATCAAAACCTCGCACGATTGGCGACAGCGGCTTCACCAGCTTATGTGGGTATACGCCGGATATTTTTTTTGGCAGTAGATACTTGGGCACGCCATACAGGTGCTGCATGGCAGCCTGAACCGCCCAGCACAGGAAGATGGTCGAGGTCACGTTGGTAGTGGTCCAGTCCATGATGTCCTTCATGGGTCCCCAGAAGTTGACCGATTCCAGATCGACCTGGCCGAGTGGGGCACCGGTAATGATCATGCCATCGTATTTTTCATTCTGTATGGAATCAAAGTCCTTGTAGAAGGTTTCCATATGCTCAATGGGCGTATTTTTCGACGGCCTGTCGCTAATGCGCATTAGCTCAATATCCACCTGTAGCGGTGAATTAGAAAGCATACGAAGAAGATGAATCTCTGTTTCGATCTTTTTCGGCATCAGGTTTAACAACAGGATCCGTAAGGGCCGGATGTCCTGATGTTCTGCATAGCTCCGAGTCATGCAGAAGATGTTCTCGCGCTGCAACACTTCAATCGCTGGTAAACCATCTGGAATATTAATTGGCATAGCTCAATTCCCGGCGCGCCTCAAAGTGCGCGCATAAAAAAACCCACTCCGCTTTCGCTAAAGTAGGCCTACATCTCTTTAGCGGTATTTTTATAGCGCCCGCAAGCTGAACTCAAATCGGCGCTTAGGCTGGGATTTTAACTAGTTATTGTCTGAGGATTCAATAACTGTCTGCAGGGTTGTTAGCCCGGCCAATAATTCGGCGAGCGCCTGAGGGGTGTCAACAACATGTTTTGCGCCGGATAAAATCAGCTCTTCACGATCGCGAAAGCCCCAGGAAACCCCGATGGGGGTCATGCCAGACTCCCTGGCGGTCTCCATATCAGTAGCCGTATCACCAATCATTGCCAGGCTGGTTACGTCGACCCCCAGTTTCGTGGCAATGAGCTGGGGTCCGGATGAGTCGGGCTTGTGTTTAACAATTCCCTGATATCCGTATCCTGCGACGCATGCGAAAGATATATTCGGGAAGCTCCGCAGGATCATTTTCTGGGTAAATACATCGTCTTTGTTTGACAACACGGCGCAAGGCTTGTCGCTCTGTGCATTCAGCAGGTCTGTGATTCCCAGGTAAGGATCAGTGGTCTCTTGCCATGTTTCCGCATAGTCTTCCTTAAAGAGTGCGACGCACTGATCGGCCAGTTCCACTGCATCATCTGGCAGGCTTCTTTCGGCACAAACCCTTGCTCCGTTACCAATGAAGTAGCGATACGCGTCTATTTCGTGGGTCGGCATCTGTAATTTTTGAAGCGCACGATTGAAGGAGCTTGCATGTCCTTCCAGGGTATCGAGTAGCGTGCCATCGAGGTCAAACACAAGCCCCTTGATAGTTGAGGTGTCCAAATTACTGCTCCCGCGGTGGTCCTTTGATAACAACCGTGCCTGCCAGCTTGTCGTGCCAGCCCTGTTCGTTCGCATCAAAGGCGATCCAAAGAAATCCCAGAAAGAGAGGGATGGTGCTTACGAAATATGCGAAGTAGCGAACGACGTGTTGACCCACGCTCACTTTGCCAAACATTTTGGCATCAACGATGGTTAATTTGAACAGCATCTTGCCGGGTGTGGCGGATTTGAACACCCAGAACAGGACAAAGATCGTACCCATAAATAAGACATCCAGCGCCAGACGTACAGAAAGGTCGCTTAACATCTGGGACACTTCCTCTGGATCTCCAAGATTGTAGTTGGTCATGAGCATTTCACCCGCCAATGTTGTAACGAGTGGCGCGATGGCGATGGTTGCTGCGGTACTGTCGATCAAAAAAGCGAGAAACCTAATCCAGAATCCGCCGTAAACGACGAGCATTTCATCACTCATTTATTTGTCCAGTTTCTCGAGCAGTATGGATTTTGCCTCGTTGACTCGTGCCGCGAGGTGCGTGGATCCACCGCGGTCTGGGTGCAACTTTTGCATCAACCTGCGATGGGCTTCAATAACGTCATCACGGGTAGCGTCTTTGCTCAGTCCCAGAATTTCATATGCCTGGTTCTCGCTCATCGCGCTGTCAGAGGACGAATTGGACTGCGCGGACTCCGCACCACTTTGTTCGCGCCATCCGGCGTGTTCGCGCTCGAGGAAGGCTTCAAGGACGCTTAGAGAATCGGCGTCGTCCGAACACTCGCTACGCACTTCGAGGATCTGTTCAAGTTCGAGCATGCCTAGCTTCGCGTTTGCATATTTGCCCTGCAGGACTTCACCATCCATCATGCCGGTATCATGGAATAGCACCATGTGCAGGTAACGTGTGTTTATTTCGGATATCTGTCCTGGAGCACCAGTACCCGACATCCCGCGACGCGCTTGGTTGAAGAAAGAAAATAACCGTGCGCCCTGGGGGACCCATCCAATCACTCGTGCCAGATAAGGGAGTACCGCGCCGATCAAAGCGAAAAGTGGGTGTAAGATGCCAACGAAGACAAAATAGAGGAGTGCGAGGGCTGCCAGTACCACCAGGTAAAGCCTGAAAAACTGCTGAACGGTCAGCGGTTTTTTGCGAAGCAACATTCTCATAACAGCAAAAACTGTTATCGCGATAAGAAATACTATAACTAGCCGAACCATCATTATTCTTTCATCTGCCTGGTAATTTGCTTAACTGTTGTGCCTGCGCTTTGGCTGAAATCCTGTAGAGCTTGTTGGCCGCCTGCAGCGTATATGGCCACTGCTGATAGCAATTGCCTTAGTTCGTTGGCGCTGTTCAAATCAAATGGGGCATATGCGCCACCGGACAACCGCGCCATCTGCCTAAACACTGACTGCACCTGGGGATGTGTTCCCTCTTGAAACATGAACAAAGGAACATTAATTAAACCAAGTTTGCCTGCAAGTTGACAAAGTGCATCTGGATTTTCTTCGATCGCGTCACCGACAAAGACGATTGCTTGAATATTAGGCTGGGAGAGCCCATGGGTCAGTACTCGGTGAATCTGTGTATATCCTCCACGACAACGTACATCCGACATCTGTGCGAGCAGACTATCCCGGCTATCACACCAGGCATGGGCCTTAAATTCTGCGAAGCCGCGGTAGTAACATAGCTGAATAGAGAGACCACCCAGCGAGTCAGTCGCGTTGAACATTTCACTTTGCAAGTGACAGGCTCGATCCCAGGTTGGCTCCCGGCTTGCAGTTGCATCCATCGCAAAGATCAATTTGCCCTGATCAGTACTTGATTTTCTAACGGGCGTTGCCGCGACTTTGCTAAGAAATTTGTTAACCCCACCGCTGGTAGCTACCGGGGTATTCTTGTCGTTCATAGATGCTCAATCATGGTGATAGCAATGCGTCGCGCAAAGATGCAGAATTCGTATTATATCGCTAACTCGTTTCTGACCGTAAAGCCTTATTAATGTCCTCAAAACTTGTCATTGGCATCTCCAGTAGTGCTTTGTTTGATCTCACGGATAGTGATAGGGTCTTTCGTGAATCCGGACTAAAAGCTTACTCAGAATACCAGCGTAGTAACGAGGACACCTATCTGGCACCAGGTGTAGCATTCCCGCTAGTGCAAAAATTGCTCCGTCTGAACAGTGTGCTGGGCCAGAAGGATAGGGTTGAGGTGATTCTTCTATCACGAAACACTGCAGATACGGGTCTGAGAGTGTTTAAGTCTATCGAACACCATCAACTACCCATCGCGCGAGCGGCTTTTACTGGCGGTGCAGCGCCCTACAGATACATGCGTCCGTTTCGTTGTCAGCTTTTTTTGTCGACCAACGCCGATGATGTGAGAGAGGCATTAGCCAATGGTACGGCGGCGGCAAGTATTCTTCCGTCGCCTGACAATTTCCCTCCTTCTGAAACCCTGCATTTTGCCTTTGATGGTGATGCTGTATTGTTTTCTGATGAGGCTGAACGAATTTATCAGGAGAAGGGACTTGATGCGTTTGCCTCGAGTGAGAGAGACGCCGCTAATGAGCCGCTGACCGGCGGACCATTCAAGCCTTTTCTTTCGGAGTTGCATCGCTTGCAAAGCGAGTTGCCTAAAGAGGTGAGTCCTATTCGCACTGCATTAGTCACTGCAAGGTCCGCACCAGCACACGAACGGGTAATTAAGACGTTGCGCGCGTGGGATATCAGGATCGATGAGTCACTCTTCCTTGGTGGTATGAATAAAGCTGGTTTTTTGCAAGCCTATGGGGCTGATGTGTTTTTTGATGATCAGGCAGATCACTGTGAGTCTGCAAGTTCCGTGGTTCCAGCAGGGCATGTGCCCCATGGCGTTACGAATGAGTGAATCAACCTATACCGAGTTTTACGCCGATCCCCAGCAGCAGCACACTTAGCAATGCTCGAATAATATTCTCCGGTATTAAACCCGCTAGTCTGGCACCAAGGCTGATCGCAGGTATAGAGCCAATCAAAAGGCTGAACAACAGCACGAAATCCACATTGCCCAGATACCAATGTCCAAAACCGGCGATCAAGGTCAGGGGGACAGCGTGTACGATATCAGTGCCGACAATTTTTGAAGTTTTGAGAAGCGGGAACAAGAGCATTAGCATAGCCGCTGTCAGGGCTCCTGCGCCTACCGAAGAAAGTGCTACGGCGATACCAAGAAGAGCACCAAAGATTGGCAGCACCCAATGATTGGGGAGATTGATATTAGTGAACCGTATCCGATCGCGAAATATGATTACTGCGGCGGTGACGATAAGCATGATTCCAAGACAGGTTCGGAGGGTCTGTTCGTAGGCTGCGGGCGTTCCAATCAACGATAGAACGCCAAGTGTGGTTATTGCGCCGGGAATACTTCCCAGTGCGAGCAATCCCACGATTCGCCAGTCTACATTGCGGTAGTGGCTATGTGCGATCGCACCACCCGTTTTGGTTAACCCGGCATAGAGTAGATCAGTTCCAACTGCGATATGTATTGGAATGCCGAAGGCGAGCAGGAGAGGGGTCATCAGTGACCCTCCACCAACGCCGGTCAGGCCAACAGTCAGTCCGACTGTAGCCCCAGCAATAATGTAGTAGATGGATTCCAATGGAATTCCGGTAGAGAGTCTCGTTCATGCGCTTTTTATCCCGTCGCGTCTATTCACAAAAGGAATATTTGAGGCTATTCTTATATCGTTTCTGTCTAATCGCGCTGAGCCAGTATGAAACTTCAACAATTGAAATACATCTGGGAAGTTGCACATCACGATCTAAATGTATCTGCAACTGCGCAGAGCCTATTCACGTCTCAACCGGGCATTAGTAAACAGATCAGACTGCTGGAAGATGAACTCGGCGTTGAAATCTTTGCCCGGAGCGGTAAACACCTTACCCATGTGACACCTGTAGGCGAAACCATCATCGAAAGAGCCGGTGATATCCTGCGCAAAGTTGAGAGCATCAAGCAGGTCGCGCAGGAATACAGCAGCGAACGGACGGGTAGTTTGTCGGTCGCGACGACGCACACCCAGGCAAGATACGCACTACCTGAAGTCATCAGTGAATTTATTCGTCGGTATCCGGACGTAGCTTTGCACATGCATCAGGGAAGTCCGGTTCAGATCGCCGAGATGGCGGCTAACGGACAGGTAGATTTTGCCATTGCTACGGAAGGACTCGATTTGTTCGGTGATCTGGTGATGCTTCCCTGCTATGACTGGAACAGAAGCATTGTTGTTCCCAAAGAACATGCGCTGACAAAACTCGAGCACCTTACCCTCGAAGAAGTTGCTAAATATCCAATCGTAACCTACGTATTCGGCTTCACGGGCCGATCAAAGCTGGATGATGCTTTTTCCAGCGTTGGCGTTGAACCCAAAGTGGTGTTCACCGCGACCGATGCTGATGTGATTAAGACATACGTACGTCTGGGACTTGGTATCGGCATCATCGCGACAATGGCACATGACGAGTTGCAGGATGAATCGCTGGTTGCATTGGACGCCAGCCACCTATTTGAGCCCAGCACGACGATGATTGGATGCCGTCGAGGTACTTTTCTGCGTCGATATATGCACGAGTTTATCGAGTTGTTTGCCCCGCACCTGAATCGTCAAATGGTCGAGGACGCGTTTAACACTTCAAAGAAAGTTGAACTCGATAAACTCTTCGCTGACCTCGAACTTCCAGTACGCTGATTTAGATGTAATCGAGGTCGGGATTGTCATTCAGGATTTCCTTTCCCTGATCGACTTTTGATGTTTGTTTACCCAATATCTCTTTGGCGAATTTGAAATATACGGTATAGACCTTTGTTTCGTCGTTATCTTCCACCGCGAAAAAGGGCGCTCTTTCTACGCCGAGCTTTTTGGCGAGGACCATTCCGGCTGACTGATCGTCTCGCTCATCAGCAATGAGTGTCTCGTCAATCATGGACAATTGGTCAGTCTTTTGTAGTCGCTGTTCAACATCCTCGCACTTTGGGCAAGGTTCGCCGGAAGCGAGGATTTTCTTAACGAAGGTGATTTTCATGAGTCTTCTTCGATATTAATGATGTGTAATCCACATTCCCTTTTTGTTGCTTCTTCCCACCACCATCGGCCAGCGCGTTCATGCTCGTTAGGGCCGATAGTGCGCGTGCAGGGCTGACATCCAATACTGAGGTAACCCTGATCGTGCAAGGGATTGTAGGGAACTTCATTAGCGCGAATGTATTGCCAAACCTGGGTGGATGTCCAGTCGGATAGGGGGTTATATTTCATCAAATCGCGACGGTCATCAGAAAACGCGGTATCGACCTGCACCTGCGGAAGTTCACTGCGAGTTGGACTTTGATCCTGCCTCTGACCCGTAATCCAGGCATCGTGTGTCTTCAGGTGTTTTGACAAGGGTTCGATTTTACGAATACCGCAGCATTCTGTATGGCCATCTTCGTAAAAACTAAACAGTCCTTTCTCTTTAACAAATGCACTGAGCGCTTCTGCATCAGGACTTAGTATGTCTATTTCCACACCATAGTGTTCGCGTACATCTTCAATAAAGCGATACGTTTCGGGATGCAGTCGGCCGGTGTCGAGGCTGAAAACATTGACCTCTTCAGAAATATTACACGCCATATCGATGAGCACGACATCCTCCGCTCCACTGAAGGAGATGGTTATCTTGTCGTGGGCAGCAAAGGCCTTTTTGAGCACATCCTCGGGGGACATGGTTTCCTTAGGGGACATTGTTTCCTCAGGAGACATGGTTTCTCCGCGAAATCTCAGGGGGTTGAGAGCGCAAGCGTACCAAATACCACTTGTGCTTGTGAAATTGTATTCAGCAATAACTTAATAACGAATCGAGTACAATCGGCTTTTTTCCTACGAGTAGAAGTATGCAGGTAATTTGTTTAGACCTTGAAGGCGTGCTGATTCCCGAAATATGGATCGAATTCGCGAATAAGATGGGGATTGACGGTTTGTTGGCAACCACCCGTGATATCCCCGACTACGATGTGTTGATGAAGCAGCGTCTTGGCTATCTTGAGCAACACGAATTGCGTCTCGATGATATTCAGTCGGTGATTGCTACTATGGAACCGCTTCCCGGCGCTAAGGCGTTCCTGGATAGCCTTCGATCCAGGTATCAGGTCATCATTTTATCTGACACCTTCTATGAATTCGCAGAGCCGTTTATGAAGCAGCTGGACTGGCCAACCTTATTTTGTCATCAGCTTGAAGTCGATGGCGATGGACGAGTCGCTAACTATTTACTTCGACAGAAGGATCCTAAGCGAAACGCGGTAAAAGCGCTCAAGCAATTAAACTTTACTGTCTTTGCTGCAGGCGATTCCTACAACGATACTACTATGCTTGAAGAGGCGGACGCCGGCTTTCTGTTTCGTGCACCTGAAAATGTGGTTCAAGAGTTTCCACAGTATCCGTTAACGACGGAATATGATGAGCTCTTACGCCACTTCGATGCGCTAGTGTGATACTGGTCTAGGTCCCGCCGTACCAGAATTTGCGATATTGGTTATGGATTGCGAGCACTTTATTGACGTATCGCCTGGTCTCGGAGTAAGGAGGAATGCCCTGGTGTCTTTTGACGGCACCAGCACCGGCATTGTAAGCCGCCAGAACCAGAGGTATTTCACCATCAAAATGATCCATCAGGTCGCGCAGGTGTCGCACACCGCCGTTGATGTTCTGTCTCGGATCAAAGCGATCGACTACGTTGTATTGAAACGCAGTGCCAGTCATTACCTGCATTAGCCCGGGCGCCCCCTTCTTAGATACCGCGTTTGGATTGAAGCCCGATTCAACCTGTATGACGGCTTGGACCAGCGCCGGATCAACGCCATACTTGCGGCTGGCACTTCGAATATAATGTTTGAACTCCGTAGGCCCACCGGTCCCTATAGGTTTATTTGCGAGTATGTATCCGGTGTCTTTGAGCGTGTCCCTAGTGGTAACCAGCTCATATCCACTGACAGGACGATCCGAAATGATTCGCTCGCCGTTGGGACCTTGATAGATGTAGACCTCCTCGAAACAAATGTTGGGAGAGATCAACAAAGCTGAAACCACGAATTTGGATAATAGTTTCATAGGTCTTGTTTACTATGATTACCATTAGCAGGGCGCCAGATTCTAACGGTTTTCTAGTGTTTCGAGCAACTCGCTTGAGGAAGACGTTCAGATTCTTAGTGTTCGAAGGTTAGGATCGTTAAGGCCAGACTCCCAGGCTCTAACGAACTGCCTAGTTAAGCGACTACTATCGGTAACCTCCCGAAAGTTTGCATACCCCTCATAGGTTTCATGATCGAGCCGGTAGATTAAGCTTATTTCATCAACTATGAAGTACTCGTGGTTTTGTTGTCGAAGTTCAGGATGGACGATTTTGAACCTGATCGAAGAGGACAACTTGCGGCTTATCTCTAGCAGTGCGTGGCTATTCTTCACTACACGATGTGAGTCGTACAACAGAACATCGATGAAGGTATATTTGTTGCGTCGAGCAAATGCGGAACAGATCTGCTTAAACTCTTCGTTATGAAACAGTTTGTGATTAAGCACAGGAGAATATATTCGTATCGAATGTCGGGCCTGGCAACACATCTCAAGTATTACGTTACGAAAGTCTTCTTCGCGACGCAGGAGTATGTATTGATTGTCCTCACCAAGGGAATAAACAACATCGCTGACCTCGGTTCCTATTAATTCGTGAGCAGAAGGAATTTCAAAGTCGCGCTCCAGGTGTTTCGTAAATTCCTGACGGTTTACATCATGTTCAGACGATACATCGCCGCTAGCTTCGAATCCCGCATCTCGAAACAAGTCGGAAGCTTCACCGAGTGCCACTGCGTGAATTTCGTCCAGTTCGAAACGCTGTGCCTTGGAGACTGCCAGATCGATCAGGCTATGCTCGATACTATTGTTGCGATGTTCTGGCAAAACCGCCAGACAAGATATCTCTCCGTCGATCGTCATCCTTATACAGCCAACACACTGGCCGGTATCGTCCTGTGCCACCCAGTGAATTGCGCTTGCGTCCACGTCGTCCTCGATGACGCTTGCTGGCAGCCCAAGTTCTCTTACCAAAATATTTTGGCGTATCACGCGTATCTGCTTGCCCTGAGAATCCCAGTTAACTTCGCTGGTATCAAACGGCTTAATCTCCCATTCGACGTCTGTATCCACCGCCTGACGGCGTTGTACGTTGTCACCTAGTGGTGGCAACTGCATGACCATTTTCTTGTGAGCTATTCCCGCTTCTTTAAATTCATCGCCGTGGGTTTCAAATCCGGCTTTTTCGTAGAAAGGAAGTGCGTGAGTCTGCGCATGCAGGAATACTTCTTTCATGCTGAGGTGTCGTGCCTTATCAACTGCCTGCTCAAGCAATACCCGACCAATCCCCCGGCCGCGATACTTTTCTAAAACCGCCATGCGTCCTATTTGTCCATCGGGAAGTAGTCGAGCAGTACCAATTGGCTCATCGGTCTCATCGGTTGCTAGAAAGTGCCAGCTTTCTTCATCACGACCGTCCCACTCGTCATCTTTGGGCACTTGTTGTTCGATAATAAAAACTAATCGCCTGATGTTGGAAATAACCGCGGCCTCAGATTCCCATTCTGCTTCTCTAACATTGAACTGACGTAAATCTAACTTGCTCATTTCAGGCGATGATTAGTCCCTTATTTCGGATAGCAGTTGTTCAACTAACCGTGACGCTTCCCCAATATAGTTTGCGGGGGTAAGTTTGCGAATCTGGTCTTTGATGTCCTCAGCGAGGTCCAACTGGTCAATCAGCTCATTGATGCGTGACTCGTTCAGTTGTTCGCCTCGCGTCATTGTTTTCAGTTTTTCGTAGGGCTCATCTATACCGTGTTTGCGCATAATGGTTTGAATTGGCTCTGCCAGGACTTCCCAACTGTCCGATAGGTCTTCCGAGAGTCGCTCTTCATCGAGCTCCAGTTTTCCGATTCCTTTCAGGCATGACTGGTATGCGATAAGAGAATAGGCGAGTCCAGATCCTAGGTTCCGCAGTACTGTGGAGTCTGTCAGGTCACGTTGCCAACGGGATATGGGAAGCTTTTGTCCAAGATGGGTGAGGACGGCATTTCCCATACCCAAATTTCCTTCAGAGTTCTCAAAATCGATGGGGTTAACCTTGTGGGGCATAGTTGAAGATCCGGTTTCACCTTCAATCTTCTTCTGGCGGAAGTAACCAATTGAAATGTACGACCAGATATCTCGGTTGAAATCCAACAAAATGGTATTCACCCGACAGATTGCATCAAAAAGTTCTGCGATATAGTCATGGGGCTCAATCTGCGTGGTATAGGCATTCCACTTCACCCCCAGTGACTCCACAAATCGTTGGCTTTCTGCTAACCAGTCTACGTCTGGATAGGCTGAGAGGTGCGCGTTGTAGTTACCGACGGCACCATTAATTTTTCCTAAGATGTTTACGTTTTCAACGATCTTGAGCTGTCGTTGAATTCGCGCGACAACATTCGCCATTTCCTTGCCCATTGTGGTGGGTGATGCTACCTGCCCGTGGGTTCTCGATAACATGGGGACATTGGCGTACTTACTGGCCATCTCAGCTATAGCGTCCCGTAGCGAAATAATTTCCGGCAGGACAACGTTATCCCGTGCATGTCGCAGCATTAATGCGTGAGAAAGATTATTGATATCCTCTGAGGTACAGGCGAAGTGGATAAACTCCAGAGACTCGATAAGGGCGGGGTCATCGCTGGCGCTAATCTTCTCTTTCAGGAAGTACTCGACCGCTTTGACATCATGGTTGGTGGTGGCCTCGAAGTCCTTTACCTGTTGTGCATCACTCTCGTCGAATCCCTCCAGGATTCCATCCAGTATGGCGGCGCTTTGCTTCCCGAGACTGGGAACCTCTGCTATCTCACTCAACGCAGCCAAATGTTTGAACCAGTTAACTTCTACCAGAACGCGGTAGTAGATCAGTGCATATTCGCTCGCGTACGCACGCAGTTTGACTGTTTTCGATACATAGCGCCCATCAATGGGAGAGATAGCGTTTAGTGATGTGAGTGTATTTTTCATTTATAAACTACTTGATATTAATGATTTAAATTATTGATACGTATTATTTAAGTTATTGATCTTAATGTATACTTTGGACATATCTTAGTGCCTCTAGCATTTTCTTGTGTGATGTTACTATTTGCCAGCGGCGACCACCCAACTGATGCCAAAGCACAGCGGCGCGAATACCCGCCAACAATAGTGCCCGAATCCGATTGACGTTTGTTGAATTTTCCAAATGATAACGCTTCCCCATAATCTGTATATGACTAGGGCCAACGGAGGCCTGATACAACTCGGCCAGCTCGGCAATAATTGTGTCGTTTAGTAGTGGCGGATTTGTGGTGTGTCGGTGTTCATCGATAACCGCAATTCGGTCCCCCAATGCTGCCAATGTCTCTCGACGCTTCGACAGTTGTCTCTCCAGCGTAATAATAGACGTGCAATAGCGGATGATCTGGGCATTTTCTGTGATCCTTAGCTCATCGAGAATATCACTTAGTACCCTAACCCCCAGTGAAATACCTTGAAGGCCATCAAAAACCTGCGTCACATCATCGGGATTGGTAATGAATATGCTTTGCAGGCTTGCATCGAGACTATTCTGGCTAACCATACGGCTTTTCGCCGCGCTGTTGACCAGACTTGCAGCCTGCACGATGCCTGCCAGCGCCAGGATGCGCTCTTCGAAGGCGACCTTCATAAGTGATTAGCCTCAATGATCCCGCCTCCCAGACACCATTTATCTTGATAGAAGCAGACCCACTGTCCCGGTGTTACCGCACGTTGTGGAACGTCGAAATCTATGCGGAATCCAGATTCTGTTGCGCTCAGGCTGCAGTGCTGATCTGCCTGTCTGTATCTAACCTTGGCAGTGGCCTTCATAGGTAGTGTGGGCGGTTCTCCAATCCAGCAAATCTCGTTACACGATATCGAGGAGGCAAACATTTCCGGATGGTCATTTCCCTGTCCTACGACGAGCACATTTTTGTCCATGTTCTTGTCCACTACATACCAGGGCTTTTCTGAAGCGCCCCTGATACCACCGATGCCCAGTCCCTGACGTTGTCCAAGCGTGTGATACATCAATCCTTCGTGTTTTCCTAGAATATTGCCTTCCGTGTCTTCAATGTCACCTGGTCTGGCGGGTATATAGGTCTTCAGAAAGTCCTTAAAACGTCGCTCACCAATAAAACAAATACCCGTGGAGTCCTTTTTGTCGTGAGTGGATAACCCGCTCTGACGCGCAATTTGCCTGACTTCAACCTTATTGAGCTCACCCAGCGGGAATAAAACCTGCGTCAACTGGGACGCATCCACCGACTGCAGGAAATAGCTCTGGTCCTTACTATCATCAAGTGCCTTCAAGAGACGAGGCTGATCACCAGAGTGGTCCAAACGAGCGTAGTGTCCAGTTGCTATGTAGTCCGCGCCCAGTAATTTCGCGTAATCCTGGAAAACCTTAAATTTAATCTCTCGATTACACAGCACATCCGGGTTAGGTGTCCGGCCTGCTTCATACTCCGCAAGAAAATGTGCAAAAACATTATCCCAGTATTCCGCGGCAAAGTTAGCCTGGTGAAGTGGGACTCCAAGCTTGTCGGCTACTTTTCTTGCATCTTCTAGGTCTTGTTGGGCGGTGCAGTACTCTTCGCCGTCATCTTCATCCCAGTTCTTCATAAACAAGCCTTCCACAACGTAACCCTGCCGCTGCAAAAGGAGCGCGACGACGGATGAATCGACACCGCCGGACAGACCGACAATAACGCGGGTCTCTGAGTGATCAGTGGACTTGTTCATGGGGATATCAGACTTGAGGTCTAAGCAGATCCGGATAAATTGGCATTTTACGCCTTTGCGGAGCGACATTACATATGATGTACAATTGTCCCAACAAGTAAGAGATCAACTAAGTGTCCAAACTATCCCACATAAATGACCGTGGTGAGGCGTCAATGGTCGATGTCCGTGCCAAAGACGTTACGCAGCGCGAGGCCCATGCCCGTGCGACTGTGCTAATGAAACCAGAGACATTGCAGCATATAAAATCTGGTGATGTTGCTAAAGGTGATGTCCTGGCAGTTGCACGGATCGCTGGTATTCAGGCGGCAAAAAAATGCTCCGAGCTGATTCCGTTGTGTCATCCGTTATTTCTGACCAGTATCGATGTGGATTTCAAAACGACCGAAGACAGTGTATTGATTGAAACGCGTTGTGGGCTCTCGGGCAAAACAGGTGTCGAGATGGAAGCACTTACGGCCGCTTCGGTCGCTGCACTGACTATCTACGACATGTGCAAGGCGGTCGATAGAGGAATGATAGTTAAGGATGTATGCCTTGTTTCGAAAGAAGGCGGCAAGTCAGGCACCTGGCAACGGAGTGAATCAGATTGATCAAGGTGGTCTTATTTGCAAGCCTTAGAGAGGCCTTGGGTAAATCTGAAGTGGAAGTATCCGCTGAAGAGGTCGATCGCATATCTGACGTAATTTCTCGGTTATCACAAGCGCATGGCGATACATGGCGCGAATCGCTAACCAGCGAAAACATACTCGTCGCGATCAATCAAAATATGGTTGCCGACGATCATCCGGTAACTGATGGCGACGAAGTGGCATTTTTCCCTCCGGTAACGGGAGGCTGATATGCGTCGTCGGATTTGTGTACAAGAAACTGTGTTTGATGTCGCGGAAGAAACCAGGGAAATAAGAGAAGCGTCACACAAGGTCGGCGGCATTGCTACGTTTTTGGGTGTGGTCCGAGATATTAATGAAGACGCTGAGGTTGCAAACCTTTATCTTGAGCACTATCCAGGTATGACCGAGTCTCAGATTAACAAGATTATCGATGGCGCAGCCGATCGCTGGCAGATCCACGCGGTTACTGTGATACATAGGATAGGCCATCTGTTGCCAAACGATGAGATCGTTTTTGTTGGTGTTGGCAGTGAGCACCGAGGTGATGCGTTCGCGGCATGCGAATATGTTATGGATTATCTAAAGACTCAGGCAACCTTTTGGAAGAAGGAGCAGACAGGAACTACAAGCCGATGGCTATCAACACGACAGACAGATGTCGAGGCTGCTGGTAGGTGGTCGTCTGATGAGACCGAGGAAGTATAAGTCATTCCTCTGAATTCTCC
>CAJWQG010000062.1 GCA_913045175.1 uncultured Gammaproteobacteria bacterium | reverse complement strand
GAAAAGGTGATTGCGGTCGCGCCGTTGCTGGAAGGAAGTGGACTACTCCTTGCAAACGGTCGTATGGCAGGTGTTTTGATTTCGGGTATCGATCCAGAACGGGAGTCGAAGGTCTCGATTTTGGACGACTTTTTCTTAGAGGGATCGACGTATGACATATCCAGTCAACGGTTCTCCCTGGTAATTGGGAAACGACTGGCACAGGATCTCGGGGTTTCGATAGGCGATTCCGTGAACTTCGTGTCACCTGAGGTGCAGATGACGTTGGTAGGTCCTTTACCGACCGCCAGGCGGTTTGTTGTCGTTGGCATATTTGCTGCGGGAGCCGATGTGGACAAAACGCAGGTCTATACTTCCGTTGAGTCTCTTAGTCGAATGCAGAAAGGGCGCGGGTCAGTTGGAGTCCGGCTGTTGACGACAGATCTGTTCGATGCACCAGAGATTGTTCATCAACTGGTGATGATGTCGAGCCAGAGAATTTATGGTTCAAGTTGGACCCAGCGATATGGAAATTTGCATGGCGCTATTCTGATGCAAAAGAAAACCATGTTTCTAATGCTGATGCTCCTGGTCGCCGTTGCGGCCTTCAATGTTGTATCCAATTTGATGATGATTGTGAAAGAGAAGTCGGGAGACATTGCAATTATTCGAACCGTGGGGGCATCGACTGGCGCGGTGCGCATCATTTTTATAATGCATGGGGTTCTGGTTGGCGCAGTCGGCGTTGTTGTCGGTGTGCTAATAGGTGTGTGTATGGCTCTGGTTATTGATGATCTGGTGCTGACGTTGGATGGTGTTTTAAAGCTGGGACTTATGGATGAGTACTTTATTCAGTACCTGCCGGTGGATATCCGCATTGAGGACATTCTGCTGATTGCGGGATCGTCATTGGCTATATGTTTTTTCGCCACCATCTATCCGGCCGGTAAGGCCGCAAAAGCCAATCCGGTAGAGGCACTGCAATATGAATCTTGAGGACGGCGAAAATTTTGTGTTGCGCGCTAACAATGTGCGGAAGTCGTTTGTGCAAGGGGAAAACGAGATTGATGTCCTGCGAGGCGTGTGCATTGACGTATCGGCAGGTGAAAGAGTCGCGATTGTAGGTTTATCTGGCAGTGGCAAGAGTACGTTACTACATATTCTCGGTGGCCTGGAATCTGCGGACGAGGGTGAAATTCTTATCGATGGTAAGGATATTGCCGCAATGAGGGAGATTGAGGTGGATGCGATGCGCAATCAATACCTTGGCTTTGTCTATCAGTTTCATCATCTTCTTAGTGACTTTACTGCGCTTGAAAATGTTGCAATTCCACAACGCATTCGTGGCAGTAACAAAAGTAAGGCGCTGTATACTGCAAGAGAGATGCTGGTCAGAGTAGGGTTGGAAAACAGGGCCGATCACAAGCCAGGACAACTTTCCGGAGGGGAGAGGCAGCGCGTGGCGATAGCAAGAGCGCTGGTAAACGAACCGGTTTGCGTGCTTGCAGATGAGCCTACGGGCAATCTGGATGAAAAAACGGCGCTTGATGTCAACGAGATGATGGTATCTCTGAGCAGAGAGCTTAGTACTTCTTTTGTCATTGTGACCCATAACATTGACCTTGCTAACCAAATGGATCGAACGCTGCAATTGCATAACGGTCTGCTTATATCGATATGATGACCCCCGCATACATTGGACTGCGTTATTCACGTGCCAGGGGAGAGAACCGATTTCTTTCATTTATCACATGGGTGTCTCTACTCGGGCTTGCCCTGGGAGTAGTAGCACTCATCGTTGTCGTATCGGTAATGAACGGTTTCGATACGGAATTAAAGCGGCGGATACTGGGCGCTGTACCTCATGTGGTAGTTGAAGGGCTGAGTCGCCAAGAACTGGAAGCTATTCCAGGTGTCAGCGCCGCAGGTCGATTCTCAAGTCAATCTGTTTTGCTCGTAAACGGTAGTGCAAGCGAATTGGTTTCTCTTTACGGGATTGAGCCAGAGAACGAGCGCGCTATGTCAATCATTCCTGACCATATGACCTTTGGCGCGATAGAACACCTCGGCGAGGGGGGTATTGTGCTTGGTGAGCCACTGGCCTATCGCCTGGGTGTGATGCAAGGTGACAGCGTCACTGTCCTGTTGCCGGTGGTTAAGGGTGCCTGGAGACTTGATACTCAGGTAATAAACGCAACCCTGGTGGGAACGTTCGAGCTGGATTCTGAACTCGATTATCATCTCTCTTTGATGAATGTGGAGAGCATAGACCGGGTGCTAGGCACTTCAGCGCGTTCCTATCGACTACGATTGAACGATATCTTCGCTGCGCCTGGTTTGGCCAAGGAACTGAAGCTCAATGATAAAGTCGCTGTTAGCGATTGGTCAGTAGACTATGGAGACTTCTTTAGAACGGTAAAGATGGAAAAGGTCATGATGTTCCTATTGCTTATGCTTGTTGTGGGCATTGCTGCGTTCAGTATTGTTTCCAGTCTTAGTATGCTGGTAAAGGAGAAAAAATTTGATATCGCGGTGTTACGTACCTGCGGTTTATCCTCTCGTGACGTCACTATGATTTTTGTTGTACAGGGCGCGGTGATCGGAATTTGCGGCATAGTCCTGGGCGCAATAGTGGGTCTTCCTCTGGCGTACTATGTTACGGAAGTCGTAAGTGCCATAGAGTCGCTTTTCGGTGGCAGTATGCTTGCTGGAACCTATTTTGATTCAATTCCTTCGGATGTGCGTCTGCTTGATGTGGTGGCCATATTGTTAGTATCACTACTCATTAGCCTGGCTGCGACAATATACCCAGCCTATCGTGCTGCATCGGTTAATCCTGCCGAAGTCCTCAGGTACGAATAGCGGCCCGCTTACTTCTGTCTTGTCTTTTTGCCCGGTATCGAGCGATCTTCCAGCGCCAGTATAGCCGGACGATGACAAACGCGAGGCTGCCCAGAGACAAACCGCAGATCAGAGAGCCCAGTATCAGGGGTTGCCACACTGCAGCGAGTTGGCTAGAGAGCCAGGTGATAGATAGCTCTACCGAGTCAATAGTATTCGGTTCCCCGAGGATTAGCGTCCCTAGTCGGTATGTAAAGTAGAATATTGGTGGCATGGTGATTGGATTGCTGATCCAAACAAGGGCGATTGACAGTGGCACATTGCAGTGAAGTACCACGCAAAGAAGTACGCACGGAACCATCTGAAAAGGCATAGGCAAAAAACAGCAGAAAACGCCCACGAATGAGGCGACCGATACGGAGTAACGGTTAAAATGCCAGAGGTTGGGTTCGAAGATGACCTCGCCGAGAAATTTAAGAGACTTTATTTCCCGAAGCCGTGCGCGAGTTGGTAGCCGATCCTTTAGCTTCATTTACTTCACTTTTGATGTCCGACCGTATTATGCACTGCAGAATCTCCAATTCTAGTGAAAGAGATCATGCATCTAGGAGATTGGCTATAGGTTAATCGTCGTTTGCACCGCAGAACTATCCCATGTGCTAGTGGTGTCGGGAAGTGAACGGCGTTGTCCTTGCATTTGCGTCGGCTATTGTATGCGTTGCGAATTTACCATTCCTTATAGACTGGTCTGACCTGGTCGTCGGGCTACCCCTGATCCTGTTTGCTCTAACCTCCAGAATTAGAGTGCTTTCGAGCTTTTACCTGGGTGCAATTTTCCCACTATACGTGGCAGGAGAAAGAATCAGCGCTGAGTTGCCAGTAGGACTAGCTGGTAAAGATCTTCGTGTTACGGGTGTAGTGGCCGATCTGCCACGGGAATCTGGTTTTGCGTCTCGATTCAGGTTCCGTGTCATCCGTACATTAGGTGAAGACTTTCGTGGCGATGTATTGATCTCCTGTTATCGTTGCGAAGCTCGATTTGTTCCCGGTGATGTGATGCAAGCGACATTGCGTCTCAATAGACCGCGTGGGACTCTGAATCCGGACTTGCTCGATTACGAAGTATGGTTGTTCACCAAGAATCTGAAGGGAGCGGGCTACATAAGAGAAGTAGGACCCTGGTTTCCCTTGGACGAAACCCGCTTGTTGGCATACATCATCGTTACCGACAACAGATTGAAGACCTGATATGCGGTGAAATGCCTGAGATTACGATGGTAGGCTTGCTTCGGGCTTTAACCATTGGCGACTCGACGGCAGATCGGATCTGAAGCCTGGCAGGCATTATCGAAAACCGGCACCAATCATCTATTTGTTATTTCCGGATTGCATGTGGGAATGGTGGCCTCTCTGATCTACAAGATATTGTCACTACTGGCTTTTTCCTCCGCATCGCGGAGTATTGCGACCTTGTTTGCTACCGGCGCCTATGCAGCTATAGCAGGATGGGGTTTGCCGGTTCAACGTGCGTTCGTTATGACCGCGGTAGTAGTAGTCGGCACGAGTTTGCAACGCAACATATCGGTCGCAACGATGTTCTTTAGTGCGCTTTTTGCGGTTCTAATCATCGAGCCCTTTGCGGTACTCAATATTGGGTTTTGGCTTTCGTTTGCTGCGGTGTTCAGCCTGCTTTATGCGTTTTCGGGACGGGTGCCATTGGTTTCCAATTGGCTTATCAGCAGCGTTCGTTCTCAGTGGGTTGTCTATATCGGGATGCTGCCCTGGATGCTTTATCTGTTACACCAACTATCCTGGATATCCTGGGTCGTGAATCTGGCTGCGATTCCTTGGATTGGTCTATTGGCAGTGCCAATGGTGTTGGTTACCATCGTTTCGAGTTTTTTCACGATATCGATCGCTTCGCTTGGTTTGACCTTGTGCAGTCAGCTTCTAAACCTGGCCTGGGCAGTCATCGACTGGTTCGCACAATGGAATTTTGTTCATTACAGTGCGCCTCCTACATTAGTGCTGCTGTCAGTCGCTATGATCGGTGTTTTGGCATTGCTTGCTCCCAGGGGCTTGCTACCGAAGTAGGTCGCGCTGGTTTGTTTGGCACCTCTCTTTAGTGTTCCTGTATCGCCGCTACCCAGACTCGAGATTTCGTTTATCGACGTTGGCCAAGGGCTCAGGGTGCTGGTTCGAACTGCGAATCAGACATTGCTTTACGATGCGGGTCCTGCGAACAGCAGCTTTGATGCGGGGCAGCAGATCGTTACGCCTTTTCTACGCTCGAAAGCCATAGATGTGGTCAACTACCTTATAGTTAGTCATGGAGATAATGATCACTCCGGTGGCGTTGAGGCGATTCGAAGAAATTTTCAGGTAGAAGCGCTGTTCGTGAGCCAAAGTGGCTTTTTTCCTGGTAGTCGTACCTGTGATCATGTCGAGTGGGAAGCGGATGAGCTCAGATTCTCACTTTTTTCTATGTTCCTTCTCTCTACATCCAATAATGCATCGTGTTTGCTTCAGATTAGCGGACCCGAAATCAATGTGCTGTTAACGGGTGATATCGAGGCTATCGCTGAAGGTAAATTGATGCAGCTATCATTACCGATCATGGATTTAATCTCTGCTCCTCACCATGGCAGTGCGTCGTCTTCTACGCCAGGGCTGCTAAACAAGCTGCGGCCTGACCTGGTCGTAGTCTCTGCGGGGAAAAATAATCGTTTTGGACATCCCGATGATGAAGTGCTTGCACGTTATCAGCGGCGTCATTCGCGTGTGATTAACACAGCCGACCATGGAGCGGTCACGATAAGTTTTGGGTGGATAAAGCAGTTAAGCCTGGCGCGAGAAACTGAAAAAAGGTTCTGGCACTGATGTATGAATGGGTTATTGGGATATCAGGATGCTAGACAGTTCGGTGATGAGCTTATGGTTTTGTTCCGCGGTACCAATTGTAATTCTCAGCTTGTCAGATAAACCGACCTGGTCAAAAAAACGAACCAGGATATTGCGCTGCTTGAGCTCAACGTAAATACTTTCTGCCGTATGTGTTTTCGGCACCGTTGCCAGCAGGAAGTTGGTCTGGCTGTTCGGAACTAAAAAACCCAACTTTAGAAGTTCTGTCCTGAGCGCATCTCGTTCCTGTATGACTCGAAGCCATGTTTGATTCGCGTAACCCTGTTCCTCTAGTGCGATGCTGGCAATTTTCTGGGATATCCAATCGAGGTTATAGCTATCTCGGGTCTTTTCTATCATAGGCCTGATGAGATGTTCCGGCCCAATGCCATAACCTAATCGAAGGCCGGCGAGGGAGTATGCCTTACTTAACGTTCTTAGAATTACCAGGTTGTCCAGCTCTTCGATAAGCGGAATGGCGTCGTACGAGTTGTCCGCAAAATCTACATATGCTTCGTCCAGCAGCAAGATCCCGTTCAGGCTTCGAGCAATCTGCTCGATCTGCTCTACCTCGACCAGTACGCCAGATGGCGCGTTTGGATTGACTAGTAAAGTTAATTTTACATCCGCGTCGTTGAGTTGATCTGAGAAGGATTCGGGAGGTTTCCAGTCTGCTGTCAGGGGGACGTGGGTGATTGGACAGTTTTGTATTTGTGCTAGCACCGGATAAAGGGAATAAGTTGGTTGGGTCGTGCCTATCATTTCTCCCGGATCTACGAATGTGGTGATCATTAGTCGGAGTAGTTCATCGCCACCGCGAGTCGCAATAATATTGCCAGATTCTACATCGTGTAGTGTTGCAGCGATCTCGCGAAATTCATCGGCGTTGGGAGGTGGGTACTGCCTTAACACTTCGGATGAAAAGCGCTGTAACATTTCCTCGATCGCTGGGGCTGGTGGATACGGGTTTTCATTGGTATTCAATTTGAGGATGCTTGGGTCATCCGGCTGCTCTCCACTGATATAGCCCTGCATCGCGGCTATGTTCTTACGTTCCCAACTCACGATACTTCCTCTCCAAATGCGTCATAGCTGATATCCAGAATATGGATGTCAGCATCTCCCTTGGGGCGTTTAACGAAGACATCGTCGCCAATTGATCTGCCAAGAAGACTCTTTGCCATGGGAGAATCCATGCTGATCCATCCCTTTTTTAGGTCGAATTCATCTGCACCGACAATCCGCAGCACTGAGGTCTCACCGTTTTCATCTTCGAGTTTGAGCCAGGCGCCGAAATATACTTTGTCCTTGTTATCGGGTTTTCTGTATACAATCTCAAGATTGTCAATCCGCTTCGTCAGGTAGCGAATCCGGCCATCTATTTCTCGCAGCCTTTTCTTTCCGTAAATGTAGTCAGCGTTTTCTGACCGATCACCAAGTGCTGCTGCGTCGGCGACCTTCTGGGTAATTTCCGGGCGTTCAGTTTTATATAGGAAATTTAGCTCACTGCGTAAGGCATGAGCCCCATCGGGGGTTATGTAAAATTTCTTGTCGCTCATTACTTGGTCAGGTGTACTTCGATGTTTTGCCAATCGACAAGTTTAAAGTTCTGGTTCACTAGACGTCCATCGTTGTGATTTTGATGATCTTGAGCGATGAAAACCCCTGCCGGGTATTGGTCACCCAATGCTCGACTGGTTGTAATTAGGCCATCGCTACCAGTTACCGTATCATAAGTATCTTCTTTGACCTTAAACCTCCCTATCAGCCGATTGTGATTTCTGTCGAATATCAGATACGTTGAATTGCCCTGTGAGGAGGCTATCAAATATCCGCTGCCATCAGGATGGGTGTATAAAGCAAGGCCTTCAACGTCAGCCCGAAGAGGACCAAACAAGGATGTTTTGAATATTTTTATTGGTGGGTTTTCCATATTTTCGGTCGAAAACCTCCAGATTGCCTTACGTTCCTCTGACACGTAAAGCGCGCCAGTTTTGTCGTCTACAACGCAACCTTCAGCGGTCGTGGCAAGTTTAAATTCACGTACAAGGTGGGATACACCAAGGGTGTCGAGTCGATATTGTTCGCTGTGTCCGTTCTGCGCAAATACAAAGTAATGGATATCTCCATCTTGTGTTCTGTGTAAGCAAATTCCACGAAGATCGGATAGATTGGTTGGTGCTGGATCGAAAATACGTTTTACGCCGGTTTTGTCGGCCTGATAGAAATAGACGTCGTTGCTCCACCAATTACTGACAGCGACCAACCCGCTGCCGGCATCAATGCCACTAAACCCGTAGCGAATATCAATGTTGTTGGGTGTCCCCCCTGGGATGAACTGGATTTGCTTGCCTGACAGATCGTAAACCAGTATTCCTGTCGGTTTGACCGGTTTTTGGTTGCTGGCTTTCAGTGTTGCAAGGATCAGCGAGTCTTCAGGATGCTGGTCATCAATCCAGATGGTGACATCATCGACAGAATCTCCGCGGTAAGGAGAGGGTTCAGTCTCTGCGGTAGCCACTACCCAAAACAAGCTGTCAGCCATGGCGATGGCCGGTAGTAGAGCGAACAAGGCACTGACCTGGAATAGCAGTAAGAATTTTAGCAAGATTGGGAGCGGTTCCAGGGAAAGGCGAAACGTGGCATATGGCAATCTGTAAAGCAAGTCTGATGTTGCGAAACCGCGTAAACTTTCCACAGTAAAAGGCTTGAATCAGATTTCGCCGACCCCACTATCTCTGTAGGAAACCACCATAGAGAAAATGCTGGTTTAGTCGATAAACAGTTGATGGAACGAACATGCGTATAGATAAGTTTACAAGTAAGCTCCAGGAAGCGATTTCAGACGCTCAGTCTATTGCCGTTGGCCGGGACCATAACCTGATTATGCCGCAGCATCTTGTGCTTGCGCTGTTAGAACAACAGGGCAGTACTACCACACCTCTCCTATCCGGAATGGGTGTAGATGTTCCTTCGTTTGCCCAGGATGTTAACCAATTGGTGGACGAACTGCCGACGATACGGGATAACCAGGGTGATATTCAGATGTCGCCTGCGTTGGGTCAGCTGCTGAACCTGGCGGACAAGGAAGCGCAGCGGAGAAACGATCAATTTATCTCCAGCGAACTCGTGCTGCTGGTTGCTATTGAAAGCAATGAGCTGAAAGCACTGTTTGACAAACATGGAATCCAAAAAGCCGCTCTTGAGAGAGTGATTGACCAGCTGAGGGGTGGCGAGAACGTTGATGATCCAAATGCAGAAGATACACGTCAGGCATTAGAAAAGTATACGTTGAATCTGACGGAGAGAGCGGAGGCGGGCAAGCTGGACCCGGTTGTTGGGCGCGATGAAGAAATCCGCCGCACGATCCAGGTCCTGCAAAGACGTACGAAGAATAATCCAGTTCTTATTGGAGAACCGGGCGTTGGTAAAACGGCAATCGTCGAGGGATTGGCGCAAAGAATAGTCAATGGAGAAGTGCCCGACGGTCTGCGTGAGAAAAAAATTCTGGCCCTTGATATGGGCGCATTGATAGCCGGTGCCAAATTCCGGGGAGAGTTTGAAGAACGGCTTAAAGCTGTTTTGAAAGAGCTTGCCAGGGAAGAGGGCAGCGTCATTTTGTTCATCGATGAAATTCACACCATGGTCGGTGCAGGTAAAGCGGAAGGGGCGATGGACGCCGGCAATATGCTTAAGCCTGCGCTCGCGCGTGGTGAGTTACATTGTGTAGGTGCCACAACACTGGATGAGCATAGGCAATACATCGAATCGGACGCCGCGCTAGAGCGACGTTTCCAAAAGGTTCAGGTAGGTGAGCCGACGGTTGAAGACACGATAGCGATCCTGCGCGGGTTAAAGGAGCGATATGAAATTCATCATGGTGTTGATATCACTGATCCGGCAATCATTGCCGCAGCAAGACTTTCACATCGATATATCACCGATCGCCAGCTTCCGGATAAAGCTATCGACCTTATTGACGAGTCGGCGAGCTTGATTCGAATGGAAATGGACTCTAAACCGGAGGATATGGATCGGCTGGAGCGACGTCTTATTCAGTTCAAAATTGAGCGAGAAGCACTTAAGAATGAGGACGATGAGGCCTCGATTCAGAGGCTGGAGGCCCTGAATCAAAACATCGATGAGATGGAGAAGGAATTCGCAGACCTTGATGAGATTCTTAACGCGGAGAAGATGGCGCTACATGGTAGCCAGCAGGTTAAAGAGGACCTTGAACACGCGAAACTAGAAATGGAATCTGCACGGCGCGCGGGAGATCTGACGAAAATGTCCGAACTTCAGTATGGATTAATACCGGATCTGGAAAAGAAACTGGAAAGTGCTGCACAGACTGACACTTCCAGTATGCAGTTGTTGCGGAACAAGGTCACGGAAGAAGAGATTGCTGAGGTGGTTTCGAAATGGACGGGTATTCCCGTTACGAAGATGTTGGAAGGAGAGAAAGCAAAGCTACTCCAACTCGAAGAGGAGCTGCACAAGCAGGTGATTGGTCAGGAGGAAGCAGTGAGCGCGGTGTCTAATGCGGTCCGTAGATCACGAGCAGGGCTTGCCGACCCCAATAGACCGAACGGCTCGTTCTTGTTTTTGGGGCCTACGGGCGTCGGCAAGACAGAACTTTGTAAGGCGCTTGCCCGTTTCCTGTTTGATGCCGAAGATGCGTTGATTCGAGTGGATATGTCCGAGTTCATGGAAAAGCACTCGGTCGCCAGACTAATAGGCGCCCCTCCGGGCTATGTTGGATATGAAGAGGGGGGCTATCTTACTGAGCTGGTTCGACGCAAACCTTATTCCGTTATTCTGTTGGACGAGATCGAAAAAGCACATGTTGATGTGTTCAATATCCTATTGCAGGTGCTTGATGATGGCCGGCTGACAGATGGACACGGTCGAACGGTCGACTTTAAGAATACGGTGTTGGTAATGACGTCAAACCTGGGATCGGATCTGATTCAGGGCATGTCCGGAGAATCATACGATGCCATGAAAAGCGCTGTCATGGGTGTGGTCAGTCAGCACTTTCGACCAGAATTTCTTAATCGGGTAGATGACGCGGTCGTTTTTCATTCCCTCGAAAAAGAACAGATTTTAGGTATCGCTAGAATTCAGCTGCAGGTTCTAAAGGAACGGGTCATGGAGTCAGATATATGTATCAAGTTTGATGCGGATGCCTTGTCGTATCTGGTAGATGTAGGCTATGACCCGGTCTATGGGGCACGACCCTTGAAAAGGGCGATACAACAGCATGTGGAGAACCCTCTTGCTGAGGCGTTATTGGAAGGCCGCTTTACCCCAGGTGACAAAGTCGAGGTTAGAAGGAAAGGTGAAGAGCTTGATTTTAGTAGTTAAGCTCATAAAAACATATGGTTATAGCTAATACCTAAGGTTAGTTATTCTATGTTTTTGTGAAAACTACTGTACAGATGAACAGTATAATGATACTGTTCATCTGTACAGTATAAACCGGGAGTCGCTATGAGTACTGAAATCAATCATTCGACGTTGGCAATGCGCGCAGCAAAGCGTATGCGGCGTGTTAAGCATAAGCGTAAAAATGGCCATGTTATTTGTCATCATCTGATGATGATGCTGGATGACCAACAAATGCACCCAAGCGCGGGGTCTGCTGTAGGTACTCGCAATATAGGTATTCGTAATATAGGTATTCGTAATATAGGTACTCGTAATGCAGTGAAGGACCTAAGCGGAATGATTCTGAAGCGGTATGAGGTTGCTGATCGGATGGAGGGAATCCCCGCGGGCGTTCTGGCGGAAAGGCAATATTCACTGGGTTTGAGCCTTTAAGCTTATCTGTACCAGATGTTGACCTGATTCAGCCATGTCAGGTTTTGCGCCGCCTGGGCCAGCTTGGCCTTAAACTCATCTGACTGCTGTGCCCTGTGTGTTAGGAAGAGCTCTACGTTGATACCTCGCTCAAGATAGTGCAGCGTGATTTTCTCCACATCCTTTATGTCTAAGAGGCCTTGCCAGGCTGCTTGCAGCTGGCGTCGGACGTCTTGACGTAACGGTGCCATGGCCTGTTCATGTTCTTCCATCTCAGCATCATCCTCAGCATCGATGTGAACGGTTACGTCGGTGATGTCACTGAATGCTTCCAATAGGGTTTTGGTCACCCATTCACCGATTTGATGTCCTTCTGACACGCTGATGGCCGGTTCCACCTGCAAATGAATATCCAGAAAAACCGATGCTCCCATCCGTCGGGTTCTTAGGTGGTGTACGCCACGAACACCCTCAACATTCTCTATCTGTTCTTTGATTTCTGATACGTATGAATCGGATAGGGCGGTATCCACCAGTTCTTCGACAGCCTCTCTGCTCAGTCGCCATCCAATCATTGCTATCATGAACGCAACGCCAATAGCCGCGAACATTTCCAACCAGGCATAGCCAAGCAGGGCGCCACCCACCCCGATGAGAACAATGATGGAAGACAATGCATCTGAACGATGATGCCAGGCGTTAGCTAACAGGAGTGAAGATTTAGTGCGTTCTCCCAGGCTTCTCGTAACAGTGTACAACCATTCCTTGGTGATAATTGATAGGGCGGCGACCGCAAGTGCCGGCCAGGCAGGAGTCTTGAACGTATCAATGGTTAGCAGGCGATCAATGCTATCGAAAATGAGTAATGCGGAAACCACGATAAGTAGCGCGCCAAGAATAAGGGTCCCGAATGTTTCGAATCTGGCATGACCGTACGGATGGTCAGCATCTGGCGCCTTCGCTCCGACACGATTGAAGAACCATACCAGCGCATCCGTAGCGAGGTCAGAAAATGAATGGATGCCATCGGCAATAAGAGCATGGGAATTAGCAAAGACGCCAACGATGACCTTGGCCAGTCCTAAACAGAAGTCGATGGCCCCACTTAGGATTAGTAATTTCTGTGTGTCCCGCTGATTTCGAGGTAAGAAAGAGTCTTTTTGAATGGAAGAGTCCATGCCTGAAAGGTTAGCAGGAAGCGCTTCTTTGTCATAATTTTGATCCATGGGATGAGTCAACAATGCATGAGATAATGCGATTTAGTTTTTGTTGAGGGCATTATGGATTTTCTTCATACCTGCGTTATCGGTGGTGGCGTTGTCGGATTGGCGATTGCACGAAGCCTGTCAAAGTTTGGTCGTGACGTAGTGGTACTAGACCGTGAGCTTAAGTATGGACAGGGTGTAAGTAGTCGTAACAGCGAAGTAATACATGCCGGGATCTATTATCCCAGGGATTCTTTGAAGGCGATGCTCTGCGTACGAGGTAAAAACCTGCTGTATGAGTATTGCGATGCTCATGGCGTAGATTATCGGCGTTGTGGGAAATTGATCGTCGCCACGGAGTCCGATGAAGAAGAAGAACTTGCGGGAATACTGGAAAAGGCCAACGCGAACGGGGTTCATGATCTCGAATTCTGGTCACCAGAGAAGATGCGTAGCGAAGAACCTAATGTAAGGGCAACTCTCGCTTTGCATTCTCCTTCCACCGGCGTGATTAGCAGTCATGACCTTATGACTGCGTATCTGGCAGATCTGGAATCCAATGGCGGAATGTTCATTGGTGGTACCAATGTGGTAGCTATTGAGAGGTTGGATGAAGGCTTTCAGGTTCATTGCGATGTGCAGGGAGACAGTTACGCTTTCGAGTGCGCCGTGTTGGTGAATTCTGCAGGATTGGGTGCTCAACAGGTTGCGCATGCGATTGATGGGCTGGCTCCGGAGACGATTCCCGCCTTGTATTACTGTAAGGGGAACTACTTTACCTTGTCCGGGAAACCCCCGTTCTCTCATCTAATATATCCGGTCCCCGAAAAGTCGGGCGCCGGTCTCGGTGTGCATGCCACGATTGACCTGGCGGGTCAGGTTAAATTTGGTCCTGATGTCGAATATATCGAAAGTGAAGATTATGAGGTTTCAGAAAATCGCATTGATGATTATTACGCCGCAGTCCGTAGATACTATCCATCTCTGGCAGATGACCAACTCACCCCGGGTTACGTAGGTATTCGTCCAAAGTTACAAGGCCCTTCCGATAGTCCCAGAGACTATGTCATCCAGACATCCGATGACCATAGACTACCGGGATTAATACAATTGTACGGTATAGAGTCACCTGGATTGACTTCGTCTCTCGCGATAGCGGAACATGTCTCCCATTCAGTCGAAGATATGTATTAGGTCTGTATGACGACCCACGCCGGACACGATCATGCACATGATCAGCCAGAGTTTCAGGGCGTAAATCTGAGCTTCGTGGTGGCCGTGGCGGCTAACCTCGTTTTCACGATCTTTGAAGCGGTTTATGCCTTGCTAGCTAATTCAGTGAGCCTGTTGGGTGATGCAGGGCACAATCTATCGGATGTGCTTGGTCTTCTGCTAGCCTGGGGAGCGGCATATCTAGCGACAAAGAAAACCAGTCAGATGTATAGCTATGGCTATCGCCGAACTACGATACTCGCAGCGATCATCAATTCTATCGTGCTCGTTCTCGTTGCAGGCTATATAGCCGTTGAGTCTATTGAGCGTTTCTTTACACCCACACCGGTTGGAGAGTTCGCAATCATTGTGGTTGCCGGTATCGGTATCCTGGTTAATGCAGGGACAGCATTACTTTTTGCAAAAAGCAGCAAACGTGACCTCAATATGCGCGGCGCGTTTCTCCATCTGGCTTATGATGCGGCAATTTCTGCTGGTGTCGTTGTTGCTGCGGTAGTTATTTATTTCACCGGATGGCTATGGATTGATCCTGCCGTCGGGTTGTTGATCGTTGTGGTGATTGTGGGAGGTACCTGGGGCTTACTAAGGGACTCAACGAACCTTATTCTCGATGCCGTTCCCCAGGGTATCAACAGGCAACGGGTGCAGGCGTTTTTGATGGGCATTGATGGAGTAAGTCAGGTTCACGATCTGCATATCTGGGCGCTGAGCACTAACGAGAACTGCTTAACAGCACATCTTGTAATGCCGGAAAATACACTCTGGGATTCCGAATCCGGCTACTCAGAGATCGGTCAGTCTTTGAAGAAGCAGTTTCATATCCATCATGTAACACTTCAGGTAGAGAAAGATCTGGAATGCACGACGCAGGATTGCGATTAGTTTGTCCTGGGGTCGGTTCTTGAATCCTCATTGTTATTTGAGATGCGGAATCCATTGATTTTATTGACTTTTCACAGATTGACTACGCTCGTTTTGCATCGTTATTTGCGGGTTTTGTGCTAGAGTACGCAATCATCGAAATTGAGGAGACTGGCTGAGTGTTCGAGATAGTGCAGGCGGGTGGTTGGCTAATGATTCCAATCATCTTGTGCTCTGTGATTTCAGCCGCCATTTGCGTGGAGAGGTTCTGGACGCTTCGCGCAAACCAAATTGCCCCGCGTAATCTTCTGGCGCAGGTCTGGAACTGGGTCATCAACAACGAACTGGATGCCAAACGGCTAAGAGAGCTGAGGAGTGGGTCTCCGCTCGGTCAGATTTTGGCCGCCGGTGTGACGAACCACCGTCGTGGCAGGGATGTCATGAAGGAGAGTATTGAAGAAGTTGCGTCTCATGTCGTGCATGAGTTGGAGCGCTACTTGAATACTCTCGGGACTGTCGCGGCGATTACGCCCTTGCTGGGACTGCTAGGTACGGTGATTGGTATGATTAGGGTGTTTACCTCTATCAAACTTGAGGGTACTGGCAATGCGGCGGTACTCGCCGGAGGTATTTCTGAGGCGCTAATAACTACTGCTGCTGGATTAACCGTGGCGATTCCCAGTTTGTTCTTTTACCGCTTTTTTCAACGGCGTATTGATGAACTGGTCGTAGGTATGGAGCAGGAGGCGCTTAAGCTGATAGAGGTAATGCACAGTGAACGCGTCGATAGGGTCGACGGCAGACGTGCAGAAGTGGCGCAGGCGAACACAAGGTGAAGTTTGCCCGTCGCGTCAGGACCGATGTGGAAATTAACTTAACGCCGCTTATCGATGTGGTTTTTTTGTTGCTAATTTTCTTTATGGTTTCCACGACATTTACCAAAGAAACGCACTTATCTATCGATCTGCCAGAGGCTACCGCGGACCCGGCACGGGTTGCACAAGAGCAGATCGAGGTGTCGATTACTAAACAAGGAGACGTAGCTGTCAATGGCGTTGCTCTGGTCAATTCCGAACTTGAAACTCTCAAGAGCGCGCTCGAAAAGGTCAGTGAGGGAGACAACGCCATGCCGCTCATCGTCACTGCTGATGCCGAAACTCCACATCAATCTGTGGTGATGGCAATGGACGCAGCAGGGCAGTTGGGCTTTATTCAGCTTAGCATTACAACTAAGAATGTCGGCACCAAAAAGTAAGATGCAATCCCCGGAGTCGGCTAAAGGATCTGATGCGCAGATCTATAGGCGGCTGTTGTCATATGTCGTTCCCTATTGGGCAGCGTTTCTGATTAGTATCGTTGGTTATTTGCTGTTCTCTGTCTCCAACGTCGCGTTCCTGCAGCTAATTAGTTATATCGTTGACTCTTTACAGGGTAACGACCCGCTCCTTAGAACCGAATACGCCAATGTGTTCTCGGAGTTGTTTGGAGCATCTGACACCTTGAATCGCACTGTGATCCCGTTGGCGATCATTGCGCTTGTACTAAGTCGTGGCATAGGCACGTTTACGGGGGACACGTTTATTACCTACGTCTCGACAAATCTCGTACACGATTTGCGCCGTCAGCTGTTTAATCAAATGATTCGTTTGCCGACGAGTTTCTTTGACTCCACCCAACAAGGTCATCTGGTGGCAAAGGTTACCTTTCACGTGACGCAAGTTACCGGGGCGGCGACGGATGCCGTTAAGGTTATTATTCGAGAAGGTTTTACGGTCATCGGTTACCTTGCCTTTCTGTTTTACCTTAACTGGAAGCTGACCCTTATTTTTCTCGCTGTCGCCCCGATGATAGCTTTTTTGGTCAAGCTGGCAGGAATACGTTTCCGTCGTATAAGCGAAAGGATTCAGCAATCTATGGGAGATGTGACCCATGTTGCATCCGAAGCTGTTCAGGGCCATAGGGTGGTTCGCATCTTTGGCGGTGCAGAATATGAAAAGCAACGTTTTGCTAAAGCCAGCAACAATTATCGCCGTCAGTCCATGAAGATGGTGGTAACTGCCTCTATCGCCACACCAATGACACAATTGCTTGTTGGATTGGCGTTGTCTGGTCTGGTTTGGCTGGTTCTTGACCCCGTCTTACTTCTGGCGATGACCCCGGGAAATGTAGTCGCGTTTATAACTACAGGGGGATTGCTCGCTAAACCTATACGGCAGCTTTCTGAAGTTAACGCAACCGTCCAGAAAGGACTTGCTGCCGCGGAGGATATCTTTGACCTGTTTGATCAAAGTACTGAGAAAGATACTGGTGTCGAGACGCTTGAAGCCGTCAGAGGGCAGGTGGAGTTTCGCGAGGTGTCCTTTAGCTATGGAGACGACCTGCCGCAGGTTTTAAAGGCGCTGAGTTTCACGGCGGCTCCGGGAGAGAGCATTGCGCTGGTCGGTCGCTCCGGTAGTGGAAAGAGCACGCTTGCCAGCCTTATTCCGCGCTTCTATGCGCTAACGAGTGGTTCAATACTGATTGACGGAATGCCTATTGAGAAGCTCTCGCTAGAGAACCTGCGTCAGCAGATTGCGCTTGTTACTCAGGATGTCACCTTATTTAACGACTCCATCGCTAACAACATTGCCTATGGAAGTCTCGGCAATGCGCGCCAAGAAGATATTGTAGAAGCAGCAAAAAAAGCATACATCTGGGATTTTATTTCGGAGCTAGAAGAGGGACTCGATACGGTTATAGGTGACGATGGCGTATTGCTGTCCGGGGGACAGAGGCAGAGATTGGCGATAGCGCGAGCGTTTCTAAAGGATGCCCCGCTCTTGATTCTGGATGAGGCAACGTCGGCACTGGATTCGGAATCCGAAAGGTATATCCAGTCGGCATTGGAAGAGGTGGTCAAAGGTCGAACCACCTTCATCATTGCACACAGACTGTCCACCATAGAAAACGCAGATCGAATATTGGTGATTGATGACGGGCGAATCATCGAGCAGGGAACTCACGATGAGCTATTGGCTCTGGACGGACACTATGCCCATTTGCAGGCACACGGGTCTGAGGAAGACAAGCATTCTTCTCGTCAGGACTCCGATAAAGATCAATCACTCGCTATATACCGGAACGAAAGCAAAGGCTGGGATTTCCATCCATTGGTGCGAGCCTGGTATACCGATGCCAGTTGGTTGAACGTCTTAAATCCACTTGGACACCTATATGAGCAGTTGGGGCGGTGGCGCCGAAGCAGGATAGAGAAGCACCAGTGGCATGCGCCCGTGCCAGTGATCGTCGTTGGCAACATTAATGTCGGCGGAACAGGCAAATCGCCACTGGTGATATGGCTAGTTGAACAACTGAAGTCACTAGGTTTTTCTCCAGGTGTGGTAAGTAGGGGCTACGGAGGCGTAGCGGCGGAGTATCCACTTGAAGTTACGGAGTCCGTAGACGCGAAACATTGTGGAGATGAACCCCTCATGATCGCTAAACGTTCACTTGTCCCAGTGGCAGTAGATCCTGATCGTATCGCTGCAGTAGGGCATCTGTTAGACCAACATGATTGTGATGTCGTCATTAGCGATGATGGACTACAACATTATCGATTGTTTAGAGATGTGGAGATTGCGGTAGTTGACGGTCAAAGGGGTTTGGGTAATGGGCGTTGCCTGCCCGCGGGGCCGCTCCGTGAATCGGCAGAGCGCCTGGAGGAGGTCGATTTTATTGTTTCCAACGGAGAGCCTGGTGACGGACTACCGTATGATAGTGTGTTAATGAATCTTGAACCTTTGAGTTTCGTGAATATAGATACTGGTGAAAGGGTTGATGTAGATCAGTCACGTTTTGAGCATGCCCATGCGGTCGCAGGCATTGCAAATCCAACACGTTTTTTTGAAGCGCTTCGAAAGCTGGGAATTCAAATAGAGGAGCATCCTTTTGCAGATCACCATCAATTTGAATCTGGTGATCTCCGGTTTGAAGGTGCCTTACCAGTAATAATGACAGAGAAAGACGCAGTAAAATGCGGTCATCTCGATATCGACTTGTCAGCGCTCTGGTATCTTGAAGTTACTGCTAGATTACCTGACAGTTTTCTTGAGTCTGTGGTTGATAAGATAGGCATACATCCACCTTTAACGATGGCTTCAAATGACGATTGATAAAAAACTACTTGCGATTCTAGTGTGTCCAGTTTGCAAAGGAGATCTGGTCTATGAAGAAGGCGCGCAAGAACTCATCTGTCGAATAGACAAATTGGCCTATCCTATCAGGGATGACATTCCCGTCATGCTCTCATCCGAAGCGAGGCAATTGGACAACAGCGAGGGGTAAGAGGAGGGTATGGATTTTTCTGTTGTCATTCCTGCGCGTTATGGCTCAACCCGATTACCTGGAAAGGCCCTCATCGATATTGCAGGCAAACCGATGGTCCAATGGGTCTATGAGCAAGCGCAACAAAGTAGTGCCTCTCGCGTGATCGTCGCAACGGATGATGACAGAATTCAGTCTGTTGTGGAGGGTTTTGGGGGTGTGTGTTGCATGACGTCTTCCTCACATCCATCCGGGACTGACCGATTGCAAGAGGTCGCAAAGTTATTTGACTTTGACGACGATCAGATCATTGTGAATGTTCAGGGTGACGAGCCGTTGATACCGCCAGAGATAATTAATCAGGTAGCTTATAACCTTAACGAAAATCCTGGCGCTGGGGTTGCGACATTGTGCGTTCCGATTTTGGAAATCGATGATTTTTTGAACCCAAATGTTGTTAAAGTTGTCGTTGATGATAGGGGCTTTGCTTTATTGTTTAGTCGGGCTCCGATACCATGGCCTAGGGATTCAGGATTTTTTAGAGACAAATCATCACATCAAGATTTCATCGAAGGATTCCGACATATCGGTTTATATGCTTACCGTGTGGGTACTTTGCAACAATTTGTGAATCAACCGCAATCTGACCTAGAAAAAATAGAGAGATTAGAGCAATTACGGTTTATGTGTCAGGGTGTTAAAATACACGTTATGAACGCTTGTTGCG
>CAJWQG010000061.1 GCA_913045175.1 uncultured Gammaproteobacteria bacterium | reverse complement strand
ACGCAGTGAAGTTGGTGGCCAGAGGTAGAATCGAACTACCGACACGGGGATTTTCAATCCCCTGCTCTACCGACTGAGCTATCTGGCCTTTTGAAGGGTTACTTCTGAGGTCTCATTCAAGAGGCGGCTATTAAACCGAACGGCCCCTAGGGAGTCAAGAATACGTCAATCCTCTAGCGCTAAAGATTGGGCATCCCCGTGATGGCTCTGCAGGAATACCTCGCCATCTCGCTCAAAAAAAGCGATGGCGTCCAGATATTCCACCGAACCGTGATCCTCAATGGTTTGACCTAGAAGATGGTGGCGCATCGGATAAATATTCATGTCGTGGGATACAAGAATATCCAGTTGTGGTCCTCCCAGGGGGCGCTGCAGTTTGTCCTTTACAATGTGGGCGGTAATTGTTGCCAGCGCTTTTGATGGTAAGAGCATATCTCTGGGTACAAGGTCATCGAACCATCGACCGTAAAGCCCGTCCATACCAACCTCTTCCACCAGTCTCGCGAGTTTGTTGAAATCAAGAATATGGGCATTCCCGAGGCCCTCAATCTGACGTCGCCTGGTAATCTCGCCGCCGCCGTCGATATGACCTCCAAGGATGAGATTGGCGGTCTCGACACACCGGTTTACAGGACTACTATAGCCCCGCACAGTAGCTTCCTTGGGCAGCGCCACACCAAGCTGACCAGCTAACTCCCTACCTTCGTCCGTGAGCTCATTTTCGAAATCCCGAAGCCCTGGGATGTAGGTTCTCGCCGAGTGACGCATGAATATCGCCACATGCTCAACACCGTCTTCCATAATTGACGCTACAAGATCTAACGTTGCCTGGCCGTACTCCAAAGTTCTGACCTCCCTCTTCTAATATTCGACATCAGCATAGAGCATTTGTTGGTATGCTCAAACCACTGGAGGACTGCCAATGTCGCCTGAAATCATCCCGCTGATTAATCTCGCGATCACGTTCATACCGGTTGCGGGCCTCTTGATCATCTTTTACTTCTGGTCACTGGATGCGCTGCATGCGCTCTATGGTGTCTCGCGCATGCTGATACAGCTATTACTGATCGGCTATTTTCTAACCTTTATCTTCGACGCAGATCACGGTGGCATTATTCTCGGTGTGTTGATCGTTATGGTAAGTGCGGCGAGCTGGATTGCATTGGGTAACGTTCCAGAACAGCGTACACGCCTGTTAGGGCTTACCCTATTTTCTATCGTCATCGCAGGTGGGCTAACGTTGTTTATGGTGACGCAACTGGTACTTGATTTACCTGACTGGCATACACCCCAGGTTGTTATTCCTCTTGGAGGGATGATCTTTTCGACATCAATGAATTGCGTGAGTCTGGCAGCTGAAAGACTAACGTCTGAATTACGGCGCAACGTGCCCTACGCTGAAGCAAGGTCCACTGCGTTCAATGCCGCACTGATACCAAGCATCAACACCCTGTTCGCTGTTGGTCTGGTGTCGCTGCCTGGAATGATGACCGGTCAGATTCTCGCTGGAGTGGACCCATTTATTGCAGCGCGCTATCAGATCATGGTGATCACAATACTGCTTTCTGCCGGTGGTTTTTCAGCCTTTCTATTTCTGGTGATAGGAAAGTCTCTGATCCTGACCGGGCAGGAAAGTAACTAGCCCTGACCCTGCACGATTTCAATACTGACGTTATCCGGGGCCGCCACATAGCTGATGACTGCGCCCGGCAAAAAGTCATAAGGCTCTACTAAAAAGGTAACGCCTTTGGCTTTAAGGTCTTCCGCGTAAGCGCGGAGATCGCCGTCGTAGACCAAACCGAAGTGATCCACGCCCCACTCGTTGTGACTCGAGTAGTCTTCAAAGTGTTGCATGGTATTGGTAGATTGCGGTGCTTCCCCCGCCCTTTGGGAACGTACTAACAACGTCGCACCGCCGAGATTTACATTTATCTGCGATGCGCCACGCACTTCCGACTTGCGAACGATTTCGGCGCCCAGTTTATCGACATACCATTGAGCTGCAGCATCTGCGTCCGCACTGATGAGATGAATGTGTTCAAAAGTAAGCGCCATGATTATTCCTCTTTGGTTATCTTCGGAGTATGCCGCTAGCAACCCGGTTGATGTCAACATTTAACTGGATATATTCCCCTACAGAAGGCAACATGGATGACTCTCAAATATTCAGGTATCAGCATGGCAGGCGGTAAACATCGTAACGATTTCTACGGTGAAACGGTATCCAAAGATGAAGCCAAACCGGCAATTCCCGCGGCTACGGTCGTGCTGCTAAAGGACGGTAGCGAAGGCACCGAAGTACTCATGCTGCATCGCACGTCAAAGGTCCATTTCGGTGGCATGTGGGTATTCCCGGGTGGAAGAATTGACCCCGAGGATCATCCCGCCGATGGCGATATTAATAAAGCTGCACGCAGTGCTGCAGCGCGGGAGACCATGGAAGAAGCGAGCATCACTGTGCAACCAGACGAGTTTGTATGGTTTGCGCACTGGACACCGCCCGCCATCAGAGCGGTGCGTTACGCAACCTGGTTTTTTGCGACATCAATCGATGAACACGAAGCGATCAGCGTTGATGGCCATGAAATACAGGACCATGCATGGATTAAGCCGGCAACGGCACTGGAACGCCATGCCAAGGGCGAGATAGATCTGGTTGCACCTACCTGGGTCACACTCCACCACCTGTCGCTCTACGATAACTCGACCGACATCCTGGCAAAATTCAGCGCTAACCCCCATCGCGTCTACGAGACCCATCTTGCGACGACCAGCAATGGGGTGAATGTAGCGATGTGGGAAGGAGACGCAGGCTATGCTGATGGCAATCCAGATACCGAGGGTGCAAGACATCGCCTCCTGATGCCGGAAGACGGCTTCATTTTCGAGAACACGGCCATCGACTACTAGGGCGCACTAAAAACGGGCACTTGACATATTATGTCAATAGAGGTCAAATCGTTGATATGGACTTTTTACTAAATCCCCTCGGCTGGCTCATTATTGGTGCATTGTTAATGCTCTCGGAGCTGATCATTCCGGGCGGGATCGTGTTTTTCCTTGGTGCTGCCTGCGTCATCGTCGCAGCGGCGGTCTACTTCGGACTGGTCACCACCTGGATGAGTGCACTCATCCTGTTCTTTATTTCGTCACTCGCACTGATCATTGCGCTGCGCGCGTTGGTCAGCCGATTCGTGGAGGGAGATTCCACGGTCGCAAATACCGAGGAGATAATCGACGAAGTGGACGAACTCGTTGAAGTGATAGAAACCATCGGTCCTGCTGATAAGGCAGGAGCCGTGAAATTCAACGGCACCACCTGGCGCGCACTCGGTGAAGGTGAAGAAATTCCAGCCGGTAGCACGGCCCGCATCGTTTCACGGGAAAACATCAGTCTTTTGGTCACAGCAGCTGACCCAATGGAGAAACACCTCAAATAGGTGCCTGACCACATAAGGAGAAGTCACCATGCTGGCATACATTACGTTCTTTATAATTTTCCTCGGGTTTATCATCTACCACCTGATTCTCATCGTTCCGATGCGCTCGGTTGGCGTGATTGAACGTCTTGGGAAATTCCGCGCCGTACTGGAACCAGGTCTGCACTTTCTGATTCCCTTCGTCGACCGCGTCGCCTACAAACACGAAACCCGGGAGCAGTGCCTCAACATTCCACACCAGAGCTGCATCACCCGTGACAATATTCAGGTCGATGTCGATGGCCTGCTCTACATTAAGGTGATGGATCCCTACAAGGCGAGTTACGGCATCGAAGACTATCTGGTCGCCGCTATTAATCTCGCGCAAACCACGGTGCGATCTGAAGTCGGCAAGCTGAGGCTAAGCGAGACTTTTTCCGAACGGGAACGACTCAACGAGACCATCGTGACCGAGATCGATCATGCGTCGGAGCCCTGGGGTATCAAAGTGCTGCGCTATGAGGTGATGAACATTATTCCATCACATAACGTGATCGAAACCCTGGAAAAACAGATGGAAGCGGAACGTACCAAACGTGCGGACATCACGCTTGCCAATGCAGAGCGGGACTCAACGATCAACCTGTCGGAAGGTGAGAGACAGGAAGCCATTAACCTTTCTGAAGGTGAGCGACAACGGCGTATCAATGAAGCAAAAGGTCGTGCCGGCGAAATTTCCATACTGGCAGAGGCTACTGCCACTGGCAGCCGTCTGGTCGCCGAAGCAATTGGCAAACCTGGTGGGCAGGAAGCAATGAACCTTCGCCTGGTAGAACAGTACGTCACCAGGCTGGCGACGCTCTTTGAGAACGCAGAGGTTTCACTGGTGCCCAACGAGATGGCGCACATGCAGAGTTTCTTCGCCGGAATGGATCAGGTGGCACAATCGATAAATGATCCATCCAAAGGAGGGAACAACTCATGATGGATTACATCGTACTCGCCATCTGGGCTGTCATCTTCCTGGTGGCCGTTGTTAAGTTCTTTCAGTCTATTCGACTCGTATCCACACAGACTGCACACATCGTTGAAAGACTAGGAAAGTACCACAAGACACTCGATGCAGGGTTCCACGCACTGCTGCCCTTTATCGACAAGGTAACGTTCATCCAGGATCTGCGCGAAGAAGCTATCGACGTTCCTCCACAAGAGTGTTTTACGGGGGATGAAGTACAGGTCACCGTGGATGGCGTTATCTATATGTCCGTTACGGATCCGGTAAAAGCCAGCTATGGCATTACCGATTACCGATTCGCCGCTGTGCAGCTCGCCAAGACCACAACCCGATCAGTCATTGGAACACTGGACCTTGATCGAACCTTTGAAGAACGGGACGTCATTAGCGCCAAGGTGGTAGAGGTGCTGGACGAGGCAGGTAACACCTGGGGGATCCGGGTTCATCGTTACGAAATCAAAAACATTTCACCACCAGAGACAGTGCGCACCGCCATGGAGAAACAGGTGCGCGCCGAACGCGAACGACGCGCCATCATGGCCTCAAGTGAGGGCGACAAACAGAGCCGCATCAACCGTTCCGAAGGATTAAAAACTGAAGTTATCAATCGCTCAGAGGGTGAAATGCAGCGACGTATCAACGAAGCCGAAGGTAAGGCTGAAGAGATTCTTGCTATTGCCACTGCATCGGCAGAATCCATCGAGAAAATCGCGACCGTGTTTAAATCCGCCGGTGGTGGTGATGCGCTAAAGATGCAGGTGAGCGAAAAATATATTGATACGATGAGCTCACTAGAGCAGAGCAGGATTATTCTGCCGGCTAACGTTGCGCGCTACGATGGCTGGGTCAAGAACCTCGGCCTTGATGACATTATCAAGGATAGCTCAGGGCCTGGTTCTGGTTCAGAGCAATCCGGTCAGTAGCACGATAACGATGGCAACTGGCACAAGATAACGAATCAACACGTACCATGCGCTAAAGAAGCCGCCCATTTGCAGTTCTTCCTCTGAAGAGCTGCGCTTGATGACCCAACCGGCAAAGATCGCAATTAGCAGTCCGCCAACAGGGAGCGTGATCTGATTCGACGTGAAGTCGAGGATGCCGTTAAGGTCAAACCCCAGCACCTTGTAGTCACCAATCAGGTTGTATGAAAGCACGCTGAAAATGGCAAGCGCCGCGATCGCTGCCAATACCGCGATCGTTGCCTTGTGCCGGGTTATGTTCCAGCGCTCTTCCGCTCTTGCCACGAGCGGCTCTACCAACCCCACCATGGAAGTCACTGCCGCCATTGACAGCAGCAGAAAAAACGCGATAGCCACCGAGTGACCTCCCGGCATTTGCGCAAAGGCAACGGGCAGCGTTTGAAAGATAAGCCCGGTGCCCCCTGCCGGATCGAGACCAAATCGAAACACGATGGGGAAAATCATAAGACCGGCAAGTAAGGCAACCGTCGTATCGATCACTATGATGATCAGTGCCGCTCTTGGGATTGAGAACGACTTTGGTAAATAGGCCCCGAATATCATCATGCCCGCCATCGCCACACCAATCGAGAAAAAGGCCTGCCCGATCGCAGCCAGAACCATCGGTGGGCTTATCTTGCTGAAATCAGGTGTAAACAGGTAAGTGATGGCGCGATCGAAACCGCCGGCAACAATGTTGTAGTTAACAAGGCACACCATCAATACAAACAGCGTTGGCATGAGCACACGTACCGAGCGCTCAATTCCCTTGTTTACACCAAAGTAAACTATGGTGCCCGTGAGGGCGAGGCTTAAAAAGGTCCAGAACAGGAGCCCCGGGACATTACCCAGCACAGCGCTAAAGTCTGCCGCTGCATTCTCGGCATCCACACCCGCGAATCCGGTGACAATCGCTTTGAAGAGATACCACAGCACCCAGCCCGCCACGACACAATAGGTTGCCTGGATAAGAAAGGCTGTCGCGAGATTAAGACTCCCTACACCGCTCCATGCCTTGTTAGCACCCTCTTCTACGGCAACTTGCTGCATCGAGTCTGGTGGACTCGCCTGTCCGCGCCGGCCAATCATGATCTCGGCAATCAGAATGGGGATACCAATACATAAGGCGCAAATGATGTATACCAGTACAAACGCGGCACCGCCGTTTTCGCCCGTTACATAAGGAAAGCGCCATATGTTCCCCAACCCGACCGCAAAACCGGTCGCCGCCATCAGGAATCCAAAATTGGATTGAAAGAATTTTTCCCGTATCTGCATGACGCTACTCCAACCCGGCTAACCCACCTCGACCAATTACCCCTCGACCGCTAGTCTCCAAACTGTTCGCGCAACCGGGTCTTGAGCACCTTACCCGTCGCGTTTCTCGGCAAGACATCAGTGAAAACGACGCTTTTTGGTAGTTTGAATTTCGCCAGGCGTTCTGAACAGTACGACAAGATCGCATCCTCAGTCAGGTTGGAACCTTCATTGATCACCGTGATGGCTTTCCCCGTCTCACCCCATTGTTCGTCGGCGACGCCAATCACTGCAGCTTCCGCGACACCTTCAATCTGGTAAATCACATCTTCCACTTCCGCAGGGTATACGTTCTCTCCTCCGGAGATATACATGTCCTTGGTGCGATCGACAATATAGTAGTAGCCATCTTCATCCTGGCGTGCGGCGTCACCAGTATGCAACCAACCGTCGGTAAAACTGGCTTCGTTCGCTTCCGGTTTGTTCCAGTATCCAGTGATAATGCTGGGTCCCTTAACCCAGAGTTCACCCATCTCGCCCCTCGCTACATCTTTGCCATGTTCATCCACTATACGCACATCAATATGGATCACCGGTTTGCCTGTGGAGCCGATCTTGCGTGACGCATCTTCCGCAGTCAGTGCGAGGCATGACGGTCCTGTTTCTGTCATACCAAACCCCTGTTGGATGTTGCAGCCCGCTTCTTGCCAGACCTTTAATGTCGGTACGGGTACCGGCGCACCCCCGACAAATCCACAGTCGATTCCGGAAAAGTCCGTGTTTTTGAAGTCCGGATGTTGCGCCATGAAAAGCAACATTGCCGGCACCGCCAGCAGGTGGGTTACACCCTGGGTCTGGTCGTTGATAGTGGCTAGGACCGCGCCAGGATCAAACGCCCGGGCCAGAATCACCTTACCGCCCGCATGCAGTATGGGCAGCGTGAAGACATTCAAACCACCCGTGTGGAATAGCGGCATAAAGGTGTAGTTCACAGACTCGGAGGTAATCTTCGCGGTCATCATATTGACCGCGTTAAACAGCGCCATCGAGTGAGAGATGATTGCGCCTTTCGGGTGACCCGTCGTGCCAGAGGTATACATGATGGTAGAGGGGTCATCGAGAACCAGATCCACCGAATCGTACCACGGTGTCGCTGCCGCCATCGCCTGCTCATAGGGACTGTCGCTGCCATCGGAGTTAGTGACGATCACTTCCCCTACAACCGCGAGAAGCGCCACCTGCTGTGCGGCTTCAGCGAGCTCAAAGTCCGCAAACAGCACTCTGGGTGCGCAGTCTTTAACGATGTATTCCAGTTCCGGTACTGTGAGGCGGAGATTAAGCGGCACAAAAATCGCGCCGAGGTGCGTACAGGCGAATAGAATTTCCAGCATCTCAGGATTGTTGAAGGACAACACCGCCACCCGGTCACCTTTCCCAACACCCTGGACGCTCGCCAGATAGTCCGTCATCAAAGCGATGCGATGATTCATCTGCTTGTAGGTAAATGATCGCCCGCTGTATTGATCTACCACGGCGACGTTGTCTGGTGTCTGGTTGGCGTGTGCCTGGATCCAGTCGAAAACTTTGATCTCCATAATGCTCCCTCTATTTAGTTCTTTAACCTCGCAAACATATCATATTGCCAGGCTACGAACGCCTGTTAACGAACGTCGGATTGACCCTGCCGGGTGGCTGTATATGGACCCATGTTTACCGCAGTCGCCGGTCAGGTATACTGTCGCCCATTTTCACACTAGGATTTGCAATGAAAATCACCGATGTCACCGTAACAATGTGGGAGTGGAGGGATATTCCTGCGACCCGCTATACCAAAACTGTTACCAGCACCGCGACCCGCTCGTCGCAAATGGGTTTGGTGCGGATTTCAACCGACGAGGGCATTGTAGGCGAGTCCTTTATTGGTTCCTCTTTTGGCTCCGCCGCCCAGGACGGTCCCTTTGTCGTCAAGGTCATCAAACCGACACTAGTCGGTCAGGACCCGTTTGACCGGGAGCGAATCTGGCAAAACAACTACAGACGCCTCGGCGGCAAGCTCAATCTGGTCGGCGCTATTGATGTGGCGCTATGGGACCTCGCCGGCAAGGCAGCGAATCTTCCCGTACACAAACTTCTCGGCACCTATCGAGACAAGATTCCAGCCTACGCGAGTTCTGCCGTGTTGGAGTCCCCGGCACACTACGCTGAGGAAGCGATTAAATACAAAGAAGCGGGATGGGCAGCCTACAAGATCCATCCTCCTGGCATTGCCGAGGAAGACATTCGGATTTGCGAGGCAGTAAGAAAAGGCGTGGGTGATGATTATCGCATCATGCTGGATTCCACCTGGGCCTATGACTACCCGGATGCACTGCGCGTCGGCATTGCCATTCAGGATATGGGCTTCTACTGGTATGAAGATCCCCTGCCTAATGACGACCTTTATGGTTATAAGAAGCTGAAGAACCTGCTACACATCCCCATCATGGCGACCGAACTACCGTCCGCTGGACCTCTGTCCTATGCGCCCTGGGTGATGGAACAGGCAACGGACTATTTGCGCGGCGACCCCTGGATTAAAGGTGGCATCACTTCCTGCATGAAGACAGCCCACGTCGCAGAGACATTCCAGATGAATTACGAAATTCATCACGGTAGCAATTCAGTGAACAACATCGCCAATCTGCACATGATCATGGCCCTGAAAAACACCCAGATGTTCGAAGTCTTGTTACCTGGGGAAGTACAGAAACATGCTGTACTCAACGAGGTCGAGCCAGACTCCGAGGGTTATGTTTACGCCTATAACGAACCAGGGTTAGGGGTACATGTCGATTACGATCTTATCGAGAAGAACAAGGTCGCCGAACTGTCATAGATGCTCGGTCTGATTTAGAAAGTCGTTAATAACCCGCCTGATACGCGCCGGCCGCTCTACCCAAATAGAGTGGCTGGCGTTTTTTATCTCTGAGAAAGCGCACCCCTTAATCTTGTTGGCATAGCGAATACCGGTTTCCGGCGTCGCTTCGTCATGCTCACCACAAATAATTAGCGTTGGCACCTTAATGCGTGAAAGGTCCGAGACCCGGTCGTAGTTCTTTAGTGTTCCCGTCGGTTCAAACTCGCTGGGACCCCACATATGCGCATAGATCTTACTGCCCGTAGGATTTTTGGTACCCATCGATTTTTTCAGCTTGGTTTTGTTGCGCATCACGTATTTCAGGTAATAATCGAACATGGCTTCTTCGTAGACTGTTGAGTCCGTCGCACCAATCTCATGACAGGTGTTGATGATCTTCTGTGTCTTTTTGGGTAATCCCTTGATCAGTCTGCGACCATCCCGTTTCCAGTCCTTTGAGCTAAACAGTGGCGACTGAAAAATCAGTGACTCAACACTTTTACCCCTCCGACGAAGGTAATATTCAAGCGCTAACGTCGTGCCCCAGGAACCACCCATCAGGTGAAATCTATCGAGTCCCCAGGCATCAATAAGAATATCCAGTTCCTGCACAAAGGTTTTCACGTTCCAGTACTTCTTTAGCGTTGGTGAACTCTTGCCGCTGCCTACCTGGGTATAGGCATACACCTGACGCTCAGTTGCAAGTTGAAACTGTGGCATATCTGGTTTGTGAACGCCGCCCGGGCCACCATGCAAATAGACGATCGGTATCGACCGGTTACGGCCCTTCCTGGTGTAGTAGGTCCTGCCGAATTTGTGGTTAACGTAAGCCATGTCATGGTGCCCATTTTCGCGGCGAATGATCAAGTGCGCACAGATTGCCATGATATGATCGAAGAAGAAATCCAGAGGAGCGAAACGGATGCTAACCGTTTACGGAATCAAAAATTGTGACACCGTGAAGAAGGCTCGAGGATGGCTCGATAATCACGAAGTAGATTATGAGTTCCACGACTTTCGTGTCGATGGTTTAAACGCAGACATGGTTAACCAATGGACAAACGACCTGGGATGGGAGACGCTCGTCAATTGTCGCAGTACTACCTGGCGCAATCTGGATGACGACACCAAAGACAACCTGTCAGCGGACAACGTGGTTGCCCTACTCCTTGATAATCCCACATTGATCAAGCGGCCCGTGGTGCAAACCAGTGGCGCGGTACTCGTCGGGTTTAAGGAAAGTGAGTTCGAGGGCTTACTCTAACCCCCACTGTCAGAATAAAGCACTGGATAGTTGCGCGCGATAGTCTTTCGTCACGGGATCCTGGGCACCAAGAACATTGAAGATATCCAGCATGGCCTGTCTCGCTGCCCCCTCCTGAAAAGTAGCATCCTGTTTTACCGCATTGAGCAGCAGTTCAAGTGCACGTTCATACTCTCCTTTGGCGCCAAGGGCTTTACCCAACGCAACCGCGGCCTCCAGATCACCAGCATCTGCTTCCAGCCGACTTTCCAACGATAATAAGTCCACATCACCAGCCAGATTCAGCTGAATTTCAGCCAGCAACGTCGTCACCTCCTCACCTCCGGTTACTGCAATGGGAGAGAGTGCCGCGCATGCCTCTTCATATCTTGCAGCGTCCGAGAGTAACCTGGCTAGGGTAACCCTTGCCCCTTCGTGCCTGGCGTCGAGTTCCAGCGCGTTGTTCAACAATCGCTCGGCTGCACTATCGTCACCGGATGTAACCTTCTCTTTCGCGTCGGTAACCAGTTGGTCTGCCTCAGACAGCAAGATCGAATTGATGAATTCATTGATCGCGCTTTCCGGTTGCACACCAAGGAAGTGGGATGCTACCGCGCCATCACGAAAGCCAACCACCAGCGGAATACTGCGTGCACCCAGCATGCTGGCCACTTCCGGATTCTCGTCGATATTAAGCTTAACGAGCTCAAACTCTCCTGTTCGCTCGGCCGCGATTTTCTCCAGCATAGGAGCGAGTTGCCGACAAGGTCCACACCAGGGAGCCCATAGATCAATAACGACCGGGATCTCTTTTGATCTCTCCAGCACCGCTGTGGGGAATTCTGCATCTGTTACGTCTCTGGCTATTTCGCTCATCTCGATGTCCTCGGGGTTCTACCGCATTCTTATATGGTGTAAAACTACGCTTTTTCAATACCTTGCAGCTGGTGATTAAGGTGATTTTTTAATACTCTTACATCCAATAGGACTCAAGAAGAATAATAGATGCTGCCATTGGAAGGAAAGAAAGGTCTTATCATCGGCATCGCGAATGATCAGAGTATCGCCTACGGGTGTGCTCACGTCTGTCGCGAACAGGGTGCGGACCTGGCAATTACCTACCTCAACGACAGGGCGAAGGTATTCGTTCAGCCACTTGCAGACGAACTCGGAGTTAATGATTCGCTGTTGCTACCCTTCGACGTCACTCAGGAAGGTGAGCTGGAGGCGTTGTTCGAGAGAATTACCCAGGAGTGGGGTGAACTCGATTTCGTATTACACGCCATGGCATCTGCTACCAAGGCGATGACCATGTCACGACTGGTAGAGGTAGAGCTCGAAGATTTTAACTTCGCCATGCAGGTGTCCTGCCACTCGTTCCTGTCAGTTGCCAGACTAAGCGAACCCCTGTTGAAGAAGACGCAGGGATCTTTGATTACCATGACCTACCTCGGTGGGCAACGCGTCATGAGCAACTACCATTTTATGGGGCCCATGAAAGCAGCACTGGAATGCTGCGTTCGTTATGTCGCCGACGAGTTCGGTGAGGACAACATTCGTGTGCATGCGATCTCCGCGAGCGCCATGGAGACACGTGCTGCGTCAGGGATTCAGGATCTAACCGGACTACTGAAATCTACAAAGGAAAAGGCGCCACTACAAAAACTCAGTACACCAACTGATGTGGGCCAGCTTATGGCCTTTTTGGCTAGCCCGAATTCCCAGGGAATGACCGGCGGGATTCACTATGTCGACGGTGGGTATCACATCGTCGGTTAGATTGATCAGGCGAGCAGCACCAACACAAAAAATACCACCGTTCCTGCTGCACTTGTCGCAAGGGTTCGCATTCTTAAACCCGATGACGAGAGTCCGAGCCACAATCCGCTCAATACGATAAACAGAAGACCTACTGCCAGAACCTTTTGAAAGGTTTTGAACATCAATGGTCCATGACCCTTATGTAACTCGATCATCATCTTCTGAAGGTCAGGCTCATGGCGGGAAACCGTGGTCGAGTTATTCAGAACGGTTATCTCATAGTGAACACGAGAAGTAGGTCTGGTAATGAGGCTATTGCCGCTCACCTTCAGGTACTCAAACTCATGGTCTATACCGGCGCTCGACAATAGTTCGCGCACATCCGCTTCAAGGGTTTCAGATTCCTGGTCGAGCGTCTGCCCCGCAGGTACATCAACAGCAGTATTAACGACCCTGCCCTTTACGCCAATCAGATAAAGGCCACCTGATATGGCGACAAGCAGTAGTGCAGGCGCCATGAAAGCAGCTGCGTAAAGGTGAAGATTAATCCAGAGACTTCTCATACTGATACGAACCTACAGAGTGACTAAAAGCTAAAGCGTACACCAATTGTAGCGGTTCGGTCTTTATTGGGTCTGGCGCCGTAGGGGTGGCGACCCATGATGCTGTCCTCGTCAAGCAGATTCTCCACCTTACCGAAGACTACCATCGACGAGCTCAGATCGTAGCTACCTGCCAGGTCGACCGTCAAAGAGCTATCCGTTCGTTCAAGGACATTACATGAAGCACGCACACATACTTCATCGACATAGTTCGCACTGATGTTCACCGACCAGTTGCTGCCATTGACACCCAGATTCACGCTGAACTGATGCTCGGGAATATAGGGTATGGGATCACCTTTGCTCACATCGCCAAAAAAATCGGTATCAGCAATGTCGGTATCAAACTCACTATCTATATAGGTGTAGTTAAACGTGACCGGTACGGAAAGATAAGCGGTTTCCAGCAGATCGGCAGAAAGCATCGCCTCAACGCCAAAGACAGAGGCAGCATCTCCGTTGAACGCATCACCTACAGTACAATCTGAACCTGATGAGGCTGTGCATTCTCCCAACAGATTGTCATAGTCACTGAGAAACAGAATCACCTCACCGCTAAAACCTGCTGTGTGATGTCGAAATCCCAATTCCCAATTGATTGCTGTTTCTTCCCTGACTCCAGGAGAATTACTCGGGGCAGTAAACCCTTTGTGTACACCACCGATGAAACTCAAACTTTGGTTATAAACGTAGACAACACCAATGCCGGGCAACAGTACACTAGTATCGTTTTGACGAGTGTCCCTGATGTTACTGATATCACGGGAAACCGGATCAGTTGTTCGCCCATCACGGATTTCGTATCGGCTACGCGCCTGGTCAATATTTTCATAGCGTAGACCCGGAGTAAGCGCCCACTTACCAATCTCAATACGATCTTGAACATGAAGAGAGACCGCTTCGGCTTCCTGGATGCGGTTGCCCGCATTCCCCATAAGTCCGATGTCATCCAGGACCAACCGACCACTTTCCTGATGGTAGCTGCTGTTGCGCTGTAAGCGATCTTCTTCATCTTCATGAAGACGCAGCCCCATAGTGACCTCGTGCCTGGTGCTACCTATTTCAGTCAGCCAATCCAATTCGAACTGGATTCCTCTGGAAAAATACGTCCGTGCATTGGAACGAAGCTGTATGCTGCCAGGAGCAGTGTCAACTACGCCATCCATTAACGCCTGAAGTTCCTGCGCCGTGAACCCACCCAAAGACGATCCTACATTTATCGCCTGAATGACATTGAACCAGCTGGTGCGAGACATCGTCGCTACAGATTCGCTGCCATCGAAATCAATACCTTCAGTTTTAAACCAGTTGCGTTCGTGTTCGTTGTTGTATGCAATCGCAGAAAGTGAAATTTTATCAGTGATATCGAATTGATATCTGAGGATCTGCTGTTCATGAGACGTGTCGATATTATCCAGCGCCGATAATCCGTAACGTCGATAAGCAGCCCGTGAAAAATCATGATCGGTCAGGCCGAGGTAACTCTGGTCGGAGTTCTGATCTGCGTACTGGAGCTTCAACTCAAGCCGATGTCTGGATCCCTCTGGAGAGTATGCGAGCTTTATTGTGTAGTCTTCAATATCGAGACCAGTACCACCATCGCTTCGATCAATGTTTTGAAACCCATCAGACTTCCATTGGTGGGTCTCGAATAAGAAACCAAAGCCTCGGTCTGTCGTTGCACCATAGCCCGCCTGAACTCGATAGGTTGCGTCCTGCCCCGCCTCGGCGACAATGTTACCCGAAGCGATTGCTGGAATCGGGGTGGACAACATATTCATGGCGCCGCCAATGGTATAGGGCCCCTGGGTGATCGCCGCGGGACCTTTTAAAACTTCAATCGCATGCATTCGGCCAATAGTAGGAAAGTAGTACGCTGATGGTGCAGAGTAAGGTGCAGGTGAGATCAGAATGTTGTCTTCCAGTAGCGTGACCCTGCCGCTTCTTTCCGTTGCGACGCCACGTATGCTGATGTTTGGGCGTAGACCATAGCCATCCTCAACCTGGATCGACACCCCGGGCACCTGTCTTAGAATTCTTTGAATGTCTGTGTAGGCAAACTCTTCAAGCTGCGCCTGACCAATGTATTGCGCGGCACCGGTGATCTGTTTTTCTTGGTTTCGTTCTCCAACTATGGTGACTTCCACCATAAAGTCTGATTCCACGGCGCAGACGCTCGTGGCAACCAGCAACAGGGCAATTGCACCAGGAACCTTTAATCTATGGGAATACATGCGTAATTTCTTCCAATTAGTAAATGAGAATGATTATCAATCATATTGTAAACGAGAATGATTATCAATCATAAATGCGAATTATTCTCATTTACAACGGGCGCCTATTGTTTCAAAACCTACAATTAACTCCTTGATTCAGATCAAACCACGTATTCATTTGGAAGATAATTGTTTTAAAGGCTTTTATCGTAAGTGATTACTTACTTCGAGTCTGGAAAGCCATTTCAGGCAATTTGCTCCGCATACGCATTTATGGTCTATTTCGATCTTCGTTCGAAGGATCACTTCATGGCAGTCACGCGAATCGACATCTCTAATACCTCGGACTTCGGAGACTTCGACACGCCCTACCAGCAACTCGATGGCACAGTAACCTTTGCTGTGGATCCGAAACATGCTGCGAACACCAACATTACGGACCTTGAACTAGCACCTACTAATGAACAGGGTTTGGTGGAATTCAGCAGTAACTTCTCACTCGTCACGCCTAAAAGTCTCGACGATGGCAACGGACGACTTCTCGTAGAGATACCCAATCGCGGTAACAAACTCACTGCCGGCCACTTTCACCGTGTCGTGGTCGCGACGCCTGACGACAGAGACAACCCAGGCGATGGATTTCTATGTCGCCACGGATTCAGTTTTCTATCGATTGGCTGGCAGTTCGATCCACAGGTCGAGGATGCAATGAAACTAGAGGCACCTGAAGCAACAATCGGCGGCAAGCCTATTGAAGGTGATGTGCTGATGAAGCTGCAACCAGATCGTGATCGTAAATTTCTTGCCATGATCCAGCTCGGACAAACACGACCCTCCTACCCCGTACACGAACCCGGTTCGACCACTCACAGACTTTACGAAAATCGGAATGGCGAGCGTCATTTGCTGGATCGGACCAACTGGCGATTCGGCCGAGTAGTCAATGGTGAAGTGGAAGAAAGTGACCGGCACATCTGCTTGGATGCCGGCTTCAAAAAAGGCATTGTCTACGAACTGGTTTACCGGACCAGTGGAGCGCCAGTGGTTGGATGCGGTTTGCTCGCCATCAGAGATATCGCTACCTGTCTTCGCTACCAGGATGAGGCGAGCCCACTTGCTGATGGTTTCGATCACGCTTTGAGCTATGGTGTTTCACAAACCGGTCGAGTCCTGCGTCATTTTCTTTACGAGGGATTGAACCGTGACGAACAAAACCGTATTGCCTACGACGGCATGTTTATCCATATCGCCGGAGGGCAGCGCGGCGACTTCAATCATCGATTCGCACAACCATCAGTCATCGGAGTACCGGGGCCCGGACAACAGTTTCCATTTGCCGCATCAAGATCGGTCGACTCGATCAGCAACCGGAAAGATGGATTACTCGAGAAACTGGATGAAGAGGCAACGCCAAAAATCATCTTCTCAAACACATCGTTTGAATACTGGCGGGGTGATGCTTCTATGATTCATATTCAGAGCGGGGAAGATCTAACCGAACATCCCAACACCCGTATTTACCATATCGCCGGCACTCATCACATCGGCGGGATCCTGGTAAAGGGCAAACAGATGAAGGAATTACCCACGGGTCTCGCGACGGCGTATCCATTGAATGTCGTCAATTCCGCACCTGTATTCCGGGCTCTGTTTAAAGTACTGGATGAATGGGTGGTAAGTCAAACCCCTCCCCCTACCTCGCTTCACCCGAAAGTAAGTAATCACTCCGCCACTACTCGCGCTTCGGTCCTATCGACATTTGCTAATCAAACAACGCTAACCATACCTAACACGGACAAGCTGATCGGTCTTCATCGATTGGAACTGGAATCAGCTGAGCAACCGGTACAGGAGTTTGAACCCTATCCAGCTTATGTCTCGGATGTACGGGCCGACCTCAACGAAGTCGCGGGTATTCATCTCCCGGATCTAGTATGCCCGGTGGCCTTCCATTCGGGGTGGAATCCACGTTCACCTGACATCGGCGCTGAAGATGAAATGGCAATATTCGCGGGGTTCTCTATTTTCTTTGATAAGGACATCATCCTCTCGAACTATCCAAACGTGGCTGCATATGTGAAGCAGGCCACGACCTGCATTGACGAATTAATAAAGGCGCGCTTTGTGTTAGCTGAAGATCGAGATTGGATGATCGAGATCGCGCGCTCGCGCTACATGGCATCAATAAGCTAATGCGCCTCCTGTTGATCGGTTTCTTATTGATATCCAGCAGTGCATTGGCCACCGGCGAATGTGTCGTTCTGTTACACGGACTGTTGCGCTCGGCATCCTCAATGGAAGAGATGGAACAAGCATTTATTGACGAAGGATTTGAGGTCGTTAACGTTGACTACCCTTCCCGGGATCATCCGGTTGAAGATCTCGCACCGCTGGTAATCAACAAAGGGGTGGGCGCCTGTCCTGATGGTAGCACCATCCACTTCGTTACCCACTCCCTTGGGGGTATTCTGGTGAGGTATTACCTGGAGCATCACGAACTGTCACGATTGGGCCGGGTTGTCATGCTTGCGCCGCCCAACAAAGGTAGTGAAGCCGTGGACGGCCTTAAAGACTTCCCCGGGTACCATCTGCTTAACGGTCCGGCCGGTATGCAACTCGGCACAGACGAGAACTCGATACCCTCTGCGATGGGGCCGGTCGAATTTGAGGTTGGAATAATCGCGGGGACCAGAACCATCAGTTTGATCCTCTCACAGTTACTACCCAACCCTGACGACGGCAAGGTTTCTGTCGAGCGCACCAAGGTCGATGGTGTGAAAGACTTTATCGCCGTACCGCACTCGCATCCTTTCATTATGCAAATGCCGATCGTCATCAAATAGGCATTGTGCTTTATCCAAACCGGCCAGTTCGCTCGCGAATAGGTCTGATAGACTCGTGAAAAACTACGCTTAAGTATTTCGAGAAAGGATCGCCACCATGTTGGACGCAGCAGGTAGACACGAAGAGCACATCGAAACCAATGGGATTACCCTACGTACGATCGTTGAAGGCGATGGTCCCCTCGCGATCCTGTTACATGGATTTCCACGCTGCTGGTATCTGTGGCGCCATCAGATAGATCCCCTGAAGGAGGCTGGTTTTAGAGTCGCTGTACCCGATCAGAGAGGCTACGGCGCGAGCAGCCGCCAGAACGGATCGAGGACTACAACATCCTTGAGCTCGCAGCTGATGTCATTGGACTTGCAGATGCACTTGGAGAGGAAAAGTTTTATCTAGTGGGCCATGACTGGGGATGCATCGTCGCCTGGTATACTGCATGGCTGTATCCCCATAGACTGCACTGTGTAATGGGACTTTCGGTCCCGCTCTCGCCGATTGGTACTTACATCGTGAATCCACCAGGTCTCGACGATAACTTCTGGTACATACGCTACTTCCAGAATCCCGGAGTCGCGGAACAAGAGTTTGAAGCTGACATCGACCGCACGATGCGTTTCTTCAATGGGGCTTCGAAGGTCATGGGTACACCCAAGCCCAGGGATGCCGCCATGTTTGGCGACGACCCCACGCCAACAGAACTGCAACCCGCGATCACCGAAGAAGACAACGCTTATTACGTTGCGTCCTACACAGAGTCAGGGTTTCGTGGCCCGATCAACTGGTATAGAAACATGTCCCGTATACACACGCTGACACCCTGGCTTGAAAACGCAAAGGTACTGGTCCCTGCCTACTTTCTCGGTGGCGCAAAGGATCCAGTAATCAGCTTCGTACCCGATGGATACAACAGACAAGATGCTCTTTTCTCTGACCTGAGGGGCAAACAGCTCATCGATGGTGCCGGGCATTGGGTCCAGGAAGAAGAACCTGAAGTCGTAAGCGAAGCAATCGTGGCATTTCTATCCGGTATTCGAGGCGAAGTGCACTAGAAGCGCACCAAATTCGGCTTACAGAGCGCAGATCGCCCAAAAAAAGCACCCCCCTAAGGCAAGGACCTGGCACATTCGCATGCCAGGTTTCGCACGATTGGTGCGGCCCATTATTTCTCCAGAATCTTCGAGACCCTTCTTATTTATTGCCTTACAGGCGAGGCACCACGCTGTTCTGAGATGAATTTCCTTCGGTGGTACACATATTGCAACGACCACGGCATGTATAACACTGGGCATAAGCCAGGATTTGAAACATGACACACTTCGTTTTCCACCCCAGAACCATCGCCGTCGGTCTGCTGATGTTGAGCGCGCTTGGGCTACCTCAACAAATTCTCGCGCTCAACCTAGTCGACGAAAGGGCGAAACTGCAATCGCAAATTGAACATATTATCGACACTGAGGGCTCAGACGCACCTGCACTATACAGACCACTAAAGCAGCTTGGGTTACATCACCTTGAACAACGCGAGTATCAGCAGTCGGCTGAAATTTTTAAGAGTGCGCTGAGTCTCATGAGACGCAACTTAGGCGTCTGGGCGATCGAACAACAGGAAATGCTTCACCTGCTACTTCGGACCTATGCTGCTCTTGGTGACATCAACAAGGCAAACCGTCTGGCCAGTTTGCAATATCAATTATTCGCCCGGGAGTATGAACCGCACGAAGAACCAATGCTGATTGCGAGCATACGACTCGGGGACTGGTATCGAAACACGATGCGCTACGGTGAAGCACGCAACATTTATGATGAGGTTCGGCACCTGATAAGTGAGCAGGAGCAGGAAGACCTTCAGATCGGACTGCTACGTCGAGAGGCCCTCGCACTCTATCTTGCAGAGCGATGCTGTGCCGCAGAAAAACTCGATCAGGCATATAGATTGATGCAGGATATGCCAGAGTTCGATCTGTCCGATCGCCGTGAAGCAAAACTCGCCGTCGTCGACCTGGCAATTCTCGAACAGAAGAGATCAAGAGTACCAACATTTGGCGACCTGGAATATCACGCGGACTCTCCTCCGCGTATTCTAG
>CAJWQG010000060.1 GCA_913045175.1 uncultured Gammaproteobacteria bacterium | reverse complement strand
TTTTTTCTTCGCAGCTGGTTTTTTCTTCGCAGCTGGTTTTTTCTTCGCAGCTGGTCGTTTCTTTGCAGCAGCTTTCTTCTTCGCCGCAGGCTTCTTCTTAGCTTTTTTCTTGGCAACCACTATTATCGCTCCTGTTATTAAAGTTTAAGTCGTACAGCAGTGTATTAAAAAAGCTGTTTGCATCTCCCCGGCAGTTTTATTTGCGAAGAAAACATATGCATACAGTTGCAAATACTCTGCGCAGTTTAGAAAAAAAAATTTCGATTTGCGACTTTTTTCTCATATAAAAAGCATAGTAATTCAGCAGTTTATGTCTTAAAACTCGATTTATTTTTACACGGAGATGGTTCTATAAAAAATTTGACCTGTAACTTTTTTCGCGAAGTTATAGATTGATTACAACATTACAGAAATTTTCTGCCATATTTCTTGCGTAGAACCCTGGCCCTCAACGGTATGGTATGCAGTTTGTCCACCCAGGTTTCTATAAAAAGCAACGAGCGGTTCTGTTTGTTCCTTATAAACACTCAATCTTTCTTTGATCGTATCTTCTTTGTCATCATCTCTTTGAATTAATGGTTCACCCGTTTCGTCATCGAGACCTTCCTTCCTGGGTGGATTAAATTCAATGTGATAGACCCTGCCAGAATCAACGTGAACTCGACGACCACTCAGTCGATTGATGATTTCCTCTTCGGACACTTTAATCTCAACCACACTATCGATTGTAATGCCTTCGGCCAGCAGCGCTTCTGCCTGAGGGATGGTTCGAGGAAAACCATCAAACAAAAATCCATTCCGGCAGTCGTCCTGAGCGATGCGCTCTTTCACTAGATCAATGATGATGTCATCGGTAAACAGAGCACCGCTGTCCATCACAGCCTTGGCCTGCTTACCCAATGGTGTCCCTGCCTTTACCGCTTCACGTAACATGTCACCCGTAGATATCTGCGGAATACCGTACTCTCCAGTAATAAATTGTGCCTGTGTGCCTTTCCCAACACCGGGGGCACCCAACAGGATAATCCTCACAAAACGCTCCTTTTTGTCGCCCGTTTATGATTTCTTAAGTCGTCAGTTGAATAACGTAGTCTATATGATCAGCTTTTGGTCGACGCTACGATGTAACGGTTCTTATTGCACTAAGGACATTAGGCAGTTGCTCTATACTCTCCATAGTCCTCAACAAGCGCGATAGCGTTGAAACCTCGATCACCATCTTTAGTATAACCGTATTGTCCTGTTTGTCGGACACCATCTTTATGGATAAAACATTAGTATCTTCACGCATAAAAATACCCGTAATGTCATAGAGTAATCCCGCACGATCGTAGGCACTCACTTCTATACCAACAGGGAATGTCACGCTAACCTCGTCCTGCCAATCCAATCGAACTAGGCGACCATAGACGTCGGCCTGAAGCGCCTGCAGACAATCCTGCAGATGTACGTGGACCAGAGCATCGTCGTCTATAACTCCAACAATTGAGTCACCCGGTACTGGATTACAGCACTCCGCCATGGTGTAGGCCTTGCCCCCCAACCCGGCGACGATAACCTTTTCAGGGCCGATATCAGAGAATTCGAGACTCAGCTGGCTATCCTGAATTTCGGTCACTTCAATCGCTATATCAATCACATCTGCTGCGATTTCATCACCCACACCAATGGCATAGCACAATGCGTCCAGCGAACTCGCCTGAACATTCTCTGTAATTTTCTTTAGTTCAGACTCAGCCAGACCCAGATGGCCCAGTTCGTTCACCAAAAGTTTTTTACCCTCTTCAATATTTTTTCGTTTTTCACGCTGCATAAACCATGCGTGAATTTTTGACTTTGCTCGCGATGTGGACGTAAATCGCAGATGCTCATACAGCCATTCTCTACGAGGTTCTGCATCTTCTCCCGTGATTATCTCTACCTGATCGCCAGACTTTAGCTGGGTATTAAGTGGCACCACTTTGCCATTAACCTTTGCGCCGCGACAGCGATGGCCAACCTCCGTATGAACCCGGTAAGCAAAATCAACTGGTGTTGCACCCGGGCTCATGTCCACGACATGACCCTTAGGGGTGTACATATACACTCGATCCATTCCAACATCGTCGAGTATCTCTTTCGCCAGATCCGGTGCGTCCTCAAATTCCTCCTGCCAATCGAGTATCTGTCGTAACCACTCCAATCGCTCCTCGTACATCTCGGACTGACTCTTACCTTCCGGCACCTTATAACGCCAGTGAGAACAGACACCATACTCAGCTTCTTCATGCATCTCTTCGGTTCGAATCTGCACCTCCAAAACTTTCCCTTCCGGACCAATGACCGCGGTATGCAGAGAGCGATAGCCATTTTCCTTTGGGTTAGCGATATAGTCATCAAACTCATGGGGAATGCTCCGCCAAAGACTATGGACAACGCCGAGTACGCGGTAACAATCATTAGTGGAGCTCACCAACAATCTAATAGCTCGCACATCATGAACTTCAGAAAAAGTAATTCCTTTTTCACGCATCTTGTGCCAAATGCTGCAGATATGTTTGGCACGCCCTTCAAGACCAACCTCGATACCAAACGATTTCAGTTTTGTTCCAAGTTCTTCGATGACGTTATCGATGTATTCCTGTCTCGATAGCCGTTTTTCATCCAGCAGCTTCGCAATCCGTTTGTACGACAATGGCTCCAAGTATCGAAACGCGTGATCTTCAAGCTCCCACTTGAGATGCCCTATACCAAGACGATGTGCCAGCGGGGCATATATTTCGAATACCTCGCGAGCAAGACTGAGCTGTTCTTCTGGAATCCTATCGGCATTTCGCCTGATAGCGCAGGTTCTATCCGCGAGTTTAATAAGCGCTACACGAACATCATCAACCAGCGCGATCAGCATTCTTCTGGCTTGTTCCAGTTGGTCCTTGCGCTCACCAAGTACGGGTTTACGATCACCAAACCTGATACTACTGATCGCAGCCATGCGCAGGACGCCTTCAACCAGTTCCGCCACCTGCTCGCCGTACTGTTTACGCACGTGATTGACGGTTATCTGATTTTCACGCACCGCTCGGTAGATGATACCGGCCTTTAATCCATCCTCATTGACACGCAGCCCACTCAGAATCTCTGCGATTTCGAGCCCCATCTGATAACTGCCAGGACCCGAGTCACCGTCCGTGGCCTGAGCTTTTTTCTGGGCTTGTTCAGACAATTCGCAGACGCTGCGAATCTCGTCGAGATTGATTTCCGGTTGGCGATCACCGAGTTCGCCAAGCCATGAATCCAGATCGACGGATCCATCCGAGGAAACTCTGTATTCTTGCCTGACTTTTACCATAAGGGGAGATCGCTAACGCGACAAGACAGCTATCGATTCGATGTGAGTTGTGTGCGGGAACATATCGATGACTCCTGCCTTGTCAAAGTGATAGCCTCCGTCGACCAGAATCTCTATATCTCTGGCCAACGTCTGGGGGTTGCAGGACACGTACACTACTCTCTTCACATCGCTTTGGGCAAGTGTTTTCGCAAGAGTTTCCGCCCCACTTCGGGGCGGGTCCAGAAGCACGTGCGACAAGGGCTCCAGGAGATCTGTAACCGGCTCAGTGAACAGATCGCGACTCAAAAATGTGACATTTTCCACACCATTTATCCGAGCGTTATATTCCGCTCTTTCAACACTCGAGCTGGCCGATTCAAGACCAGTAACATGTCGAACACCTCGCGCAATAGCCAGACTGAAGTTTCCAATGCCACAAAATGCATCGAGCACCTCATCATCGTGCCCTGGCGAAAGCAACTTGATAGCCAGACTAACCATCGATTGGTTGATAACGTGATTCACCTGGGTGAAATCAAGCGGCGTAAAGAATATTCGTAAATCGTGCTCATCCAGATCGTAATAGAGATACTCGTCAGCCCCATCAGGGGAGAGCCTATATACTGAATCAGTATCCGATGGTTGCAGGTAGATCTGCACTTGATGATCTTTTGAGAATTTTTTGAGGATATCGGTATCTACTTCAGTAAGGTCGCTAAGATGACGGATCACAAATGCTGTAGTCACATCACCAACTGCCACTTCGATTTGCGGGACGGTCTGCGGGTCCGATAAGCGCATAATCATTTCTGCGAGCGGCTCGAGCAAATCACCCGCCGGCAATCGCAACGTCTTACAACTTTCAGTTTCTGTGATAAACCCTTTCATCTTTTCACGAAAACCGACCAGCACCTTACCCTTCTTATCTACAAAGCGCGCACCCAACCTTGCCTTGCTTCGATAATTTAAAGTGGGACCGAGTAACGGCGGTAGTATCTCTTCCGGTGGTCTGAGAAAAGTGTCCAGCCAACGAGCCTGTTTGAATTCAATCTGGGCCGAATGATCCATGTGCTGCAAACTGCAACCACCACATACGCCCGCTACCGAACAAGCCGGCTCAACACGATCCGCTGAAGCCTGCTCAATGCTTTCAATTCGACAATAGGTTTTCTTCCGACGACGGGAAAATGGTGAGGCGGTGACGGATTCTCCAGGCAGGGTTCCTAGTACCGCGGTCCGGCCATCGTTACTCAACCCGTAGCCATCATCATGTAACGCAGTAACGTCAACTTGAATTGGCGCTTTAGATATACGCGCCATTAATCTTTGGAGAAAACTCCGGTTGAAAGATAACGATCACCACGATCACAGATAATTGCGACTATGGTTGCATTCTCAACTTCGCTGCTGACCTGTAGTGCACCCGCAACCGACCCACCCGAAGAGACGCCGCAGAAGATGCCCTCCCGTTCAGCAAGTTTGCGCATGGTATCTTCTGCTACGCTCTGCTCAACATCGATGACCCGATCGACCTGAGATCGATCATATATTTTTGGTAGATAGGCCTCCGGCCAGCGACGAATGCCCGGAATGGCCGATCCTTCCACTGGTTGCAAACCCACTATTTCCACTTCCGGTTTAACTTCTTTAAAAAATCGAGACACACCCATAATGGTCCCGGTTGTACCCATGGAACTGATGAAGTGGGTTATTTCCCCATTGGTTTGGGCTAGTAATTCTGGTCCGGTACCTTCGTAGTGAGATATTGGGTTATCCGGGTTAGCAAACTGATCCAGGACGACACCCTTGCCTTCTTCCTGCATCTGCAGCGCAAGGTCCCGCGCGCGCTCCATGCCCTCTTCCTGAGTCACCAGTATCAATTCTGCCCCGTAAGCTGCCATCGAAGTTTTTCGCTCATCGCTCATATGAGCAGGCATAATCAGCACCATTCGGTAACCTTTGATTGCGGCCGCCATAGCAAGTGCAATGCCCGTATTACCACTGGTTGCTTCAATGAGCGTGTCACCGGGAGTGATATCCCCTCGTGCTTCTGCACGAGCAATCATACTAATTGCGGGACGATCCTTAACCGATCCTGCAGGGTTATTGCCTTCGAGCTTTAGAAGGATCGTATTGCTGGTATCACCCTGCATGCGCTGCAGGCGCACTAGTGGCGTCTGACCAATCGTATTTTCAATGGTGGGGTACTGGCTCATCGACTTAGTAAATATTAATGGGGGGCATATAATATCAGGTTCGTGTGTACAAATTCTCCCCTGCAAACACCAGTTACTTATGGGACAGGACACTAGCTGTTATCATGCGAAAACCGCATATGAACAAAACAAAAACACAGCTACTTTTTCTATCTTCCGTGCCAACAGTAGTTCTTATTGCATACGGCGCGTGGGACCTTATGGGTCCAAAGACGCTTGGCATTGGGTTCTTATTACCGGTTGCCCTGACCAGCGGATCAAGCTTCCTAATCGCATTTTTTATCGATTGGCATCTCGTTAATCCAATAACCAGGTTAACAACACAATTAAAGAAAAATACTAATGTCGCAAGTGGGCCGCTCACTGAATTATCAATCGCTATTGATATGTATGTCACTCATTTGGAAGAGGAGTACCACGGCCAGATCAATCAAATTCGTAACGAGAAGAAACGACTATCCAGCCTTTTGAAAATTGCTGAACAAACCAGCGCAGAGGCAGCTCAGCATGCGGAGCTTCAATCCACCGATACACAACGTGAACAGACATTCTTGCGATATATCCATCAGATGTGCATCCCTCCGTTAAAAAGCATCATCGGACTTACCAATCGTATTGCCGTTGACCCCAAAAGTGAGGACATCTCCGAAGAACTGGCGGCCTACGCCGAAAAACTTCGATTCCTGATAAACGAAACGTTAGGAATAGATCCTGGTGATTCAAAGCAGATAATTGAACCGCGCCAGGAGATCGATGACATCCTCACACTTGTTCAACCCATGTGCGTACAAAAAAGTATCGATATTCATTCTTTAGTTTCCGAAAGGGTTCCAAACACGATCCACATAGAAGATGAACGGTTTCGCTCCCTGGTCTTCAACTACATACTTCACTACCTGACCCATGAAGAACCTCAGCGCACCGTTCGTTTGGAAGTTGATTATTCAGGAGAAGCGCTTCAAATATACCTCGCAAGGAACCAGTATCCTGCAGGGATTCCATGTGCGCGGTTCAAAATGCTGCTGGACGACGTGGAATCCATTCAGTCATTGAGCACCCCTGCAAAAGAACACTCCCACGACCGGAGCTTACCGGCACAGGGACTAACGGCAGTTATCGTTTCAGACAACGAAATACAACGAGAATGTCTCACCATCAGGCTACAGAGTCTCGGGATGAATATTATTTCAGATTTTAAATCTCGGCAGCTTGACGCCTGCTTTGTAAACGATGAAGCCAGCGATACGTTTCGTATTGTTCAGCAATATCTATCGCCCAATGTGGTTTTATTCTTCCTCAACAACCAGACACTCTATAACATACCTAACTGGATCCAGCTAAAGAATCCGCTTAACCAATCTGAGCTCCTGCAACATCTGCATCGTTTAGACAGCCTTAAACCAGAAGAACATCCCAACATGAAGGTCTTGGCCGTTGATGACAGTAAGCCGAACCTTCAGCTCCTAGTGCTCCAGCTTGAAGAACTCGGTCACCAGGTTACGACTGCAAATACATGCATTGAAGCGGTCGAACTCTGCCAATTACATGAATTCGATCTCATCTTTATGGATATTCAGATACCAGAACTGGACGGTGTTGAGGCAACCCGATCAATACGCCTGCTTGGTAACACTCAACCAAAAATTATTGGCCTGACGGCACATATTAGTCCTGATGAACAAAAACGATGTATCGAAGCGGGTATGGACGAGGTCATTATTAAACCGATGCGTATCGCCACAATTCGCGCAGTCACAAAATCTCAACACGATTCCGCGAAACCTCCCGTTCCCGCTAACAGGAGGTTTGAGGAGAACCTGTTCGATCTGGAGTTATCTTTATCTGCAGCAAATAACCGGCCGGAACTCGCAGATGAACTATTCACGCTGCTTGTCACTAGCCTGCCACTCGATCAGCAATCAATTAACGAAGCGTTTAACACCAGCGGTCCTGATGACTTTCGTGCTGCCGTTCGGCGCGGTACGTTACTGTGGTGTTCCTCGCCTGGCTAATGCGGTAGAGAAGCTTGAAGGTATCGCCAAGTCCGAACCCGATGAAGATATCAGGAGAGCGCTCAACGTGCTGAACGCCGAGGTAAGCTCGCTTTTGATCTGGAGTCAGTCAAACCCTGACCCTTTTGATACCAAGGATGTGAGCCTCAACTAGTTTCTGTCTTCTCAAATACGAAATACAGCACTACTCTGCAACTGCGTATGCGATGGCGTAGTCCCGCTCATCAGAGATACTGATAAGGATATTCTCTACGCCGATTTCCGAGGCCCGTGAGGCCGCATGGTCAGAAAGCTCAACCAGTGGCGCACCTGCTTCGTTGCGGATTACCGTGATGTCTCGAAAGCCTATACCTTTCATGCCAGTGCCGAGCGCTTTCGATACTGCCTCTTTCGCTGCGAACTGTCTCGCCAATAAACCAGACTCTTCAGTGCGATCAGCGAACACGGTTAATTCTCGCTCTGAGAAAATGCGTCGCGCAAATTTTGCGCCCCATCGTTTGACTGATCGCTCGATTCGAGAGATTTCAACGATGTCCACACCCACACCAATGGTCATGCAAACAACCTCCGACTATGCAGAGGTTTACCCCCCAGAATCTGATCAACGGATTGCCGCACTATTCCCCTCGCAACGCGATCTGCATCAGCGTCAATTCTGCCTTCAGCGATCGCCCGCAAGTGCCTTCCCTCGATAGTTCTGGCGCTTTGATTTTCACCTGCATAGTGGAATCCGTCTTCCACAAAGTAGCAGTATCGACCGTCATCCATGATCGTATCACCCGTGGTAGACTCCACATCAAACGAGATTCCATAGCCCAATTCAGCAAGCAACGAAATTTCAAAGGCACGAAGGTAACCCGTGTCAAATGGTTCCGATTGCAACAAGCTGAGTAGCTGACTATAGCGGTCAAAGAGATGTGGCGTAGGGTCGTATTTTCCTACAAGCCTATACAGCAACTCATTGACATACATTCCAATCATTAGATTTCTGCCAGCAAGAAGATACCCAGGGCCATTCGCTTCAACTTCCGTTGCAGTCTTTAGTTCTCCACGACCAACACTTGAAACAAGTACAGGTGAAAATAACTGGAGATGAAACCTCGGCTTCTTACTTCTTGCACCCTTGGCAACTAGCGTGTATCTGCCTTCATCGCGGGAGAACACTTCAACGAGGAGACTGGTATCTCGATATTTTCGGGTATGCAGAACATAGGCAGCGTGCAGCTCTGCCGGCCTAGACATCCGTGTAACCCAGGCTTTTCAACGCACGATCATCGTCAGACCACCCGGATTTAACTTTAACCCAGGTAGTTAGCATTACTTTGGTACCCAGCAGTTCTTCAATGTCTCTTCGAGCGTCAATTCCAATCTGTTTGAGCCGCTCTCCTTTTTTGCCGATCAGAATTGCTTTCTGGCCATCCTTCTCTACAAATATCGTGACGTCAATTTCTGTAACCTTGTCCCCTGCCTCGAAACGATCTACCTGAATCGTCAATACATAGGGTATCTCTTCACCAAGTTGGCGCGTCAACTTCTCGCGAACTGTCTCCGCCACCATGAATCGTTCACTTTTGTCGGTGATCTGATCATCCGGAAAGAAAAAAGGTCCCTCAGGGATGTGCTGCGAAATCAACGACTCAAGTTCCGCAACGTTCTCCCCTGTGACTGCCGATACAGGTATCAACTCTGCTTCTGAGAAAGTCTGCTGGAGTCCTTGCAGCACCGGCAGGAGATCATTCTTTTTCTTTAGCTGATCAATTTTATTCATCGCGATTATCAGCTTCCCAGAGAATCTGCTCAGTGCATCCGCTACTTTTTGATCGTCTGAAGTCCACGCGGTTCTATCCAGCATAAACAACACCACGTCCATATCCCGGATTACGCTCAGCGCGCTTCGGTTCATATACCGATTGATTGCCCTTGGTTCCTCTCCATGGATGCCCGGAGTATCAACATACAAGACCTGACAACCTTTGGTCGTTTTTATTCCTAACAACTGATGGCGCGTCGTCTGTGGTTTTTTTGAAGTAATACTGACCTTTTGACCCAGCATCCGGTTGAGCAAGGTCGACTTTCCGACATTAGGGCGCCCCAGAATCGCAACATAGCCACAACGTTTCATCCTGGTTCCAGCTCTAGCGCTACCAGCGCTGCCTGTGCTGCCGCCTGCTCGGCCATCCTGCGACTGGTACCTTCTCCACTCACGGTCTCCTCCAGGCTCTCTGAGCGGCACTCAACCGTAAACAGCTGGTCATGTGATAGTCCTAAGGTTTGTATTACTTCATACTGAGGTAGCGATGCACCAATCCCCTGCAGATGTTCCTGTAACCTGGACTTGGGATCTTTCTCCGATTCACTTAGTGACAATTCACCCAGTCGAGATTCATACCACACCAAGACTCTCTCTTGCGCAATTTCCAAACCACCGTCCAGATATATAGCGCCAATGATCGCCTCAACCGCGTCGGACAAAATGGAGTCTCTCGTAAAACCACCACTCTTCAGCTCTCCCCGACCCATAATAAGAAAGTCACCCAGAGCAAACTCACGTGCAACATCCGCAAGGGTATCTCTCCGAACCATCTTTGCCCGTAGTCGACTCATATGACCTTCTGTCGCATCGGAGAAGCGATCGTATAGAAATCTGGTAACAGCCAGATTAAGAATCGAATCGCCTAGAAATTCCAGGCGTTCGTTATTGAGAGCACCGTGACTGCGGTGTGTAAGTGCCTGTACAAGAAGATCGCTATCCTGAAATTGATAACCAATCAGTTTTTGTAATTTGCTAAGCGACACGCACTTATTCGCTTAAATAAAGATTACTGGGTCAGAAACCAGTTAATTACGAAGTTCGACAGATTTATCAAAGTCTGCAATCAGGTCGAGGTTCTTAAACAACTTCATGCGAACCTCATAATCCAAAACGACTTCCGTTCCATTTTTCGTCCGTTTGATTTCGACGTTTTCCTTAACAGGAAAGTCTCTGATGTTATTCATCCTGAACTTTTGGGTTATGGTATCTTCGAGCGTATGCCTCGCTTTTCCCGCCATCCCATCTTCCTCGGCCATCGAATCAAGGACCTTGGACATGGTGTTATGGTGCATATAGTGCGGAATAAACTTAAATCCAATGGAGAGCGCGCCACCGAAGACAATGATGATAAATATCCAGCTTCCTAGACCACCTAATTGTTTATTTTTCATTACGTTCTCCTGAAGATCGAATTATTGAATCCAACGATTTCTGGAAATTTCCGGGAACTTAAGCCCCGGTTCCTTGTGAAGCCAAACCGCTACAGCCTTTCCTACTATATTCTCTTCCGATACTAACCCCCAATACCGACTATCGCTACTCTGATCACGATTGTCGCCCATCATAAAGTAGTGACCTTTCGGCACCTGCCACTCCAACACCCTCGAGTCTCTGAACGGATTCCGGTGAATCAGATGTTTGATGCCACCCAATTCCTCGTTATAGACCAGGTACCGTGGTTTGCTGGGAGGATACTGCGAAATAAACTCTAACGGTTGCTGTTCATCGTTAATATACAGCGTCTTGTCCTGGTATCGTACCTTGTCTCCCGGGGTACCGACCACCCGCTTGATGAAATACTCTTTTTCATGGGGAGGAATAAACACCATGACTTCCCCGTTTTTCGGTTCATCAACATCCAGGATCTTGGTACCGATTACCGGCAAACGAACCCCGTAGGCATATTTACTAACCAGAATGAAATCACCAACCTGTAGTGTAGGGATCATCGAGCCTGTAGGAATCTGAAAAGGTTCAAACAGAAACGATCTAAGAACCAGAACAATTGCCAGCACCGGGAAAAACGAAACCGAGTACTCAACCACAACAGGTTCTTTGAGCGCTTTCTCGATTGCTTCTTCTCCGGCCTCGGTCGCTCGAATAGCTTCCGCCGCGGATTCTCGACGTTTTTTTAGTAAAAGAATATCAAGCAGCCAGACAAGACCTGTAATCAGTGTTGCCAACACAAGAACGAGGGGGAAATTGATACCCATTTACTTCTCCACTTTTAATACAGCAAGAAAAGCTTCCTGTGGTATTTCCACACTGCCCAGCTGCTTCATTCGTTTTTTACCTGCTTTTTGTTTTTCCAACAGCTTCTTTTTCCGCGTTATGTCGCCACCATAACACTTGGCCGTCACATTCTTGCGGAGGGCTTTAACAGTTTGCCGGGCAACAATCTGACTACCAATGGCAGCCTGAATAGCCACGTCAAAAAGCTGCCTGGGTATAAGTTCCTTCATTTTTCTCGTTAGCGCGTGACCTTTACCTCGAGCGTCCTCACGGTGAACAATCACCGCCAGCGCATCCACCTGGTCTCCGTTAATCAACACGTCTAGCCTGACCAGATTGGACTCATGAAATTTCAAAAAACCATAGTCCAGTGACGCATATCCCCGAGAGACCGATTTCAGCTTGTCAAAGAAATCCAGCACCACCTCGTTCATTGGAAGTTCATAGGACACAGACACCTGCTTACCTACAAACTGCATGTCTTTCTGGATACCACGACGTTCAATGCAAAGATTAATCACGTTGCCGACGTACTCCGATGGTACCAGAATGTTCGCTAACACGATGGGCTCTCGCATTTCAGCCACGGTGGAGGGGTCGGGTAATTGTGACGGGTTGTCGACCTTTACAACATCGCCATTCTTATAGGCGATTTCATAAACAACCGTCGGCGCCGAGGTAATCAGGTCAAGGTTGTATTCTCGCTCGAGCCTTTCCTGGACGATCTCCATATGCAACATACCGAGAAAGCCACAACGAAACCCGCTACCCAATGCGTCAGAGCTCTCCGGTTCATAGACCAGCGCAGCGTCGTTCAAGGTCAGCTTCTCAAGCGCATCCCTGAAGTTATCAAAATCGTCTGAACTGACGGTAAACATGCCTGCATATACCTGCGGCTTGACCATCTCAAATCCAGGAAGTGCTGGTGTTTCTGAATTCATCCCAGTAATGGTGTCGCCAACGGGAGCACCCTTTACATCTTTGATGCCAGCGACGACAAAACCAACCTCACCAGTACCGAGCGTACCCGTCTCGGTGCGATGCGGAGTAAATACCCCCACGGAATCAACCTGATGCACCTTACCAATAGACTTCGTCATGATTCTGTCTTTAGTAGAGATGCTGCCTTTTACAACCCTGACAAGAGACACGACACCAAGATAGTTATCGAACCAGGAATCTATAATCAGCGCCTGTAGTTCGTCGTCACGAAAATCCTCTGGTGGCGGGATTACTTCAACCAGCGTTTCAAGTAGTTCTTCAATACCGATGCCGTTTTTTGCGCTTACCTGCAATGCACCGGTGGCATCAATGCCGATGATCTCTTCAATTTCCTGACAGACCCTATCAGGGTCAGCCTGCGGCAGGTCAATCTTGTTGAGCACGGGAAGTACTTCCAATGCCTGTTCAATCGCGGTGTAACAGTTTGCAACAGACTGCGCCTCAACTCCCTGGGCGGCGTCAACCACCAGCAATGCGCCTTCACAGGCTGCCATCGACCGGGACACCTCATAGGTAAAGTCGACGTGTCCAGGTGTATCAATAATATTCAGCTGATAACGATTACCATCCTTCGCGTCATACATGAGCGTGACACTCTGAGCCTTAATGGTAATCCCCCGCTCACGCTCTATATCCATGGAATCGAGTACCTGTTCTTCCATCTCTCGATCAGTCAATCCGCCGCACAGGTGTATAAACCTGTCAGCCAGGGTCGATTTGCCGTGGTCTATATGGGCAATGATCGAAAAGTTACGAATGTATTGAGGATCAACCACAATAGGGCGCTCAAAAGCGCTGAAGTCTATAAGAAAGCAAGATTATACGCGAGTTTAGGTATCATCTATTCTCGATTTATTCATCGTCTTGTAGCTTAAGAGCAATAAACGTAGGTTGTCCTTCACGCACCACGCGAATAGAAACAGCAACATTGGGTCGTATCTCTTCGACTACTGCTTCAAACTGTTCTTTCGAGTCAATCCACTCATTATCTATATGGGTTATTACGTCGCCCTGCCTAATACCTTCCTCAGCAGACGGGCCCTCCATGACGCGCTTGACCAACACCCCGCGGCGCACACCCGGCCGGGTTCGATCCTGTCGAGAAAGATCAACTACCTCAACGCCCATCCTGTTACCCTTCGGGCTATCTGCGCCTAACCCAGACAGTCTCCGTAATGATTCTTCCGGTAAAGCCCCGACCGTGAGATCTATCGTCTTGCGTTTCTTGTCTCGAATAACCACTACTTCTGCCTGACTTTCAGCACGCATTCGACCGACAATATGAGGGAGATCGCTGGAAAGATCGATGCCAACACCATTGAACTCAACGATAACATCGCCGACTTCAAGACCAGCCTTTTCAGCAGGGCTCTCAGGAAACACACGACTCACCAGCGCACCTGCCGGCCTATCAAGGCCAAACGATTCCGCCAGGTCCTTATTGAGACTCTGAATGCCTACGCCAAGCCATCCTCTTGATACCTTGCCATGCTCTTTCAGTTGCTGAACGACCTCCATCGCCACGTCGACGGGAATGGCGAAGGACAAGCCCATGAAACCGCCCGAGCGGGTAAAGATCTGGCTATTAATACCAACCACTTCGCCTTCCAGATTAAACAGCGGTCCACCGGAATTGCCCGGATTAATAGCCACGTCTGTCTGTATAAAAGGGACGTAATTGCCTGACCCGTTTTCAGGGAGGCTCCTACCTTTTGCACTGACAATACCCGCGGTAACAGAGAGCTCAAAACCAAAGGGAGATCCAATCGCCACCACCCACTCTCCGACCTCTAAATTTGATGAGCTGCCCATTTCTACGACCGGAAGGTTCTCGGCATCAATCTTCAGCAACGCCAGATCAGACAACTCGTCGGTCCCGACAACAGTGGCAGTGCGTTCACGTCGATCACTAAGGGCAACGTTGATTTCGCTGGCACCATCTACAACATGGTTATTGGTGAGAATGTATCCGTCAGAGGAAATAATGAAACCGGAACCTGCTGAGGGAACCGGTGTGCGCTGCCGCTGATCGAAATACCGCCGAAAAAATTCAGGCATCTCGTCACCATTTCCAAAGCTCTCCTGAACGGAGCGTTCTCGAATAGACGTGATGTTAACGACCGCCGGTGAAACCTCCTTTACCAGTTCCGTAAACTGTGGCAATGACGCAAATACTGGCGCGCTGACAATAAGCAATAATAGAAGCACCTTACGCATGATCAACCGCCTCTTCTGTAATGGATGTAACGGGACGACAACAGAACAGGCCAATCGTAAAACCGATGATCGCGCCGGCAACCTGGGAGACTTCATGATCATAGAAGTAGTTCGCAACGATGCTTCCAACGACAAATCCCAGCAAAGGCAGTATCAATGTATTAGTAAGCAAGCTGAGCTGCCTATGGGGTGTAACAGAGACCGGTCGAGCACAACCGCGACAGCCAAAGCAAGTGCTGATAGACTCCTGTCCGGTATCAAAACGCTGTAAAGCCATAGTACGTCTCAGTAAATTACCGGTTCTACAGACTCCGCGATCTTACGAGCCGTGTTGATTGGCACTTCGCCTACAACAGTGATCTGACCCTCGGTGTCCTTCAGCCTTCGAGTAATCACCGTTGTTGCACCCAGGTGAGTCGTCATTTCGGGCATTGCGGAAGTCTTCCCCTCAAAGAAAACGGAGAGACCCGCCAGACCATCTGTGAAGTGCAACCTGTTTGAGTTGGGTACTTTGACCGATCTAAAACCTTTTGGCAGCCAGGAAACACGCCACCTGGGTTTATTGTTACTTACTGCCGCCTGTATTTCAGGTGATAAACGGTGAGACAACGTATCAGTTCCCAGCGAGCTTACCAGTGCCACCTCAAGAGGCTCACCTATCTCGATATTGGCAAACTGGAACAACTCCAATACACGGTTTCTCTGTAGTAGCTGGGATTGCAACAACAATCCCGTTTCCTCGTCTAACCACAGTTGATAACCGAATCGATCATCAAAACGTGGGGTAATCTTTAGTCTTACCGTCGTGCGGCCCGCTATTCTATCTGTCCCATGGAGGCTAAACCGGTACTGGTCATGATTGATCGCAAGACTCTCATTAAACGCGGCGCTGAAAGGCCCCAGTGGTACATCGTGGTTCAAGGAAGGGGTGCCGGACTTCAGATGGTGACACACCACTTCTGAGTCCTTGCGAATAACCTCTCGCGGTTCGCCATTCAAATTGAACAAACGCTCAAGTTCCTGGCCGTCGTTGAATTGGTGGGTAATTTTGATTGTTTCGAATTGGGAACCGCGCATGTAAGTGAACGTTCCCTGGTAATTCTGCTCGCGTAAAGCGGTACCCATCTTATCCAGCCACTGCTGAGCCTCATCCGCCTGACAAACTACTGCTGAAAAACAGAGCGAAAACGCACAAAGATGGTGTAGGGGTTTCATCTATTTCTTGTTGTTGACCAGCTGAGTCGTTCTTTTCATGCGTCCCATGCGATCATGTTCATTGAGGTACTCGCGGAGCTGCTGCTGGCGTTCGGGTGTCAGTTCCCGTAACTCGGGCTCTGTCGCTCGGTTGGCAACTGTCGTAACGGGTGCAGTCACTTCAGTACCAGTGATCCTGGCTGGTTCAGCGTTATCAAGATTATTCACGGCCGCGCCGATAGCCACTACCAGGGATGCTGCTATCGCAAAACCGATCGCAGGTTTCTGCCAGGCTATAGGCGCTGGCTGATCACCAAAATTCTCTTCGTCATCGACCGCGTCACTGATTCTTTGAAACAGCACCCCATGCTGAGCAATCGACATCTGAGCCGCAGTAGTATCCTTTGATACAACACTACGAATCTGTAGAAATGAGAGCAAAGTTTTCTTAAGACCCTGCTCGGTGTCGCCTGATTCTCCCGATAACTCTCGGAGCATTCGATGGACCTCGATTTCACTCGCTTCCCCATCGACAAAGGCCGACATTGTTTCTTTCATTTCTGCCACGTTATCCCCTCAAATGTTGATACTGAACAGTTTATCCATTTTCTATCGCCGCAATCTTTTTCTCGATCGCTTCTCTAGCCCTGAAAATCCTTGATCTTACAGTGCCTACCGGGCATTCCATCACCTCGGCAATTTCTTCGTACCTGAGGCCTTCAAACTCTCTCAATGTTACCGCCACCTTCAGTTCTTCCGGCAGATCATCTATCGCACGGTAGATGACATTTTCCATCTGACCGGTCGCCAAAACGTCCTCGGGCGATTCGTTATCCCTTAAGACAGCAGAATTGTCCTGAAATTCCCCATCATCTAAATCAATATCAGTATCCGGTGGTCGACGGGACCTTGAGACCAAATGATTCTTCGCTGTATTGATGGCAATCCGATACAACCACGTATAAAAAGCGCTATCCCCCCTAAAATTGGGGAGTGCTCGATACGCTTTAATAAAGGATTCCTGAGTCACATCCTGCACTTCATCCTGATCCCGCAAATATCGACCCACCAGTCCGATAATCTTGTGCTGGTACTTCAGGATGAGCACGTCAAATGCGCGCTTGTCGCCACGTTTGACTCGCTCTACCAACTGTTTATCTGTTGGTTCCTTCTTGTTCACCATTGGTTTCTGTACCTGACTACCATTTTTTCAGATGTATCAACCACTTAAGTAGGGATCTAACAACGACGGGGGAAGTAATGATAACCTAAACACTCTCATGACCACACCAACTCATAATTTTGATGTGCTGATAATCGGAAGTGGCGCTGCCGGGATGACCCTTGCGCTGCAGCTGGAGCAGGACTACCGCATTGCGATTCTCAGTAAGGATGAACCAAACGAGGGTTCTACCTACTATGCCCAGGGAGGTGTAGCTGCCGTATTGGATGAATACGACTCGATGGAATCTCACATCGAGGATACGCTGGATGCGGGGGCTGGCCTTTGCCACGAAGACGTTGTGCAGTTCACCGTAAAGCACAGCCCTCAGATTATCGACTGGCTGGTCGAAATGGGTGTGAATTTCGACATGGAGCCTGATGCCAAGGGAGCTAATCAGTTTCATCTAACCAAGGAAGGAGGACATAGCCATCGCCGGGTTATTCATGCCGCAGATGCCACTGGAAAAGAAATCGCACTCACTCTATATGACCAACTGAGCCGATACCCAAACGTTACTTTCTTTAAGCAGTTTGTTGCCGTGGATCTCATTAACGTACACGACATTGGACTCAAGGGGAATCAGTGCCTGGGTGCCTACGTACTAAATCTCGATACCCAGCAGGTTGAGTTGTTTCGCGCAAAACATGTCATTCTTGCCACCGGTGGCGCCAGCAAGGTCTATCTTTATACCAGCAACCCTGACACCGCTTCAGGCGACGGTATCGCCATGGCATGGCGCGCAGGTTGTCGGGTAGCAAATCTGGAATTCAACCAGTTTCACCCGACATGTCTTTACCACCCGGAAGCCAAATCGTTTCTTATATCTGAGGCGCTCCGCGGCGAAGGGGCCAAACTGGTTCTACCGGATGGCCAGGAATTCATGCAGCGGTTCGATGAGCGAGCCGAACTGGCACCACGAGACATCGTAGCGCGTGCTATCGATCATGAAATGAAACGCCTGGGTTGTGACTGTGTATACCTGGACATAAGCCATAAGGAACCGGAGTTCATTAAATCCCACTTTCCAAACATCTATGCCAGATGTATGGAACTTGGCATCGACATCACTACCTCGCCCATTCCAATCGTGCCAGCGGCACACTATACCTGTGGCGGAATCGTCACAGACATCAACGGACAGAGTGATGTTCCCAATTTATACGCAATTGGCGAATCCAGTTTCACGGGGCTACACGGCGCGAACCGCATGGCCAGTAACTCACTGCTGGAATGTATGGTCTTCGCAACCGCAGCCGCGAAACACATCATGGAGCAACCAAAAGAACAAATAACGGACTTTTCTGTTCCCGACTGGGACGAAACACAGGTAACCAACTCCGACGAAGACGTCATCATTTCACACAACTGGGATGAGTTACGTCGATTCATGTGGGATTACGTGGGCATCGTCCGAACTGATAAGCGCCTGCAGCGAGCCAGAAGGCGGGTTCTGCTTCTCAATCAAGAGGTCACTGAATACTACAGTAACTATAGAATCAGCAGCGATCTACTGGAACTGCGCAATCTGATTACCGTCGCCGACCTAATTATTCAGAGTGCGATCCGGAGAAAAGAAAGCCGAGGATTACACTTCACACTGGACTATCCGGATCTCTTAAGCGAACCCCACGACACCCTGCTGGTACCGCCCAATTTCAGCTAGGTTATTCAATCCCACCCTGCATATTGAAGAAAACGCGATCCCGCCGGTGTTGTTCAGCACTTATGGAATCGCGAAACATCGGCACCGCAAAGCGACGTCCCTTATCGTCAACAAAATTAACCACCAACAAAAAACTGGTAACCAGAACCTGACCACTAATTCTAACGCTCACTTCTTCTCCTGAACGAAGCCGAAGTGACCACGAAGGTTCGCGATAACGAATAGCTAAGACCGAGCGCGGATGACGCAGCAATACATATCGATACAAACTGAGTACCAGCGAAAGGACAATGCATAAACCGATCGTTACTTTGAGGTACAGTGCCAACACGGAAAGAACAATAGCTGCAATCGCAGTCGCGTGAAGAATAAGGTGCAAGCTACCCAACGTGACCGAAACATCCAGGTCAAAGTCCAGCAACGATCGATTGAACCCCAACTCATTCATATGCCCGATTACCATACCGCTATGCATGATCCAGAATCATTTCCACCAAAGCCTGAAGGGATTCATCCTGGGCCCGCTCCCGCCGCGCGAACCACTCGATAAGATCAGGATCGTCCTGCTCCAGCAGCGTGACAAAATTCTGTTGCTGCTCTATCGTCAGACCTTCAAACCTTTCATCGAAGAAAGGTACGAGAAGCAGATCCAGTTCCAGCATGCCACGTCGTGAACGCCATCGAAGACGACCCTTCTCTGCTTTAGAGAACAATGTTGATTACTGCTATGTTTAGCGCTGCCATGATTAGTACCGCCATGTAAAATACCGCCATGAATACCATAACCAGACTATCCCAATTTGGATTCCTTGCAGTCAATGGCCGGGACGCAAAAACATTTATGCAGGGGTATACCACCTGTGATGTCGAAAAGCTCTCGGAAAGGGAAAACCTCGGCGCAATATGCAACCTGAAAGGGCGCATGGTAACCAATTTCAGAATCGCATCAACGGACGAAGGATTACTGCTGCGCATGCACAAGAGCTCCGTGCAGGACACCATGGAGTTCCTTAGCAAGTACATAGTATTTTCCAAAGCTGAACTGATCGACGTCAGCGACCACTGGCATTGCCATGGTGTGGTTGGTGATACGGATGACGCAGATGAGAATTCCATCCGGCTACGGGTCAACGATACCCGGTATGAGCTTTGGAGCACATCATCCCTCGGAGACGAATCAGATGCAGAGGATTGGGCCGCTGCAGACTGCGCTGATGGTCTGGCATGGATAGAATCAGCTACAGCAGATCATTATTTGCCACAGATGTTTAACCTTCACGAACTGGGTGGCATTGATTTCGAAAAAGGCTGTTACCTCGGTCAGGAAATCGTAGCCAGAGCTCAATACCTAGGGGACCTAAAACGTGCGCTACACCATACCCGTTTCGAGCAATCGCTGGCAGTCGGCGATGAACTACAGGTTACCGGGCGCCCGATAGGAAGTGTGGTTTCTGTCGCCGCTCACGACGCGCTGGCAGTGGTCGCGAACCCCGGGGAGAACACCATTGCCGCAGAAAGTCCCGACGGTGAATCCCTGACCTTTACAGCGATAGCACCTACTTAAGCTCCATCAAGGGTGTACGGCAGCCGGACCTGGGAGTTGTTTTTCTCCGCGGCTTGCGGCCCTCCCGGCTGCCCTCAACTCCTCCACAAGCCCC
>CAJWQG010000059.1 GCA_913045175.1 uncultured Gammaproteobacteria bacterium | reverse complement strand
CGAGGGCAAAGTCTCCGATTCCGTGTTCGGCGACAACTTGAAAACCTCATCGGGGACGCCGATTCGTTTGATGTTCCGAAATAATCGAATCTCCACTCACGACGTGAATCGGGGGGCGATCCCGTTCAAGGATCAGGTCCTGGCATTCAATCATGATCACATGCACCGGCTGGTGAAACCTGTGCTGGGTTCTTCGCAGTTCGAAGTCGATGGGCTTTCTCCTGCGTCCACCGTTATTCCCGCTGAAAACCTCAACCTCTTGAAGATCGAGAATGTCCTGCGCCTCTTCATGGCGGAGAGTTCGACCTCGACCTCACTGTACCAGCATTGGTTAACAGCGAAGCAAAAAGGCCAAAGCACGATGGATTATGCGGGGCACCAACTCGATGTTACGGCCCTGGAGCCAAACGGACGTCTTCCTTACCTGATGGATACACCGAGCACGAAGGAAGAGGTCGACCACACGACTGACGTGGCCTATCTGATCCAGGACGGTGTTTGCACGGAAGGTCAATATGCGCAGATCCGCAATGCATCACTGATGGCCTTTGGTATCGTGACGCAGTATCTGGCCCAAAGAGGTATGGTGCTCGTCGATACCAAGACCGAACACGGAATAGACAAGGACGGCCAAATCGTATCCGCAGATGAACTCTACACGATGGACTCCTCCCGATTCTGGCGGCTGGACGAGGATGGGTCTCTGCTAACCAAAGATGGTAAGCCAGTATCTTTTTCGAAAGAATTTGCGCGCGGTATGGTGAAAGATAAAGACCAGCAGTTCTCAGAGGAGCAGTCGAATGAGATTGCGGTTCGCTACATCCAGGGGCTACAGCATCTCACCGGCGAAACCTTCGACCCGGATCTGCGCCCGCGTGATCAGCGAATCATTGAATCCACGAACCTTATTCTGGATTCGTTGTTGTAGCGCGCTCAGCATCACGCCACGACTATGGGGTTGGCCTGCAGATCCATGAATACGATTTCAGAATCCGTCGACCTCATTGCTCACTTAAGGGTGAATGCGAGCTCGACTGAATGCCGTTTCCAGAGTCTGTCATGGAGCGATTTGGAGGGCATTCAGGATCTTAACTTCGATCACTGCATCTTTGAAAAGAATGAATTTGGTGACCTGGAATCACTGCAATTTACCGACTGCATTTTTTTGGAATGCAGCTTCAATAGTTCATCCATCAAAGAAACACTATTTGAAAACACCAGATTCTACGACGCTGACACCGAAAAAGGTTGTACCTTTCAGTTCGCGCAATTCGATGGCAGCACGTTCAAAGGTTGTGACCTTACCCTGGCCAACTTCTCTCGCGCATGCCTTTATCGAGTTACCATGAATCAATGCCAGGCGACAGGCATCGATTTTTCACACGCTACCTCAAGTCACCAGGTAGGTAACACCGTCGTATTGTCGGATGCGTGGATCAATGACTGCAACTGCGCCTATGCCAATATGAAAGGTGCTAACTTTTGCGAGTGCGATCTTTCCGACAATCGCTTTAGCCATTCGCTGCTGGACAACGCAGTACTCGACAACACGCTACTTAATGGCTGCGATTTTCACGGCGTTGAGTCGGAAGGACTATCCATCAAAGGTGCTGATCTGCGAGATGCTCAGATTGGTGGATTGGATGTGCGACGTATGGATATGACAGGTGTGCGCATTAACGATTACCAACAAAGAATCTTGTTGGAAGCGATAGGAATGATCGTTGATTAGCGCAGTTGCAAACCGGCCTTGAACGCCATTCATATTCTGACCTGCGCCTTTGAAATCGATGTGTCGAAATATCACATCGCAGCGAAAGCAGATCCAGGGCATTCCGGTCTAGGACTGTATGAGCAATACCAAATCAATGTCAGCAATCGCTTTTTGCGCCGTAGTGGCATTGCTGGCTGGTTGTACCAAATTCAACACTGAGATACCCGCAGACTTCCCGACCGATGTTCCTATCATTAGCGGAGAAATCTACAGGGCCGAAAAAGCTTACTTCGAAGACGGCCCCGGGTTCGTGGTCGATATACACACTACACTACCGTGCGAGGAAGTCTTCGACTTCTATGCAGACGTTGTCGGTCCTCGCGAGAATGGTGAGGTTCGTGTCGAGACGACCTGCGACAACAAAGAAAAGCGCTATGTGTCTATCGCTGTTCACCTTGGCCAAGAGGGAGCAAAGGGATTGAATATGGATCAGTTCAATCGACTAAAAGACGCAAGGCGAACCGGTCAGTTTCATGAGCTGACCAATGAGAAGATAGCTCAATAAGCTACATCGTCAATGCGAGATTCTCTAGCGTTCTGGCACACGCTTCTGCACCCTCAGCACCCTTAACGCGAAAGTGTTTGAAGAAAAATGCTTCGTGCTCTTCTCCCGAAAAGTGATGAGGCGTCAACACAACCGACAGAATAGGTACCTCGGTGTCCAGCTGCACCTGCATCATTCCATCGAGTACTGAGCTGGCTACAAAGTCGTGGCGATAGATGCCGCCATCAACGATCAGTCCGGTCGCAACGATGACGGCGTACTTACCACTGTTTGCCAGCAACTTGCACTGTAGCGGAATTTCCAGACTGCCGGGAACATCAACGACGTCGATGATGGACGGGTCGATATCCAACGCCTCACATCTTTCGAAAAAGGCGTCGCGCGCCTGACCGACGATATCGCTGTGCCAACAGGCCTCGATAAAGGCGATTCGTTTGCCGTTAGCAAGCACGTCGTATTGGTGACCGGTAGGTTGGGTGGGTTGGTTAGCTTGATAATTCATAGTTCCTCCTGATTAAAAAAATCCAGGGGACGGCGGGAAGCTATGCAGGCAAACCTGCAGAACAGTTTTCCCATTCTCTATATCCGGACTTTAACCGTCGGCTTCGGCATCTCACCGAATCTGCTGACCCTCATGTCGATCGATACAAGGCGCTCGCGGGCTCATGTGGCACTCACATATACCGCCGGTGGGGAATTTCACCCTACCCCGAGAACGTTGCTGCATCTGAATGCAGCCGGGGCATGATACAGAAAGTGGTATTGATGGTCGACTACCCAGTAACGGAAGCCCACTCGCGCTAACGACCGGGCGGGGCTACCTCAGTCGCCTCGTAGAAATAGGCATAACTGCTTTTCGGTGGATGCTGCTGCGTCGCAGCTTGCACTTTGGCCATGTGTGGCGCCTTAAAATGTGCGGCAAGCGCGTCCATACTTTCCCAGCGCTCGGTGATACGGATCACATCAGGGTTGTTCAGCTCTACGCTGTAGGTGAAATCATCACAACCTTCCTCGGCCCGGGATGCAGCTTCCATTTCCGACAGGGCATCCCGCAATGCTGCAATGTTCTCTTCCCCTAATTCCATTGTTACGTTAACGACTATCATGTGATTCCCCTATTCATGAAGGTGAGTGACTCACTTTACCATCTTGGGCTCAGGATCAACGATCGCTGCACCACTTTAGTCCGTTTTGAATTAACGTGCGGAACGCCGGGTTGTGCCAGGACTTCGGATCGTGACCCAGTTGCATACAGAAGATCCTCGAGTCCCCTTCCATACGGGTCCAGGCAAGCGTGCGCATGGAGGATTCATGCTCGGTGGTTAACAACACGTCGCAGTCTTCGTCACAGTCAGGAAGCGCATAGGTCTCGTCGTCTATTTCAAAATCGGAGAGCCCAGCGGAAGCAGGATGATCAGTGTTGACCTTAACTGGAAACTCACCAAACCAGATGCCGTTCATAGGACCACCGTAATCCACCTGGCGCAACGTTCGTTCACTACTTAGCCCCATGATCTCTCCCCAGCGGGCATCTTCTCGCCAGTTGAACAATGCGTGATGCAGGATAAATATTGGTTTGCCGGTTTCAATCAGGCGTTCAACGCTAGCCTTCGCAGCCCCCTCGAGAGGCCCTCTGACCAGGGTATATAAAAGTGTAATGTCAAAACTATCGCGCACTTCCTGGTGGACCAGGTCGCTCGTGCCGTATGTATCTGCAAACCAGGGATCGTCATCAACACCCGAGGGACTAAGCCAGTCGTCAAAATGCTGTATATAGGGGTCAACCCCATCGAGACTATTGAAGAAGTCAGTGAACGGTCGAACATGAAACTTGTGGCCGCCGGTAACGACAGCGACCGAGAGTCGGTTCATCCCTACTCCCTAACCCTTCTTCCCAATCTCTCTGATAATTCGCTGGCCGTTGGGAAGCGTGATTACAAGATAGGTCACATTATCCCCAACTTTGAATTCTATGGTTGCACCTCCAGCCTCGGCATCCCTAATCGTTGCGAACATCATGGCGCCAGCAAAGGCCACTGTCATTAATAGCTTCTTCATTACTCAGTCTCCCACGTGAACGTTAATGAATGATACAAAGATGAGTCTAACCTAGTTGTTAAGTAGTAGAGAAACTGTGAATCTTGGATCACGGTGTTTTTGACTAAGCATTCCAACATGAGCATTAGCTGCCAAACTCACGTTTGGCACCAGGAGTAAGGCCATGGCTGTAAAAAAGACGGACCAAATTCGAGCATTGCTAAAAAGTATTGAAACCGGTGACCCGGGGCCCGTCGCCGTTGTTAATGAAGCAAAGTACATCCAGCACAATCCTCAAACCCAGGAAGGGAGTGAAGGTCTGGCCGCCCTCTTCCAGCGACTATCTAATACTTCACCCAGGGTAAACATCGTACGCGCATTTGAAGATGGCGATTTCGTTTTCGCGCATACCGAATACGACTTCGCGACTCGAAAAATTGGTTTCGAGGTGTTCAGATTCGAGGACGGTCAGGCCGTCGAACATTGGGACAATATCCAGGATAGGCAGGGACCCAACAAATCTGACAGAAGCATGGTGGATGGACCCACCGAATCCACCGACCTTGATCAGACCGAGGCGACCAGAACGTTAATAAAATCGTTCGTGGACGTAGTGCTGATTAATCACGATCCGGACCGTATCAACGATTTCCTCGACGACGCTTTCATCGAGCATAACCCTCTACTTGAAGACGGCACTCAAAGTCTACGACTCACGCTCGAGGCTGAACACAACGGTTCTGCACTCATCGACTATCAACGGATTCATCGAGTCCTCGCCGAGGGAGACTTTGGCCTTTGCGTCAGTGAAGGTCAGCGCAGCGGTGCCCACACCGCTTTTTACGACCTGTTCCGGGTAGCCAACGGAAAACTGGTAGAACACTGGGATACCAGGGAAACGATCGCTCCTCGCAGTGAGTGGAAAAACGATAACGGCAAATTCTAAGTTTGCTTATATGCCACCTCGTTAATATCCTAGTGATCTATTCCGAACCTGGGTCCCCGCACTGTCTACTAGACCTTCAGCTGAACTCCATGAGCAAGGATACGCAATAATCCCCGATCTCATGCCCCGAGAGATGCTCGAGCGCGCCCGGCAAGAGTGTAATTCCTGGCTAATCGACTATGACGCGAGAAAAATTGGTGGCGGTAAGATCAGGGGTCGTTACCGAAAAGGGCTGTTGCCCATCACGCGAATGTTTGACGAACTTTTCGTTGATCCGTTATTGCTCGAGACTATGGAAGATGCGTTTGCTCCTCACGGGTTCTGCTTTGGCGGTTGTTCTATCAAGGCAGTTGTCCCGGGAGAAGATGCAAGACCCATGCACCTGGACGACATTATTTTTTCAGAACCACGCCCAACCAGCCCCTGCATGATTAACGTGCTGGTCGCTCTTGACGACTTCAGCGAGGAAACTGGTGCAACGCATATCGTTCCCGGGAGTCATCAATGGGAGCGACCTGTGGAGCAGGATATAGACTATATTTCTGCCGAGATGAAGGCGGGCTCTGCCCTCCTACTCCATGGCGCTGTATGGCATCAGAACGGGAGCAACAAGACCAGCGATGAGGAACGCAGGGCGCTGAGCTTTGCCTATCGAACTCGCCAGGTTCATTGGGACTCCTCTCGTGAGGTAATTGATGAGCTGCCAACAAAATTGAAGGACATCTATTGCTCAGGATGAGTGCCCAATTCAAATCTGTACAAAGGTATCTGCTTATACTCCTGGCAGCATCGCCTCTCGTTGCAATATCCGCGGAAGAGCGAATACAGAAGCCCACCTTCGGCGAACAGATGAGCGTAATCGTAGAAGCTCACGAGCGAGGTGAGATTACCTACCAGGAGATGATGGAACTGCGACGTGAACTAAGCGGCCAATTTGGCAGGGAATACCAAACGCCGCAGCTACCCAATTGTGAGGGTGCACGCAGGTTCTTGCCCAAGTGCATGCACCGGATATCGACTCAGAATAGTCGGAAATCAACTGCGCCAACAACAGACCCCGACTCTATTGATTGCGGCGGTCTTCGTAAGTTCACACCCAGGTGCCTGAGCAGACCCAATCCGTTTGAGATACCCAGCGACGAACCTGTGGATGCACCGCTCGAACAGATCGAACTGATCACTGAAATTGAGGAGCTAGAACCAACCGGGACAATGGCTGAGGAAGAGAAAGAATTAAGGCCGCAACCTGCGACCATTGAACCGAAGGAATCAGAAGTCGAGATCAGTGTCGATGAACCTGAACTAAACTGCGAGGGGCTGCGTAAATTCACTCTAAGATGTCTGCGAAGACCTGATCCGTTCGAAGAAGCCAAAAAGGAAGCAACTCACCTGGAGGTTGAAATCGCACCGGAGAAGCCAGCAGCGCCGGAAGAACCAAAAAAAGAGTCAGCCCAGCTTGAGGTTGAAATCGCGCCAGAGAAGCCGGAAGCGAAGCCACCTCTAGAAATCAAGATTCAGAAGCCAGCGGTTACAACGCAACCACAAGAACCTGAACCGGTCAGTGTCGTGGTGGAAAAGGTAATCATTGAGGAAAAGGTAGAAGAGGCAGAAGAGGTGCCTCAACAAGTCAATTGCACAGGACTGCGCAGGTTCACTTCAAAGTGCAAGCGAAAACAAGATGCGCCGCAAGAACCCAAAAAGGAGGCAGCTCACCTTAAGGTTGACATCGCGCCGGAAAAACCAGAAGCGATGCCACCTTTAGAAATTAAGATTCAGGAAAGTAAACCAGAACCAGTCAGCATCACGGTGGACCAAGTAGAAAAGGAACAGCCAGAAGTCCTCAACTGCACAGGGCTGCGCAAATTCTCGTTAAAGTGTCTGAGAAGACCTAACCCGTTCGAGGATCCTCCCGACTAACGCGACGATCTTCCCAACAGGCCAAAGATCGTCGCGGCATTTTAGGGAGTATTGGCTTTCAGAAAATCGATGACAATATTGACGGTATTGTCAGCTTCCGGATCTTTCCAGTTCTCTATCAGAGTAGCATTGGGTGCTAGTTCAGCGATTTCCCTCGAAGTCGCTGTCGGGTGATAAACATCGCTACCCATCAGCACCAGCAGCGGCGTTTCACATTGCCGGACAAAGTCTCGATCCACGTTGTAGACGAAGTCCCCATCAAACATATTGCTGCGAAACTGTTGCCACTCAGCTTCCGTCACGGACGGATGTCTGGGCTTGACCTCATTCATCCACCCATTAAACAAATCGTAAAAGGTGTCCTGGTTATTGTCGCTGCCAATGGACTGCTGCAGGACGGCAGAGCTTATGCGCTCCGGGCCAGCCTGAATTGTGCCAAAACAATAAGGTCCACCAATACAACCACCCAGAAGATGACACCGTTCTATTTCGAGATGATCCAGCAGTGCAACATGGTCTGATGTATAGGTGCTCCAACCATCGCTACCACTAATAGGTGCTACAGATTTCCCCGCATTGCGCTGATCCATAGCAATCACTTTGAAATGCGGTGAAAGTGTCGAAATCGGATCCCATTCGGAATTCTTCCAGAAATCTATGGCGGATCGCATTCCACCAGGGGCAAATAGCAATATGGGATACCCTTCACCGTGAATCTCGTAATTCAGGGAAACATCTCCGCGCTTGAACTCAGGCATGGTAACTCCTCTGCATCTTAAAGCTCCGACTCTAACGCAGGTGATCAAACCTGGAAAGGCTCGTTGCCTACCACGGTAGTGAGGATTACCATCACACAGTATATAAGTAACGGAGCCAGCACCATGACAGACATTGAACGCTTACATCATGCAGCGTACCGGTGCCGTGATTCTGAAGAAACGCGCGCCTTCTACGAAGATTTCCTCGGTTTGAAGCTGGTGAACGCGCTAACGATTGCAACACAAGGCTCAGAAGCAGACGTGCTGCATACTTTCTATGCGATGAACGATGATTCTTGTCTGGCTTTTTTTGAAGAACCAAAAGCAGATTTCGACTTCAAAGCACAACGCGACTTTGACCTGCACATCGCGTTGCAGGTCAATAAAGAGACATTGCTATCCATGATGGACAAAGGTCGCGCAGAAGGAATCGAGACACGTGGCATCGCCGATCATGGTTTTATTGAATCGATCTACTTTCGCGATCCAAATGGCTATGTTGTTGAGCTATCCGCGCCAAAGGAAGATAAACCGCTGCGAGATATTGAGGCCGCTAACAAAATTCTAAACGACTGGCAGGAAACCAAGCAGGTGCCCTAGTCCACCCGCTTCAGACGCCGAGCTTATCGAAGTCGCTGGCGTCGTGCCGTTCCGCGATGCCAGTATCCGAAGTTCGATTTACCTTTCTGCCGCGACGAACCGCAGGCCGATTGTGAATCTCTGTGGCCCAGCGTATAACGTTAGTGTATGAATCAATGTCGAGAAACTCTCTGGATTTCCAGAAGTTGCCAACCGCCATCTGACCATACCAACTGTAGGTCGCGATATCGGCAATGGTGTACTCATCTCCAATTAGGAATCGACGATCTGCGAGATTGCGATCCAGCACATCCATCTGCCGTTTAACCTCCATCGCATATCGTTTGATCGGATACTCATAATTCTCTTCGGTGTAGAAATAAAAGTGGCCGAAACCGCCCCCAAGGTATGGTGCGCTACCCATCTGCCAGAACAGCCATGACAGACACTCGGCCCTATCAGGGCCTTCCATGGGTACGAAGCTCTCGAACTTCTCAGCGAGGTAAAGCAGGATTGCGCCCGTCTCAAATACTCGTGTAGGGGGCGAGGTCGTCATATCAAGTATCGCGGGTATCTTGGAGTTCGGATTCACCGCAACGAAGCCAGTGCTGAACTGCTCCCCATTGATGCGTACCAGCCATGCGTCGTACTCCGCATCCTGCCGGCCGGCTGCCAGGAGCTCCTCCATCATAATGGTCACTTTCACACCATTCGGCGTACCCTGGGAATAGATCTGAATGGGATGTTTGCCCACGGGCAGTTCTTTCTCATAAGTGGGGCCTGCAACGGGTCGATTGATCGCCGCGAACCTGTCCTCTCCTTCCTCTTCTTCCTCCCACGTCCATACTCTGGGGGGTACGTAAGACTCCGCCATCTTTCTCTTCAAACGCCTAGCTTGTCGAAATCGCTGACGTCATGCCGTTCAGCAATACCGCTGTGGGTGTCCCGGTTAACCTTCCTGCCGCGTATAACGGCTGGGCGATTGTGAATCTCGGTAGCCCACCTGACAACGTTGGTGTATGAATCCACCTGGAGGAACTCCTTGGAATCGTAAAAGCCGGAGACCACCATCTGACCATACCAACTATAGGTCGCAATATCGGCAATGGTGTATTGATCACCAATAAGGAACTGGCGATCCGCGAGATTTCGATCCAGCACATCCAGCTGGCGTTTGACCTCCATCGCATATCTGTTGATTGGATATTCATACCTCTCGGGGGCATAGGCGTAGAAATGACCGAAACCACCACCCAGATATGGCGCGCTGCCCATCTGCCACATCAGCCATGACAGACATTCGGCCCGGTCAGGGCCCTCCATGGGTACAAAGGTTTCGAATTTCTCGCCCAGATATAACAGGATTGCGCCCGTCTCAAATACCCGCGTGGGTGGTGAAGTCGTCATGTCGAGCATTGCCGGAATCTTGGAGTTTGGATTCACTTTCACGAAGCCACTACCGAACTGATCTCCGTTGATACGAATTAGCCACGCATCGTACTCTGCACCCTCTACACCAGCGGCCAGCAGTTCCTCCAGCATGATAGTCACCTTTACGCCATTCGGCGTGCCCTGGGAGTAGACCTGAATCGGATGCTTGCCCACCTGTAATTCTTTTTCGTGGGTTGGTCCCGCGATGGGTCTGTTGATAGGGGCAAATCTACCGCCGCTCTCCTGCTCCCACTTCCAGACTTTCGGCGGCACATAGGTTGGATCAGCCACAATATTCTCCCTGGCAATTGATTACTAAGAAAAACTAGCTCAATTGGTGCCTAATGTCATCGTATCAACATAATTCGGTCTGATTCGCCCGATTGTTTCCTTTTTGGAATATATTACTTGCTAATTATTCCTTATTACTTATTTTTGGCGCCTGCTAAATTGGCAATCACTTGACCAAGACACGTAATTCGACCAGAGGATCTAGCCATGTCTCCAATTGACACCCACGCAGATACCACCAATGAAACTACTGAAGTCAAGCATACTATCCAGTATCACGACTTAGACGATTCCCTTTCTGAGTGGGAACGGTCGCGTCAAACGAGTAAAACCTGGTCGATGGAGCAGGACTAAAGTCCTACGTAATCTATAAGAAACGCTTCAGGGCTTCAGGCACTTCGACGAATTCATCATCGGACATGCCGCATCGTGGGCCGTGTCCTGGCTGGCACCAGCCGGTGCAGTAGTACACATTGATGGCGCGTCGTCTCTGGTCGGCGGTCGTGTTCACGCCATGACCATGCCAGGTTCTACCATCTAGAATTAGCAGATCCCCTGGATCCATATCGATGGCGATCGTGTCCTGATCCTGATCTATCTCATGTTCCCATAGGTGACTGCCTGGAACCACGGTTGTCGAACCTACTTCTTCCGAGAATGGATCCAGCGCCAGCAAAGCGTTAGCAGTAAATGGTAGTTCTCGCGCCAGTTGGGGATAAACGTCATCGTCACGGTGCAAGGCTCTTGCACGCATACCAGGCACCACATTTTTGAACGAGGTATCTGACAGTTTCATTCCCCACAGTTCTATTGGTTGTAAGATGCTTTCGTAGATCGACACCAGTCGTGGATCAGCAAAAAACTCATCAAAGTCACGGGCGGTTTTAGCAAGGTTCTTACCGCTCTTGACCACAATCTTTTCACCGTCGCTAGTCATGAATTCCCGCGGCACTGCGTTTTTGTCGAACAACTGACTCAAGTTCTCGATGGTCGAAGTATCATAAAAACTCTTGTAGATGCCGTACCCATCTTCGCGAATCTGTTTTAGTACTGAAGCTGTCATTTTTTACCTGCTGACTCTACTGCACTTGTATATAAGATTAACAACTTATCGACATCACTGCCGGCATGCCATCCGCGACAAGCTGCCACTCTGACTGATCACTCACCCGCCAGACCTCACCGGTATCGGTCCCTGCCAGAACGCCACCGGCAACTTCCGGGTCGACGGTCAGGCCGTGGATATTTGCCCGACTGGGCGAGTGGGTCTCATCACACAACGACCGCCAGGATTCACCGCCATCTTCGGAACGGAACAGCATGGCTTCGGCCCCATTTTCCTGCCGGTAACTTGAAAAGGCAGTGGGTGCGCTTGCCACCGTCAGTCCATAGGGAGGTCGCAAATCGATGCACATCGGACGCGAATAACGCGGCGTAATGCCCTTCCATGCATATATCCATGAGTTGCCGCCATCTTCTGAACGAAAGACACCCGCATTGCCCTCAACCATTTCGGCGACCCGGTCCAGTCGTCCATAGCCGGTCGAAGCAAATAAGGTTTCAGGTTGCTCTGGATGCGAGAACAACATATGGAGATCAGGATTGTCACCCGGCAAAACAACTGACCAGGTCGCGCCTGCATCTTCAGATATCGCGATCCCACCAACTTCAACACCGACCCACAGCTGATCACCCTTAACAACCAGAGCGCGTGCCGCAGACGGTATGGGTGGATCAAGCGGAATACTCCAGCCACCCTCCTCGGCGAGTTTCGCTAGCGACTCGATCTCGGTCCAGGAACTTCCACCATCTTCACTTCTGAACAGCCCGGTCGGCGCAGTTCCCGCATAGAGAATGCCGTCTCCGTTATCTCTAATCTGCCATACGGCCTGTTCCTGCAGATTAGTCAGCGCCCAGTTGCTTCCTTTGTCATCAGACACATAGAGTCCGGCACCGGTTCCAGCAAACAGGCGTTCGCCAATCTGGATAACTTCTCGAACGCCGCTACTCTCGAGCACCTGAGTCGCGCTGCCATCAACCACCCGAAACACACCCTTGCTCGTTCCTGCATAGATATTCATCACAACTTACCATTTGAAACTTTTGCTACGACAAAGACAGTGTACCAATTTGAAGATAGAATCCAGCCCCTATGAATACTCTTGACCATTTCCGGAAAGAAGCGTGCGTCTGGCTCGAAGACAACTGTCCTCCTGGAGCCAGAGGCCCGGGACCCTTCCACACGGGCAGTAGCAAGATACCACTCGACAATCCGGACCTGCAGGTCTGGCTTGAGCGGATGGCAGAAAAAGGCTGGACTGTGCCCACCTGGCCAAAAGAGTATGGCGGCGCTGCACTGACATCCGAACAATATGTCGCCTTGCTCGAAGAGATGAAGTCAGTCGGAGCGCGCCCACCGCTAATCAATCGGGGTACCATGATGGTGGGCCCCACTATTCTAGAGTTCGGCAACGAGGAACAGAAAAAACGCATACTACCGATCATCGCCAGAGGCGAAGGTGCCTGGTGTCAGGGTTATAGCGAACCAGGCGCCGGTTCTGACCTCGCAAGTCTACGCACCACAGCAGTTCCTGATGGTGATCGATATCTTATCAACGGCCAGAAGATCTGGACGTCTGACGGACATACCTCAGAATGGATGTTCATTCTGGTTCGCACCGGCCCGATTGAACCAAAACATGACGGGATCAGTTTTTTCATTCTCAACATGGACCAGCCCGGCGTAGACGCAAGACCCATACAACTGATCAGTGGTGGCTCACACTTCTGCGAAACCTTTTTTGAGAATGCCGTTGCGGACAAGCGCGACATGATCAGCGAACTCAACAAGGGCTGGACCGTCGGCAAGCGTCTGTTGCAGCACGAGCGCTCCGGTATGGAGATGCTTGTCTCCGGCGGAACCGGGCGCAGGCAAACCACTGTAGTGGATGTGGCGCGAAAATATTGTGGTAACAACAATGGTCGGATAGTCGATGAGTTCCGGGAATCCGTCACCAGTTACGAGATGGACGCACACGCGTTAAAACTAACTCAAAGACGCATTGTTGAAGAGTCAACTGATGGCAAAACACCCGGTGCAGCAACGTCGATCATGAAGGTGGTCAGCACGGACCTCGAAAAAATTCAGACGGAGTTAATGGCCTCGCTACGGGGGACCCAGGGTTATGGCTGGGAAGGCGACGGATTCAATCAAGAGGAGTTGAATGGTGCGCGTCAGTTTCTGAGGTCACGCGCCGCATCCATTTACAGCGGTAGCAATGAAATTCAGCGTAATATCATTGCCAAACGAGTTCTGGGGTTACCTGACTAGGGGTCAGTAGGCTGAAGCGATTCGAGGCGTTCCGCCTTCGCTTCGTCGTACCACCAGCCATCCGGGTAGGCAGGCCTGTAAAGCGGTTGTGGCGGAATCCCAAACTTGTCCCAGTAGACGGTGCGTCGTGCGTCATAGGCATACAAAGGGATCAGATAGTAACCCCACATCATCACACGATCTAACGCACGACTGGCGGCAACCAATTCCTCCAGCGTAACGGCGGCTTCTGCGCTTTCAACAAGATGATCCACAACAGGTTCACTAACGCCCACGTAGTTACGAGACCCTTCTGTTTCAACGGCAGCTGAGTAGAAATTGTTTCGAGCTGACAGGGTTGGCGGTATCACAAAATCGTAGGTACTAACGTACACGTCATAATCATGTGTCCGCATACGGTTGGTGTATTGGCTGATATCGACCAATCTCATATTGGCACCAATGCCAAGTTTCTGTAGGTTCTGGAACCAGGGTAGCAGTATGCGGGCATGACTCTGTTCAAACGACAAAAGTTCAAGCGTGAAGTGTTCCCCTTCCGCATTTTGCAATTCACCATCAACAATTTTCCATCCGGCAGATGCAAGGAGTTCGGCAGCTTCGGTCAGGTTACGCCTTCGAGCCTCGTCAGTACCTCCCCGTGGAAAGTCAAAGGGTCGTTCAAAAAGTTCTGGCGGTAAGGATTCTCGATAGTCCGAAAGCAATGCCAACTCACCTTCGCTTGGCATGCCTTCGTTCTCAAGGATTGTTCCCGGCCAAAAGCTCGTCGCCCGTACGCGCTCTCCGTGGTAGAACTTCTGGTTGACCCAGTCGAAGTCGAGCGCCAGGGTTAATGCCTTTCGAACGCGCCGGTCGGCCAGTCTTGGAACACGACTATTCAGGACAAAGGCGCGGCCAATGCCGACCCAGATACCATAGTTTCGCCGGGTCTTGGCGATCAACCCCTGCTGCATTTGCGGTCCTTCTAACGCTTGAATCCAATGGCGTATGTCATCGACGTCCAGGATATCGATCAGACCTTTACGGAAAGCTTCCCCTGCAACCGTTCCATCACGGTAGACTTCGAAGCGTACGGTATCGAAGTTATACCGACCTTGATTGAGCGGCAGGTGCCATCCCCAGTAGTCTTCTCTGCGTTCATACTCTACGTAATGACCGAGCTTGATTTCCTTTAGGCGATAGGGGCCACTAAAGACCGGTGGCACAAGCGTATGTGCTTCCGGATCCTTATCTCGCCAATAGTGCTCCGGCAGAATGCCCTGGTATTGAACCAGCGCCACATGATCATAGGTAAGGGGCACATCCAGGTGAAATACAACATGACGGTCGTCCAGTGCCTCGATGGATTCAATAAAGTCGAAGTAGAAGTCGGCCCCAACCTGGCTCATATTAAGATCGAAGGTATAAACCACATCGTGGGCCGTGACCGGAACCCCATCGTCCCACCTTGCGTCGGGATGTATTCGGAACGCGAGCGCCCGCTTGTCATCAGAGACTGCGATGCCATCAGCAAGACGGCCATAGAATGCAGCAAACTCATCCCCACCGCGCACAATCAGTGATTCCGCTCGAAAGTGATACCCGGAGGGAGCGCCCGTTTCGCCTACTCCCATAGGAGCGAGCGTATCAAAGGAAAAGCTCCAGGGCAGAACCAAAATTCCCCCCTTGGGGGCATCAGGATTCAGATATTCCTTGTGCGTGAAATCGGGCGGATACTTCAGCTCGTCAAAGAAGGCGATTCCATGACTGAACTCCAGTTCATCAAGAAGATCGGCAACCGTTGGGCACGAAAGGAAAAAAGAAACAATAAAGGTGTAACAGATTCGCATCTTAGTATCGTTAGATATAGGACTCGTTGAACGCGGAGTACGCCAGCGTACGAAGGTCGCGCCGAAGATCGCCCTCAAAGCCCATTACCTGGGTCATAAACACCAGGGACATATTCTCCTTCGGGTCAATCCAGAATATTGTAGATGCAGCACCTCCCCAGAAATACTCGCTAGGGCTACAAGGTACGTGTGCGCTGGCGGCATCCATAATCACGCCGCAGCCGATAGAAAAACCAACGCCACCATTTCCTGCGGCGGTAAACACACCCATCGATGACGGCAGCATGTCGACCATCGACTGCTTTTTAGGCAGTAGATTCTGACTAAACATGGCAACCGTCTTTGGGCTCAGAATTCGCGCACCATCAAGAGAACCACGATTTAGCATCATCTGACAGAATCGCAAATAGTCGGCAGTAGTCGACACCAGGCCGCCGCCACCACTTTCGAGCTTGGGTGGTAAAGCGTAAGAGGAATCACCGGCATCGTCCTGCAATCCGAGCCCGCCATCCGGACTGGGGAAATAGCACGAGGTAAATCGATCGATCTTTTCACTCGGAACGTAGAAAGCAGTATCCGTCATACCGAGTGGTTCGAATATTCTGGTGCGCAGAAACTCTCCAAAGGACTGACCGGAGAGTTTTTGTACGAGATAGCCCATTACGTCGATGGAAACGGAGTAATTCCAGTTCTCGCCAGGAGAAAAATCCAGAGGCAGCTGCGAAAGTTGCTCAATAAACTCGTCGAGACCACCTGGCGTCTGATGATCGCCTAAATTGCACTCGCGATACGCCGCGTCCACACTCGTACGAGACATAAACCCATAGGTTAGGCCAGACGTATGCGTCACAAGATCAACAACTTTCATTGGCCTCTCCGGTCTTGCGCCCAAAAACGTGGGCGGCGCATCCGGGCTCAGTGATGGCAGACCGGATACATAAACCCGAAGATCCTTCCAGGAAGGAATATGAAGATGGACATCATCGTCTAAACCCAGCTTACCCTCTTCCACCAACATCATCAGAGCAACAGCGGTAATCGGCTTTGTCATCGAATAGATTCGATAAATCGAATCTTCCTGAAGCGGCTTGTTTCGCTCCAGATCCATCGAACCCACGACGCTGCTGTGAGCAATTTCATCGTCCCGCATCACCGCGATATGAAATCCCGGCAATTTACCGCTTTCAACATATCGCCCCGCCATTACTTCATCCATCAGCGCGAGCTTGCTGGAAGAAAGACTTACGCTTTCAGCCTTTCCCATGACCTTCCCTTAATGAAATATGAGGCGCACTTTCTATCACACTCAGCAGTGCATGTCCTTCCTAGTCAGCGAGCTGCTTTTCGAGAGTTAGCGTGTCTGCAGCGAACAAACGAATGCCTTCCGCCAGCTTCTCGGTCGCCATGGCGTCATCATTCAGCGCCAATCTGAACGGTGACTCCGAGAGATTTATTTTCGCCTCCGACTCACCGGGATTTTCTGCATCCAGCGCCTGCTCAAGCGAGCTTTCATCTGCCGATAGTTCTTCCATGAGCGCGGGACTAATTGTAAGTCGGTCACACCCAGCGAGTGCTTCTATTTGGCCTGTATTGCGGAAGCTTGCGCCCATCACAACAGTTCCATACCCGTGCGTCTTGTAGTAGTTGAAGATCCGCGTTACTGACTGCACGCCTGGATCATTTGCACCCGCGTAGTCTTCTCCAGTTTTTAGTTTCCACCAGTCATAGATGCGACCCACAAATGGAGAGATCAAAAAAGCACCCGCGTCGGCGCAGGCCTGTGCCTGCGCGAATGAGAACAGTAGCGTTAAATTGCAGTTGATTGATTCTTTCTCAAGGACTTTCGCCGCTCGAATTCCTTCCCAGGTCGAAGCAAGCTTAATGAGGACACGTTCCCGACCCATACCAAGCGCTTCATATTCACTGATCAGATGCCTGGCTCGCTCTATCATTGCCGCCGAATCAAAAGACAGCCTCGCGTCCACTTCGGTGGACACCCGACCGGGAATTATTCCTAGAATCTCGTTGCCAATTAATACGGCAAGTCGGTCGATACAAGCATCGAGCATTTCCTGAGAGCTACCGTCCTGCTTGTGAGCATGCTCTTTCGCGTTGCTCACAAGTTCTGCGTACTGGGCCATTGCTGCGGCTTTCAGCAACAAGGAAGGATTAGTGGTGGCATCCATCGGCAGGTAGGCCTTCATGGCCTCGACATCTCCGGTATCCGCTACCACATCGGTCAGTTGTTTTAGTTGATCAAGTTTACTTGTCATTCGCTACGCTCATCTGATTCCGCCGCCATTGTATCATCCCAAATTCGACTCATTCGTCTTCATCCGTGACTACACGCTGTCACTAACGCCACGAACAAATAGTGGTTCTGCCGCCAGGTCTTCGCAGTCAGTAGCGATCTGAGACTCAAGTTCGTCCGTGCGCTCGTTGGTGGAGGTCTGCGCCGCATCAATGATTACGGGTAGCAATGTGGTATCGCTGGACGAGTTCAGAAAGATACCCGGCTTTGATAGTACCCACTGAACAGCACGGGAAAGTTTGTCTTCCATCCTGATCGGCTCGTACCAACTGTATCTTTGCGATGTGTCATCCTCACGCCAGCGCCTTCGGGCAACAGATTTAATGGTTTGCATCGCGATCTGATTATCGTGACAGCGTTGGTATAACGCTTCAAATTCCTCGGCGTAGACGGGGTCCTGCATCATCATATGATTGTAGGGCAACAGCACTGAGTCGAAATCAAATTCGTTAAGACTTTTCAGGTGCATCTCCGCCACGCGAGTGCCATGGCCAGTAACTCCAATGAATCGAACCAGCCCCTGCTCTCTGGCCTCGACGGCCGCCTTGAGTGCACCGTTAGCTCCCATGGCTGTTGCCCAACCTTCGTCGTCAGTCAGATTGTGAAATTGAATCAAATCTAACCGATCAACCTGCAAGCGGGTGATCGAACGCTCGATACTGGCCTTCGCGGTGTCATAGGTTCTGTCACCTGTCTTGGAAGCAAGAAAAAAATCATCTCGATGCGCTGCCATCCAAGGCGCAATCCTTAGCTCCGAGTCGCCATAACCCGCAGCGGTGTCAATGTGATTAATACCAGCATCCAGCAACTGAGGCAGTATCGTATCGGCCTTTTCCTGACTCATTGAGCCAAGGGCTGCAGCACCAAACAGAATTCTGCTACTTAAGTGACCCGTACTACCAAATGGAATCTTTTCGATCATGACGCAACTCCTTTTCTTCCGAACTGGGAAAAGAAAGTCAATTCTTACAGATTCCAAAAAGTGATATCAACCGCCCTGTCGTTTCCGACGCGGGCAGTTGATTCGCCCAGACTAATCGAGTTTGCGAACGACAAATGTATTGGAGAGATCGTGGTCGCGATGACCGATACGTCCATCCTCAAGCACTTCCAGGGTGACACATTGTTCGTCGCCGATAATCTCGAATATTCGATGTTGTGGCAGAAAATGCATTTCGATATCGCCGTTTTTCCGCTCGTCCAGGTTTGACAAATATTCCTCGGCATCGAAACGATAACCCATGCGATAGGTGGGCACCTGAAATACAGCGACGCCCCCAGGATTGAGTGTTTGCAGCAATGTCCGGATGGCTTGGTCAATCAATGGCGGCGGGTTGTGCTGCAGCACGATGACGGTATAGACCAGATCAACTTTCTGCAGGCGTTGCAGATCATCCAGATTGGTCAGCTGAACCCAGTCGATGTTGTCGATCATTTCCAAGTTCTTCTTTGCTTGCTCCAAGTGGCTGCTTGAAATGTCGCAGGCGACCACCTTGGGAAAGTTTTCAGCAAGCCAGCGTGTGATACGACCCAATCCACACCCGAATTCCAAACATGTACCCAGTGTTTCTGGTTCGATATTATTGCGACGCAGCGTCGCCAGTACCTGTAGAGCGGCATTCTCTCCAGTAGCGTAGAAGGAGTCGATACTGGACTTGTCTTCCTCCTTGAACTCGTCGACCGACAACACAGACCACATGGGTGAAACTTCACCCAGTGCGCGCCAGGTTTCTTGAATATGATGGAACAACCGGTGCAAAACTTCTATATCGGGGTCCAGTTCAATATCGAGACCTGGTTCATAGCCCGTCATGGAGTTTACGGAGAACTCTCCGTTCTTTTCTTTGTATTCATCCGAACGCATGACGCTCCCCTTGTTTAGAAGCGCGCAGCATAATTAGCGGCTGCAGTCATGGTTAATTTCCTTTTTTGATGTCATTAGGCAAAAAGTCCCAAAAGATTTAAGGGAATGCAAATGTTACTTTCCTGATGATGAATATTTTTACGTTTCGTCCTGAGAATTTCCCAACCGATGCTTTACTCAATCACTAAATCTGCCGCCTTAAAAGATAAGGTTTTATTCACGAAATCTAGCGTGCCCACTGCATAAGTAAATTTGCCATTGCTTGCGGTATCATGGGTATACATTTTATAGATTGCACCTTGTTTGACATAAACACCTTGCAGGGTACCAGTAACAATTTTTTCGCCACTTTGCGTAAACGCAAATCCTGTAAATTCTCCTCTGTCTCTCAATTGCTGCTTATCAGTAAAAGTATAAGAGAGATAAACGCGACCGTACGGACCTGCTTCACCAGATGCTGACATTTGGTAAGTTTTACCGTCTGTGGTGTGCAGGGCGTCGATTGTAAAATCTGCATCGAAGTGATTTTCCAATTTCGGTTGAAGAGAGTCCGCTAAAGAAGTTACAGAAACTGCCAACAGAGAGAAAATTAGGAGAGTTTTCATATGCTTTTTCCATTCACAAAAGGGCACCGAGCGATGGTATTTCATATACCTTTAGAAGGCAATTTATTCCATTTTAACGCTCTATGATTTTTGTTTTTCTCATTTTTCTCAAGTCAAAGCAGTGAAAAGCAATCCTGGTCATCAACAGTTATTTTTTAGGTACTGGCTTAGGGATTTTGATTCACGACTTTGAGGAGGCAGCCAAATGGTATCGTCTAGCGGCTGAGCAGGGTTATGCGCCTGCTCTAGGTAACAATAGGGTAACAGGTAAGCAGCTTTCGCTGTGATATTTTGCAGATTGAGCGCTGCTGTTATAGCCTGGGGAGGCCCTACAACTGCTGTTTATTCGGTTGGTTACCGCACGTATTCATAAAA
>CAJWQG010000058.1 GCA_913045175.1 uncultured Gammaproteobacteria bacterium | reverse complement strand
GACGAGCCAGTCGCGAACAGTATCCGGTATCCGTGCTGCTCATGGACATCGACCACTTTAAGAAGGTTAACGACAATTACGGACACCTTGCTGGCGACGAATGCCTTAGGGCAGTCGCGAATACGATCAGTACAACCATTAAACGACCTGCTGATATTCTTGCTCGCTACGGCGGGGAAGAATTCGTCGCGGTACTCCCCTATATCGAGAACGACAATGCTATGTCGTTCGCGAATCAAATTCGGGAGCGAATCGAAGCCTCTACCTACATTGCTGACGGTCACGAAATCAACGTCACTATGAGTATAGGTGTATGTACCGTGACCCCGACGGAAACAGATGAGCAAAAGATGTCATCTCTGCGGCAGATATTGCTCTTTACGAAGCAAAGAACGCGGGTCGAAACCAAGTACGTAACGCGGGGCAGCTTATAGTACGTGAAGGAAACGCTGCTTCCTGACCCAGGTCAGCTATCTACCGCTTGGATGATGGTTATTGCGCAGGTTCAGTTTGAATCACTTAGCTGAGTAATTGACCACCCGATTTCGTCCTGACCCCTTGGCACGATAGAGGGCTTCGTCAGCCTGGGAAAGAAGTTCTCGCCCCTCCTCCAGGGTATTGGGTACACCCGAGGAAACGCCGATCGACACCGTGATCTTGATATCGATACCATCAGCTTTAAATTCCTTCAACTCCAGGTCTTCACGTAACTGTTCTGCCAGTTTAACCGCGTTGGACTCAGTGACATACGGTAGCACTGCAATGAACTCTTCTCCCCCGTAACGCGCCACCACGTCAGACGGTCTGTTCAACATGCTATCAATCGCCTGACCAACCCCTGCCAGACACTCATCCCCCGCCAGGTGGCCGTATGTATCATTGACCTTTTTAAAATGATCTATGTCCAGAAGAAGCAAGGCTACGTCGTACTGCTGTCGAATCGCCCGAAGTAATTCCTGACGAAATACTTCCTCAAAATATTGCCTATTTCGAATACCCGTTACGGGATCAATCGTTGTTAGCTCTTTTAATACAATATGTGCTTCAGAAAGCTTGGAAAGCGCATCCTCAAGTTCCTCAGTACGGTTGTCTACGTCCTTTTCCAGTTTGACCTGCATAGCTTCCTGCTCATCCATCATACGGCGATTTTCAATTGCGACTGAAGCTTGAGACGCAAGCGCCTCAATCACGGACTGATTGCTCCTGGGAAACGCAATGGGATTTTTTTTTTCATCAAGTGCATTTAGCAACTGCAACACACCGATACACTCATCTGAAAAATTCTTGAAAGGAACCGTCAAAAATGACGTGGACCTATAGCCTGTCATTTCGTCAAATCGGCGTGCACCAGAGAAATCGAACTCATCCGACGTATAGGAGTCATCCACAAAAATGCTCTCTACTTCAACCGCGCAGCGACTCGCGATATTTGACATGTTTGGCTTACCATCCGCTGTAAAGAGCGATATTTCTGGGAGCGTTACCTCCTGCCTGCTAGTTCCTCCCTCAAATATATTCAGGGAGTCATTCAAACCAATCACGAACCGTAACGAGTCATCGCGTGTGCGCAGATAAATAGTCCCTGCATCAGCTTTAACGATTTCCTTTGCTTCGCACAAAATCCTCTCAAGCAGACTGTTGATTTCCTTTTCTGCTGATAATGCCAGTCCGATATCAACCAGCCGTTTGTATATATCCTTGTCAGTTTTCACGCGCTTTACCCTAGATATTCTCTAGGTTTACCTCATAACTATATGATTATAATTATTATTTGTTCTTATCATAGCTTCCGAAAAGTATACAGCATCAAAACGATTACTTTATTCTGAGCACTATGCTCACATTTTGCGAGACGCATTGAAAGTTAACGCTTTCCTATGTCGCTATCTGTCGAGAAAAACAAGGCTTAGTTCAGGCACATAAGTAATTATCACCAGCGCTACAAGCAGCACCAGCATGAAAGGTATGGTTGCCTGATAGAGCTCTGTAATCGGCTTTTTAAACCGATAGCTGGCGATAAACAGATTCATTCCGATGGGAGGAGTGAAGTAACCAATCTGCATATTAGCGAGGAAAATGATACCAAGGTGTACCGGATCTATACCGAAAGCCAGCGCCATTGGAACAATAAGCGGAACCATGATGACCAGCGCCGAAAAAATATCCAGAATTGCTCCCAGCAACAAAAGCACAACGTTCAGTAGAATTAAAAACGTAAACTTATCGTCGATAAACGTTTTAATGAAATCGAAAAGTCTCTGCGGTACTTCAGCATCAATAAGATAGTTCGTAAAAGCCAGGGATACGCCCAAAATCAAGAGAATCCCACCAACCATCACCATCGCATCTACGGTGACGCTCGATAACCTTCCTAGCTTAACCTCTCTTAGAATAAGAGTCTCAACAATTAATACATACAGCGCCGTGACCGCGGCCGCCTCAGAAACTGCAAAAAATCCAGAGTAGATACCCCCCAGCACAACAATTGGCAGAGGCAATTCCCATTTCATATCCCAGACGGCTTGCCATGCTTCTTGTCCCGTAAATTTGGTACGCGCAATGGTGATTCCACGCGTGGAGCAGACACTATACGCTCCGAGTAGCACGATCATTAACAGTACCGGTAGCACCCCTGCGATAAACAGTTCCTGTATGGTAAAAGGATTAGGCAGGTCCATCTGCTGAACGATGACACCGTAGATTATCAAAGGTAGCGAAGGCGCCAACAGCAATCCAAGACTGCCAGAAGTGGTAACCAGTCCAAGAGAAAATCGTTCCCTATAGCCAGCCTGAACAAGCGCCGGAAACAACAACGCACCTACGGCGACAATCGTCACACCGGACGCCCCAGTGAATGCCGTGAATAAAGCGCAGGTAAAAAATGCAACGACCGCGAGTCCTCCTGGCATCCATCCCAGGAATACCTGAGTCAGTCGTACCAGTCTCATCGATAGGTTACTTTCCGCCAGGATGTAACCGGAAAAAGTAAATAACGGTAAGGCCAACAACAAGGGTGTGTCGACGAGACGATAGACTTCGATTGTGATAACAGTCAGGGGAATATCAGCGAAATAGAATCCGGTCATCGCTGCAGCAAGAATCACCACAAATAGTGGCGCCCCAATCAGCGCCAGGATAAGCACTCCTAGTGACAACAATATTGCCATTAACCAGACAGTCCTTTTATTCCATTAACGAAAAATCTAAGACCCATCAAGCCGAATCCAAACGGGAGAATTGATTGACAGAGCCAGGTAGGCACATCGCCAAACGCAATGGTGCGATCTTCATACTCATAGCCAACAAGCTCGAACGCATAGTAAGCCACGGCAAAACATATCGCTCCCGCAACAACATTGTTTATAAGGGAAACAACCTTGCGCCAGATTTCTGGTAGGAACCGGGTCAGTGCATCGATGTTAATGTGATTATCTTCGCGAGTAGCAACGAGCGCTCCGAGCATTGCAATCCACAGAACCAGGATCCGCACAAATGACTCTGCCGACAAAAATCCACCGTCGAAAAAATTACGCATAACAATCTGCATAATCGCCAGGAGCAACATGGTTAACAATGCAACAACGAGGATTAAATCTTCGAGCTGGTGCAGAACACGAAGCACTTTTGCGATCATACGCGCGGAGTCTCCCTATTCTGCGCCAACTTCGTCAGCGCGACCTTCTTTTCTATGTCGACTAAGGTGGTTTTCAAGGCTGCTTACGATATCCGCGGAGATTTCTCCAGACCCGACCAGGTCTTCAATTGATTTCTTTGCAATGGCTTCCCAGGCTGGGAGATCATCCTCACCAGGCTTGGTGACTTTGATGCCCTGAGAAACCAAAGCTTGAAACGCGTCTTTGTTATCCTGTCTATTGTCCGCGTCAACTTCCTTGAAAACCTTATCTAACAGCCCCCTTACCAGACCGAGATCTTCATCATTAATACCCCGAAGTGACTTGCTATCCATCGCCAACATCGAATAAACGTAGATCAAGGGTAGATCCAGCATGTAATCGACATGGTTGTGCCACTGGAGCGACAGAGCGACCACCGGAGGAACCGCAACTGCATCAATAATCCCCGTCTGCAATCCTGGCAGAACATCAGGAATACTAAGTGGAATAGGACTGACACCAAATGTTTTTATTAGCTCTGCGGCAATTGGATCGCCATCAGGAATCCACGCCTTCAGTTTCCTAACATCCTCTACACTTTTGACCGGATCCTTTGATAGCAGATACGCAAAACCTGTCTCTGTCAGGTGAAAGCTGACTATCCCTCCAGTGCGCAGGCCATCGACAATGCGTTGGTCCATACGTTGACGGATGTAATCAACTTCGTCATAGGACTTGAACGTTAAAGGAAGATTATAGATCTGCAAATCCGGGAAGAAGCGGGTGAGAGAGCCGGCCGCCACCACACCACCATGCAACTGACCAATGCGCATCTTTCGGAGAACCGTATCATCATCACCCATGGCGCCGCCCGGATAGATTCTAAACTTTACCCTGCCATCAGTGACCTGTTCTATCTGTTTCGTACTAGTGCGTAGCTGCTGCATCCACTCAAGAAATTCAGGCGATATAGTCGCTAGTTTTAACGTTTTCGCATGACTCTGGGACGCGCAAACCAAACACGTAACGATAAGCGCCCACGCGGTCTTCTTAAACAACTTAAAAGTATTCATCAGATTCCGCCAATAATTCTGCCGCTCGCGCCTGCGCAATTCGGTTTGTTAATGTCATTCCTTCAACGACCGGATCTGCATCAATCACTTCTTGCAGCAGCCGGTCATGTAGATCCTTGTCAAATATCAGTCTTGCATACTGTTCCGCATATATCACCTGAGTCATCAAATACTCGCCGCTCGAGAATTCGAGTGCTTGCTCGAAGTGAGCTCTACCCTTCTCAGGTCGGCCGCCCATAGCCGCTGGCAATAACGTCTCTAATCCTCCCATATAGAGATGCGCCCCACCCGCATCCCAGGACTCGTCTAATTCAATTATTTTTTCCATTAATGCCTTAACCCTGCCAAGTTGGCCAATCGCGTTCCAATCACTACTGTGCACTTGAATCCAACCTGCCCAGGCCACGCCAAGCGTATAGGCAGCATCTATTTGTTCAATAGTGAGCTCATCTACCGTAATTTGAAATTCCTCAAAGTCAGTAGATTGAAGGTCGCACAAATCAGAATTGGTAATACATACAGCTCTTATCGCGTAATCTAAGGATTTTTGGCTTAGCAATTTTGCGCGATCATCGTCGGCAAAAGTGCTGTAGGAACCATTAAGCCGTGCGGCAGCCACTAAAAGATCAACATCTTCAGGACTACTGCGCAAAAAACTGTCAATTAGAAGCAGGTAAGCGGGAACACCCTCTCGCACTGTATCAACGTCACTACTGTTCAAAATTGCATCGGCGAGATCGTTTGCCATCCGAGAAGAGATACCAGACACCAAAGAAGCACATCCGCTAAGCATGCAAACTGCTAACAAAAAACAAAGTGATTTCTTCAAACTGGATTGCAATTGAGTGGAAAACGCGATCAATTGTAGCCTAAATGCCCGGGCGCGACACACCCGAGCTCGTTAATGTATGGTTGTTAAGATCACGAAACCAACGTTTGGTTTACAGGAATTCTGCGATGCCAAAAATCGAGCGAGTCGCATCGATTACCAATGATCTTGGTGAGGGCCCCTTGTGGGACCATCAATCCCAGTCTCTGTTTTGGGTTGATTCCAAGCTTGGCAGAATTCTACGCTTGTCCCCAGATGGCAGCACCGATCAATTCGATCTATCGGAGATGATTGGCAGCCTGGCAATAGTCGATAACCACCAGGCAATTGTCGCACTCCAGACGGGCCTGCATCTTTACTCATTTCACGATAACTCGCTGCGCCTGATCTGTGATCCTGAAGCGAATCAGAGTGAAACCCGTTTCAACGACGGCAAGACCGACCGGCACGGAAACTTTGTGGTTGGTACCATGGGAGTAACGATACGTGATCGCGCACTCGGCTCACTCTATCGACTCAACGACAGATTGGAGATAGAAGTACTCGAAGATGACGTCATCGTGGCTAATGGTCCATGCTTTAGTCCTGACGGCTCTATATTTTATTTCAACGACGGGCGCCGTCGAATACTGGCCTATGACTACACGCCTGAAGGACCACCAACCAATAAACGCGTATTCTTCGATGGCAAGGCACACAATACGGGTTCCGATGGTGCAACCGTCGATAGCGAAGGTAACATTTGGGTCGCGCTCACCGGCTCAAGTGAGGTCGGATGTATAGCCCCTGATGGACATCTTGTCGAACGAATCTCCATGCCGATCAAGCTGCCAAGCTCAGTCATGTTTGGCGGCCCAAGCCTCGATAGATTATATGTCACGTCTATCCACAACTCCGGCAATAGAATCAGTAATGAAAAAAATGCCGGGAGCCTTTTTTATATTACTGGCCTCGGGGCTGTGGGTTTGCCGGAGCGGCGCTTCAATTTAGCCGCTGAATGACAGTCGGGGTACAATCGTGCGCAATCGCAGTTTGGCCGCAACTTTAACGTGACAGTACACAACATCTTTCAACGTCTGATCGCAATCTTGTTTATCAGTTTTGTATTCCTGACGTCAGCACTGTTCTTTCTCGTTGCCCTTCTAATTTGGCTCGCAACCTATCCGTTTGACCAGAGGCTTTGGCTCCTGCATCGGTTCACCTGCTTTTGGGCAAGCCTGTATGTCCGGGTCTTCCCTGCCTGGTCAGTCGCAATCCATGGTCGAGAAAAAATTAGCGATAATAAAACCTATGTGATCGTATCTAACCACCAGTCTCTGGTTGATATCCTGGTCGCGTTCAACTTGTTCTGTCATTTCAAATGGGTTTCCAAGGCTGAGCTATTCAGAATCCCGCTTATCGGCTGGAACATGTCTTTGAACAAATACGTACGCCTCAAGCGAGGTCACAGCAAAAGTGTTAAAGAAATGTATCAGGCTTGCGAGACCCATCTTAAACAAGGCAGTTCGATCTTCCTGTTTCCGGAAGGGACACGTGCTGCAACTGGCCACATGCGGGAGTTCAAGGAAGGAGCCTTTGTGCTGGCGAAACGCCTAGAAATTCCCATTTTGCCACTTGTCATCAACGGTTCGAGGAATGCCTTACCAAAGAATAGCTTAGATTTTCAAAAAACCCAGGTAGTGGTTCAAGTCCTTGATGCAATCGAACCTGAGAGTTTCCGTGAAATAACTGTCGAAGACCTAACCAATCAGGTAAGAGATAAAATACAAGCTAATCTGACGACGCCAGACTAAAATTTTCCGATTCGCGAAATTCCCTTACAACTCGGAAATTCCCTACACACCCAGAAAGACTTTCCTGCGTTCCTTCCTTTTACTGCTTTTCGCATGACCATCTCTCTTCCACATTTCGGGCAATTTCGCGACAACGGCGATGAAGACAAAATGGGTTTAATCTCTTCAGAGATCTCAGCAACAGAAATATCGTTTACAAAAGGGAACTGAAACAACGGTCTTTGAATTTTCTGGAAGACATCCTGCAACATCTCCGATTGTTTAACAGCATTCATACCGGACTCACGTAAATCGATCCCGCAAACAATTTTCATGGACGACTTCTCGCACAATAGCAGCGAGATAGTCTTCCCGGTGAGCAACATATTGCTCGCACCCTGGATATGGACAAAGTCCTGTAGTGGAACTTTGCTGAAGATCAGAAATCTATCGCCTACAACCTTAGTGAGATTGATCAGAAAATTCTGCAATACTTCATCAAATAGGTTCGCCTTTAGTTCGTAGGTAACTTCCGGCTTAACATTGAGTGGCAGATTGACAACATTTTCGCTCATATTTGCTTCAGGTTCTTTTTTGGTGGTCGGTTTGGTCTTGACAACTCCTCGAACACCGTTTTATCCACGTCACGAAACGCCTCAATTTCGCGTTTACGCAGGTACCGCAGAAGCATCCATATACCAGAGATAACTGCGAGGAAAACCAAGAGCTCAGTCATAGCAACCCTTACCGAATGGCGCCTACCGATGTTTCAATGGTGGTCAACCACTCGGATGCCTCATCATAAGGCCGACTGGCAATCAACGTGGTGACCCAGGCTGCCTCGTATGATTCAAGTATGTTCTGCACCCTGGAGACGTCACAACCACCAACATTGCAAAAAGTTACCACTTCTGGATTTGGCCGACCTAACTCTGCAGATCTTGATTTGTACTTCTCGATGTCAACGGCAAGGCGACTCAAGTCGCCCAGAGGCATCCAGCCATCAGCATATTGTAGTGCCCGGTCAACTGCATGAGGGGGTGTCCCACTCATATAGATGGGCGGTTTAGCCGGTCGTGGCCTAAATAAAAAATCCTGCCCGTGACGAGTGACCTCGTCGGATGTGAAGCATGCTTGCAAGAATTCAAGCACGTCGACGGAGTCGGTCACTCGACTCTTCAATGACTTTCCTACTGCTTTGAATTCAGCCTTCATCCAACCAATTCCAACGCCCAAAAGCAGCCGGTTTCCAGATAATTCCTGAATGCTGGCGATCCATTTGGCGGTAGCAAGCGCCTATCTATAGGGCAGAACCAATACACCAGTCCCCAGCTTTATCTGTTCAGTTTTACCAGAAAGCCAGGCAAGGGTTGCAAGGGGATCTACATACCTGCCGTCAGAACCGGACGACTCTGCCTTGGGAATCGCAATATGATCCGTCAACCACAGACTATGCAGACCCGCCTGATCCGCCGCCATAGCAATTTCAGCCATAGTAGAGGCTTCAGACTGTGGTCTCATGTTTCTGATACTGATGCCAAGACGAATCGACATCGTGGAATCGAGCTAGGTCGCTGCTATGGAAACGTTATAGACGCCAGCTTGCCGCGCTGAGTCCATCACGTGGATCATGACCTCTGTCGTACTTTCCGGATGTGGCTGAACCACGACAGGAGCTTCCGGGTTTTCGGCATGTAGACGCTCTATATTAGCGCGTACTGCCCGAAAATCGATGTCGCGGCCACGAATCATAATTCTGTCGCGATTGGTAATACGAACAACGATACTCTTCTTGTCCGCATCCTTTATATTCTGATTCTTGTCTGGACTATTAACATCCAAGCCAATTTCTTTCACAAAGGTGGCCGTCACAATAAAGAAAATCAGCATGATAAACACCACATCGAGCATGGGTGTCAGATCAATTTCTTCGTTCTCTTCGCTCTGTTGCAGCCTTCGCACTGAGTCTGGTCCTTATGTGAATTTGCGCCGCTAGGATACCTTCAATACAGGTAACGAGCAACGAACGTTTTTGGGTTAGGAATTCTTGCGATTCTCTATACCGGCATTCACAACCTTGCTCACGGTCGTGTAGTGCAATCCCAAGTGTTGGCCAATGTCCATCAAGGTATAACCATAGTCCAGATGGGCTCGCCGAATGAGTTCGTTTCGTTCGGCCCTGGTCTTTGAATCAACGGTTCGAAACAGTGCTGAAAGGCTCCTGCGACGGCGTGCCTGCTTGGGTCCCCGCTTCGCCATTTTCTCGCCCTGCAAAATTGGTTGCATCTCTCGAATAAACTTAGCTGAACCAAGCAATACCTGGTTACTCCGCTCCAATAAAGGCGAGTCGCTATCGATACCTTCTCCAACGTATTCCCGAAACTTTCGCCGACTGACTTTTTCGCGCTTGCTAAAACCAGCAAGCAAGTCTGAAGTGTGTAGAAAGGATGGTGTCTTAGCGTATCCGGCCGTTGCCCTGAAGCTACTCCAACGATATCGATTGAGTTGTGAAGGCGCTCCAACACGAACTGGATTCAGCACGACGTGTCTGCAAACGGGCAACAAGTAAGAACTTTTCTCAAAAAGCACACTCTTGAATCGTCCCTGAAATATCGGACCGTCTTCATCGTGGCGACGATTAAAATGTTGCGTGTAAACGCCATTGAGTTGACGCATTCCCTTCGATAGGTTCGCTTCCGGAATCTCCACGACCAAATGAAAATGTTCGTCCATTAGTACATAGCTATGCACCAACCAGGAGAATCTACTAACTACATTATCCAGTGTGTTGAGGAATACAGCGCGATCTTCACGATCACGAAAAATTGTTTGTCCTTTGCTGCCCTTGCTGGTGATGTGGTAAATCGCTCCGGGGAACTCAATACGAACAGGTCTGGACATAAATACCCTTAGCTTTGAAGGTTGTTTTTCTTATGGCCCTTGAACACCCGTCCAACGTCAATCGTGGTATCAGGCAGGGAGAAAAATCATACCTCTGCTACATTACATGAACAACCCCTCAAGCGTTTATTTCATCTTGACAAATCTAACTTGACGACTCATACCCGGTATGAGTATTTTGCCCACCACCAACGAACAAGACCGAAAGGAAAACAGAGATGGCAGTAGACAGATTTCCGATTGAGGCGGGGCATGTCATAATGTTTGCGCGCTCCATTGGTGAAGTGAATGACATTTATTACAACGAAGACTATGCGAAAGGTGCTGAACCCGGCGCCATTCTGGCACCTCCGACCTTTGTGCAAGCCAGTGCGCAATTTGACTCTGACTACTTCCTGCGTCCCAAGATAGGACAGGAATGGTTCGGTTCAGCCAAGGGACCGACAGGAATCACGCCATCAGAACCTAGTGGAGGTGACACCAAGAAGAGCAGCGGTGGTGGCGGACTCCACGCAGAACAGCGCTACGTGTATCACAAGCCCATCAAAGTGGGTGACGTATTATCTGCGATCACTAAACCAGGTGCGTCATGGGAGAAAGAAGGTCGACGCGGCGGGAACCTGATGTTTACCGAATCTGTAACTGAATACAGAGACCAAAATGGTGACCTCGTCGTCACCGCGACCAGTGTTGGCGTTCGTACCGAACGTCCCGCAACGGTAAAGGAGTAAAGCTATGCCTCTAAACGCAAAAGACATCAAAGTTGGCGACACTTACTCTGAACAAGTCTGCAAGAATCTATCGCGTACGCAGATCGTCCAATACGCAGGAGCATCCGGTGACTACAACCCGGTACATCACGACCAGCTCTACGTTGAAGAAATCGCCGGATATCCATCTGTGTTTGCCCACGGAATGCTAACGATGGGGCTGACCGGTAAGATGCTGACCAACTATATTGGCGATGGCCGCCTCACCGCTTTCGGCGTCAGATTCACCGCACAGGTGTTCCCTGGCGCTACCTTAACTGCGACTGCAACCATTACGGATATCCGTGAAGAAGAAGGTAATCAGATTGCCGATATGGATGTGTCGACAGTTGATGAAGAAGGGGTCGAGGTCGTTAAGGGTACGGCGTCTGCAAGGCTGGATGCCTAGCATAATGAATGTGGTGGTGGGGACTTAGGACGCTGCGCGAGCAAGCACCTAAGTCTCAACCCGTCATTATCGCCCAGCCGGCGCGAGTCCAAACCAAATAGATTGATCCACCTCTTTTTCCCGCATCACCCGTCTGGCGTTGAGGATGAGTTGACCAGCTTCAGTCTGGTCGTAAAACCACTCCTCGGTCGCCCATGGACCTATCGGGCCCTCTGCCAATTCACAGGCCAGTTCTTCGTAGTAGCACCGAATGTCGTGAACCGTTCCGTACATTGATCTTTCCGGAAATCCAACTTCTTCCCAGTTTTCTCCCTCAACGATTCTCACGAATCTTTCCAGCGCTTCGGGAACCTGCTCAGCACTGATCTGCATACCAATAGAAGATCTTTTATTTTTTTCATATGCACGGTCATAGGCCGCTTTTAGCGCCTGGGCCTCATCCACCGCGGGGTGCAGTTCGGTATTCATCCTCGGAGGAAGTGAACAAACCAGCGGCTCTTCCGCGGTTGAACTTATGCCAACGGGAAACTCCCTGATAACCGGTCCCTCTGCTTCATCGAGTAAATTAAACGCAGCCTGCAAAACCTCATACTGGAACGCTTTGTCACCAGGTTTTCCAAGCGACCGGCCTACCGGAAACTGGGTGTAGAGGGTTCTTGGCGGATTCATCCGTTCTGCTACTTCTCTCATTGGCGTGAGGACGATAGTTGACAGGCCTGCTGCTTCAAAAACGTGGGCAAGCGTACACAAGGTACGCGGGCAAAGGGGTCATGTACCGGTTAGCAGTACAACGTCTACGTCCTCTTTAAGCATTTCCTTGGCACAAAGTGGCCCGCTGTCCAGGCGAATTTCCGAAACGGTGTCAGATTGGTTACCCGCAAACGCGTAGTGATTTTCCGCCACGCCACCGATGACCCCGTCTTCAGCCAATTCCTGAAGCCGATCAATCGGGTAAACAACATTGATATCCGCTGCGAAACCACCCCGGTCAAAGTTGACGCTATGATGTCCGAGCACTATATCCCTGGCGTCTTTGGGTAGGGTTTCATAGTGATAGTCACCATCACCGAGCTCGAAACCATCCCCGCCTTCTCTATGCAGCGCGGCAGTGGAAACAATGGCCACCTTAGATTGGTTTAACGGTTTGGGTTGGTTGAAACTGGTCTCGTTGAATTCTGGCACAGGTACACTCGCCGCGAACTTGTGCATCGCAGCTTCATCTTTTCCAAAAACACTCATCTCATCTAAGTCCGGGACAAATAAAGGTGCGATAGTTTGACCAGCGATGCATGGAAGTCAAGTCTGATAAACGACCGGATAACAAGTAAGCTAAGGGAACACCAGTTTTTCCGGCGCAAGGCATCGCGCGTCATCGCAGGCCTGTAACTCAAGCATGATTGGACCACCACTACCGACCAAAATCGTGATATCACCTTCGTAAAAGTCCCCAGGCTCGTCAATAAACGTAAGTTTACGAGAGACGGCCTCAGGATATTCAACTTCAAGGTCTTTTCCATCGACTCGAGTTGGAATCAGATCTTCCAGGGTATCACTGGCGTTGATGTGCCACCCCGGCCAGATCGAGATATCCAGAGCAACCTTGTCCTCGACTTTTCGACGAGAGACGCGAACTTTTCCTTCCGCGGCATATTGAATGGGGCCAATTTGGCCTTCGAAATAATCCTGCAAAGCAACGATCATGTAGGAAAATGCGGAAGGCGTCTTGACCATCAAACCACTGAACGCGCTGGCAGTCTGCGTAATCTTCTGCTCAATCGTGACATCCCCGGTTACCAGCCAATATTGCACCAGAGCACTAACCGCCATGGAATTTGCGGACGGCGTCGCGCCATCCATAGGACTCTTAGGCCTCGTAATCAGCGGGCCGTTCTCTGACTCCCTGGATAAGAAATACCCTGCACCATCCTCGTCCCAAAACTGATTATTCATCGAATCTATGACTGAAGCGCCTCGCTCAAGCCACTCCTGTCTCTGGGTAATGCGATAGAGGTTCATAGCCGCACCTGCAAATGCCGCATAGTCCTCAAGATTGCCGGAGATCGATTGATGACCACCTAAAGAAATACGCCATAGGCGTTGGTCCTGCCAGTGATGTTCCCACAGATAATCCGCTGCACGCAGTGCAGCCTCAACAAATCTGGAGTGATTAAGACAGTGTCCCGCCACCGCAAAAGCAGTAACCATCATCGCGTTCCAACCAGTGATAACCTTCTCGTCACGCAAAGGATAAATGCGTTTCTCCCGCTCCACATACAATGTAGTTTTGATCCGATCTATGTGCTCGAGTATGGAATCAAGGTCTTTTACAGCAAACGTTTCGATCGACCCATTCAAGTGAAGAATATTTCTGCCTTCAAAATTTCCTTCCTCGCTTACGCCATACAATTGCTGCACAAGAGAAAGGTCATCGGCGGTTAATATCTCGGCAAGTTCTTCCAGGGTCCAGATGAAGAACAACCCCTCTTCTCCCTCGGAATCAGCATCAGTTGCCGAGTAAAAAGCGCCTTCAGGGCTAATCATTTCCCGTAGTACATAGTCACCAATCTCAATAGCGACTCGCCTATAGGCGGGTTCTCCCAACGCGACGAAACCCTGAGCATAAAGTGGTAGAAGCTGCGCCTGGTTGTAAAGCATCTTTTCGAAATGCGGTACCTGCCATTGCCTGTCCACTGCGTACCGGTGAAAACCGCCCGCGACCTGGTCGTATATCCCTCCCTGGTACAAATGATCCAGCGTCTTCCGTAATGCCTCCAGGGACTGGATATCACCTTTGCGCCGCGAATGCTCAAGCAACAACATTAACTGCGATTCGTTAGGAAACTTCGGTGCACCACCAAACCCACCGTAGCTGCTATCAAAAGTTCCGTTAAGCTCTTCTACACCTGCTGCAACCAGGTCCACCAACTGAGCACTTTCGCTTTTCGCTGTCGTGTATTTTGAGATCGCTTTGGCCACCTGGTCGGCCTGACGCTCAACCTCATTTCGTTTCGACTTCCAGAGCTCCTTCAATTGCCCCAGCAAATGGTGAAAATTTTCAGCAGGGTAATAAGTACCAGAGTAGAACGGTCTACCATCCACGGTCAGAAAGTTAGACATCGGCCAACCCCCATGACCGCTCATCAATTGAGTACCAGTCATATAGATATCATCAAGGTCCGGACGCTGCTCTCTATCCAGCTTTATTGAGACAAAGTGCTCGTTCAGATATTCAGCGATCTGCAGGCTATCGAAGCTCTCCCGCTCCATCACATGGCACCAATGGCAGGTCGAGTAGCCTATCGACAAAAATACCGGCTTGTCCTCTGCTCGCGCCTTCGCAAAAGCTTCTTCACCCCATGGAAACCAGTCCACGGGGTTGTGAGCATGTTGGCGAAGGTAGGGTGAGTCCTCGTTGATCAGCCGGTTCGTATAGCGTGGATTCCCTTTATCATCGACTAGCAAGATTATCCCTCAAAGCGCACTGATTGCATCCAGCACGATGGTTTCGGTAAGTATTTGGGGTAAGACTTTCGCCTCGCGTCCATCCCCAGGGTACAAAAGGTATAGCGGCACCCCCGTGCGAGAGAATTCTGCCAGAGCTTCCGTAATCGCGGGGTCTTCATTTGTCCAATCGCCTTTCAAATAAGTGATACCCTTTTCACGAAAGGCCTGCATTACACGATCAGACTTTAGCGCCGCAAGTTCATTTACCTTACAGGTTATACACCACGCCGCAGTAAAGTTTACGAATACGGGACCTTTGCTTCGAGCTTTTGACAATGTCTCTTTACTATAGGGGATAGCGCCACTTTCATTACTGTGTGTGGTTGTCGCGTTTTGCGTCTCCAAAAAAGTTGTCGCCGCAAGCGATAAAAGCACCAGCAGACCTACCAGGATCTTGATGGCATAAGAACCCGCCGCGCGTTGTGATAACCAAATCGCAAAACTCAACACCAGCAATCCGGACAACAGGTATAGCACGCCATCGGTGCCAGTCTGAATATTGACTACCCAGATCAGCCACACTGCAGAGGCATACATCGGAAACGCGAGTAACTCTTTAAGTGTCACCATCCAGGCGCTTGGTTTAGGCAAGCGATTTAACAGGCCTGGTGTTATGCAAAGTGCGAGGTAAGGCGTAGCCATGCCAGCACCCAAAGCTCCAAATACAATAAGCGCTGTCACACTGCTCTGGGTTACTGCGAACCCTAACGCGGCCCCCATAAACGGAGCAGTACAGGGGGCAGCAACCAAACTTGCAAGAACGCCCGTTGAAAACGAACCAAGGTAGCCGCTGCTTCGAGTTAATGAATCACCAATACCGGTCCATGATAGTCCGATCTGAAAGAAACCAGACAGGCTAAATCCAAGAACCACAAACAAATAGGCCAGTAGCGCGACTATCATCGGAGATTGCAACTGGAAACCCCATCCGATCTGCTCGCCTGCCGCTCGTAGCACCAGAAGAACGATGGCAACTACAAGGAAGCTTGCGACAACACCAACAAAGTACGCTATACCGTGCAACCTGATGGAGGAGCCCGAAGATGAATCAATCAAAGATAAAATCTTTATCGATAATACCGGAAACACACAAGGCATGAGGTTCAGGATCATTCCCCCAAGGAATGCAAAAGCGATGGCGGTGAGCAGACTCATCTCGAGCGACTCAGCAGACATTGTCGGTTGAACGACCATAGCAGTTTGCAGTCCACCACCCACATCCTCTGTAACAACAATGACGCCGTCCATCAATGAACTTTCAGAGCTAAAATCCCACCCGGGCTTCAAGGAAATATGAATCCCGGATTCAGAAAACACAGGCTCCTGCTCGGCTGCATGGTCGATAACATCTTCAGAGAATGGAAAGTAATCAATTCGTTGAATTCTGTTTTGCTCAAGTCCAGGCAGGCGAATTGCCAAAGATATCTTCTCTTCTCGAACTTCCGCACTCGCTTCTATCGGCACCTGCTGCGGCAGTTTCAATCTGGTATTCGCGAACAAATCGCGGTAACGCTCGTCCTTAGTCGCGGTCGTTGCTACCGGCAGAAAGATTTCCAGATCAGCATCTTCAGGGATACAGATCTCCTCGCAGACCAGCCACTCTGCGCTAGCAGCAAGCACGACCTGCTGTTCAGGTATACGTTCAGGAGGAGTTATTTCTACCAACAACAAAACTTCGTCGTGATAGCCAAAATTTATAAGTGGGCCATACGGAATCCTTTCGGGGAATGGCCAATGAATATCGGAAGCACTGAATCCCTCTGGCAGTTCCCAATGCAGTTTGGTGGGCGCGCCGGCATCACCCGCGTTTCGCCAATAAGTGTGCCACCCTGGATTGATTTGTTGCCTGAGCCCAACCCAGAAAGGTTCTCCAGGTTCGATACTCATAGCCTCTGCAATCAGAGTCGCCCGGACGTTATTCTCTCTGACTTCGGTTCCCGCAGGTTCAGCACTAACGCTCGTGAACGATGCCAGATGCAATACGAACAGTAATAATCGAGCGAGCCGCTCCATAAGAAAAATACCTTTTAAGGACGCATTCCCCAACTGACAGGCCCCTTAAGGTCTTCCAGTAGTGGCTGCACCCATTCAACCCATCGACACAACCTGGAACGCGTCTGCCGTGGATCAATCAGTTCATGTACCGCGAAACTTTCCATCAAAGGAAACGGAGACCGGTCCTTCATCAGATTTTCTTCCAGTTCTCTGCGTTTTGCTTCAGGATCTTCGGCCTCAGCAATCTCGCGATGGAACGCCACGGCTACCCCCCCCTGTACCGGTAGTGCCCCCGTCTCGTGGGATGGCCAGGCTAGTCGATAGGTATTGGGTGCGTAATGTGCCGCAGATGCAACCCCAAATGACTTATGCACCGCAATGGTCGCCCAGGGAACCGTCGATTGGACGGCGGCGCACACCGCGCTCATACCGTATCTAATAGCCGCAGTGTTTTCGGCGTCAGGCCCAATCATAAATCCTGGCTCATCGAGAAAATTGACAATTGGAATGTGGAAGGTGTCGCACAGCTCCATCATTCGCTTCGCTTTTTGGGATCCCTGTGCAGTCATTGCGCCTGCAAAATGCACACAGTCGTTTGCAATGATACCAACCACCGCACCGTTCAAACGTGCCAGGCCAATGATCTGCCCGTGGCCAAAGTCCGGCGCGATCTCAAAAAAAGAGTCCAGATCGACTACATGACGGATAAGTGCACGCATATCAAAAGGAATACGACCATCCCGAGGAACAATAGATATCAATCCATCATCGGCGCGATTTGGATCATCCTCAGAGTGGATTCGTTCTGGCAGCTGCCACACATTTTGTGGCATATAGGTCAAAAACTGCCGCATCTGCTCGAACGCTTCTTCTTCGGAATCAGCCGCGTTATCGACAATGCCGCTGCGGGTATGAACCTTCCAGCCCCCTAGTTCTTCCTTGGTCTTCTTGACACCAAGTGCCCGCTCTACAATTGCGGGCCCGGCCACCATAACCTGCGATACTCCCTTGGCCATAACAGAAAAGTGCGAGGCGACCAATCGTCCGGCAGGGAATCCCGCTACCGGGCCCATGGCACCCGAAACCACCGGGACAGCATTCATCGCCTCTGCAATGATCTTGAATCGCGGCTCACTATAGACCGGAGAGCCTACTGTTTTAGGTTTTGGACCGCCGCCACCGGCGACACTGCCACCACCACCTTCCAGCATCCTGATTAGGGGCACCTTAAACTGGACTGCCAATTCTTCCGCATAGATGCTTTTCCGCAGCCCCGCGCCGTTGGGAGACCCTCCCTTCAATGTGAAGTCTTCTCCACCAACAACGGTACGTCTTCCGTTTACACTACCGAAACCCACTACGTAGTTTGCTGGTGTAAATTCCTTGATGGATCCATCATCATCTTTATCGGCGAACCCCGCACCTTCGCCATGCTCCTCAAAGCTACCGGCCTCGACCAGACCATCAATCCGCTCGCGGATAGTGAGTCGACCTTTTTCATGATGAATCTCTACAGACTCATCACCACCCTGTTGCTTTGATAACTCACGACGCAATTCAATCTCGTGGGCTTCTTTGTGCCAGCTCATTAGCACGCATCCTATAGATATATGCCGCAAATTGTGCCCGCAGACACCCTGAAACACCAGAGTTTCCAATTTGATAGAAATAGGGACATGAACATGATAATTTTCTGACCCTGTTATGGTGCTATGCTCTCTCGGCGACTAACCACCTTACACTCTCAGCGAGGTTGATATGCAGATTGTTGTACCAGCAGAAACGCAGGCTAATGAACTACGTGTTGCACTTACCCCGGACTCAATAAAGAAACTGACCCGGCAAGGACTAGATGTCGTCGTTGAAAGTGGACTCGGAACGGAAGCAGGATTCCCTAACGACGCCTATGAAGAAGCTGGAGCCACCGTTTCCACTGACCGCGACGCTCTGCTTAGCCAGGGAGATATCATTGCCCGGGTGAGAAAGCCTTCCCCGGAAGAGGTTGCCAAGATAAAAAGTGGTGCGATCCATATCAGCTATCTGGACCCTTACAACGAAGGTGATTTAGTGGATACGCTGGCTAAACAAGGCGTCACAGGGATCAGTATGGAAATGATCCCTCGTACAACACGAGCACAAAAAATGGATGCGCTATCCTCCCAGGCAAACCTTGCAGGGTACGTAATGGTTATCCTGGCAGCGCAGAAGCTGGACAGCATACTACCAATGATGATGACGCCAGCCGGAACATTGAGCCCCGCTCGCGTTTTCGTCATTGGCGCAGGAGTGGCTGGTTTGCAGGCCATTGCCACAGCGAAAAGACTTGGCGCCAGGGTTGAGGCATTTGATACCCGGCCGGTCGTAGCAGAACAGGTTCACTCGGTCGGCGGCAAGTTCGTAGAGATTGATCTCGGTGAAACAGGTCAAACCAAGGATGGATACGCGAAAGAGCTCACGCCGGAACAGCTCGAAATGCAGCGTCAGGGAATGAAAGACATCATCAGCCAATCAGATATCGTCATCACCACTGCACAGGTTTTCGGACGACCAGCTCCCCGAATCGTTACCAAGGATATGGTGGAAGCCATGAAACCGGGTGGCGTAATCGTCGATATGGCGGTCGAGACCGGCGGTAATGTGGAAGGCAGTCAACCCGACGAGATCGCAAATGTAAATGGCGTGTCAATCATCGGGGTCAGTAATTTACCTGCCCAGGTTGCAAAGGATGCTAGCGAGATGTACTCGTCAAACCTGTTTAACCTGATTACAGAATACTGGGATGATGAGAACAAATCCTTCGACCTAAACCTGGAAGATGACATCCTTGTAGGCTGCGTGATCACGCACGGTGGTGAAGTGGTTAACGAGACTATAAAGAACTTAAGAAACTAGGAGTATTCCGTGGAAGTTATTTTTCTGACCTTTATCCTGGTCCTATCCATATTTTTGGGATTTGAGTTAATTTCCAAAGTACCTGCTACCCTGCACACACCCCTTATGTCGGGAGCCAATGCGATATCCGGCATTACTCTCGCAGGCGCTTTTATTGCTGCCGGCTCGATGAGTGCCGAGATGGCTACCATCCTTGGGACGGCGGCTGTGATCTTTGCGACCATCAACGTCGTTGGCGGTTACCTGGTGACCGACCGAATGCTCTCCATGTTCAAGAGCAAAAGTGAGGCGGGCAAATGAGTATGGAGCTGATCGCTAATCTGGCCTACCTCGTCGCGGCGGTGTTGTTCATCTTTGGTCTTAAAATGCTGGGGCACCCTGATACGGCCCGACGAGGCAATTTCCTCTCCGCACTGGGCATGCTAATCGCTGTGGTGGCAGGATTGACCGTTGAAGGGATTGTCTCCTTCGAATACATCATCGGCGGCATGCTGGTTGGCTCTATCATTGGCGCATTGGCGGCACGCCTGGTAGCGATGACGTCTATGCCGGAAATGGTCGCACTATTTAATGGTTCCGGTGGTAGCGCCAGTCTTCTCGTAGGCTGGGGAACCCTATACAGTGGGGACATTAGTACCTTTACGGCATTCACTGTCGTTCTGGCGATTTTAATCGGTGGAATTACCTGTACGGGCAGCATCATCGCCTATGCAAAACTAAGCGAATCGCTCGGTCCTTTTCCATTCCCGAGCGCCGCCAAACCCTTCCCAGGGCAACGAATAGTAAACAGCATCCTGTTGATCGCGATGCTTGCCTCAGGCATTCAATTCTGCATGAATCCATCGGTCGATTCTCAGTGGCTTTACGCCGTCCTGGGACTGGCACTGATATTGGGCGTGATGGCAGTCATCCCTATCGGCGGGGCAGATATGCCCGTTGTTATTTCATTGCTTAACAGTTATTCCGGTATCGCGGCATGCGCCGCGGGATTTGCCATCAATAACAACATTTTGATTGTCTTGGAAGTGTTTACCAAGATCTTCCCAGTGTGGAGCAAGGGCTTTGCAATGTCCGCACCAAGGGGCGTAAAACTTTGCGAAATACTTCTCGTTGGATGGTTTCGCTTGCAGTTGAGCTCGAAAGGCAGTTGGGGTGAGTTCAATCGCTCCATCATCACTCGCAGTTGTTTCAGTCGTCGTCGTTTCGGCAGCAGAGGAAGCCGAGACCAAGCGAAATGAAAAGACCCCAGT
>CAJWQG010000057.1 GCA_913045175.1 uncultured Gammaproteobacteria bacterium | reverse complement strand
AAGGTCGCCCTAAGAACCCTAAGGACCCAAAAGGCGGCAAGGAGGTGTGGGACCGGTACTACGGACACCGTAAGGCAGTGAACCTTGGGTTCGGGGGCGATCGCACGCAGAATGTGTTGTGGCGCCTTCAGCATGGTGAGTTGGACAGAATCGCGCCAAAGCTGGCAGTGATCATGATCGGTACGAACAACACGAATCGATTGGACCCTGCGAAGCACACTGCGTTGGGCATAAAGCACATCATTCGCGAAATTCAAACGCGCGTGCCCGAAACGAAGATTTTACTGCTGGCAATTTTCCCCCGCGGCGCTGGACCGGATGATGCAAAGCGTCAGCGGAACAATGAGGTGAACGGGATTGTCTCCGGGTACGCCGACAATGAAAGCGTGTTCTTCCTTAATATCAACGAACAATTCCTGGATGACGAGCGCGCGCTTCTTATTGAGGTCATGCCCGACTTGCTGCATCCTAACCAAAAGGGCTACCAGATTTGGGCTGAGGCCATGGAACCGATGGTCGCGGAGTTACTCGGGGACGAAGCTGTGCAAGCCAAATAGGATTGCGATAAGGGACAATCATATGAATAGAAGAGGTTTTCGAACCACATGAAAACACGAGGCGGTGGACAGATGATCAACGAAATGTGGTTAGTTCTTCTTATGCCCGACGTGTCGTGACAGACTCCTTGAAGAAAGATACTGAAGCGGGCGACCTCAAGCCCGGTAGTGAAGCATGGCTGGACCAGATTCAGGAACCCGTAATAGATCCCGAGCGTCCAATCATCGATCCGCATCATCATCTCTGGGACCGGGAGGAGTCGACCTATCTTCTTGACGAACTTTGGATTGACACCAGGTCAGGACATAACATTGTCAAGACTGTATTTATGGAATGCGGGGAAGGCTATCGAGAAGATGGGCCAGAACACCTTAAACCCGTGGGCGAGACGGAGTTTGTTGAGGCCATCGCATCAGCTTCACGCGATGGGGCCGGGCCGAGTATCGCGGGAATTGTTGCGCATGCGGATCTCCGGAGCCCATATCTAGACGATGTGCTGGATGCCCATGAAACGGCAGGCAAGGGTTTGTTTCGTGGAATCCGTCAGTACCCACCCGCTGAGGAGTTTACTAAACCGAAGACGCCGAGAGAGGGATTGTACGAAGACCCTAAGTTTAGGGAAGGATTGGCGCGCCTGGGAGAACGCGGGTACACATTCGATGCCTGGCACTTCCATGATCAGAATCCAGCATTTCATGCGTTGGCAGCGGCAGTTCCTGAAACAACGATAATACTGGATCATTTTGGCACCCCGATCGGGTCGGGTCCTGATTCCAAGAATCGTGAAGAAATTTATACGGAGTGGCAAAACGATATTACCGATATTGCGAAGTGTCCGAACGTGATAGCCAAGCTGGGCGGACTTGCGATGCCTTTTAACGGCTTCGGCTGGGACCAGCGGGCTATACCTCCGACATCGGACGAGTTCGTGGAAATGCAGCAACGCTATTATGACCACACCATACAATGCTTCGGCGCGGAACGATGCATGTTCGAAAGTAATTTTCCTGTTGATCGCCGTTCCCTGTCATACCACGTACTATGGAATGGTCTGAAGAAGATCGCTTCCAACTATTCCGAAACAGATCAGTCATCCATGTTTTACGATACAGCCGCGCGAGTCTATAAACTCATGTAGTCCGTAAAATCTACTTTCCGACGTACACTGGTTGACAGTGCCTCCCCAATAAGTGCGCTATCAAAAAAGTCTAATAATCTTTATATTTCAATGAGTTAATATTTACATTGGGTGATATTGGAGTACAATATACTGTATATATAAACAGTATTTGTGGAAGCAATAGACGGCTAGGAAAAGGATCAAATCAATGCATATCTCCACCCTGAAAAGCAGTTCTCTTGATACCCTGGAAGAAAACCTCATCTCACTCTCTGAGCACATCAACCAACAGGAATACCAGTTTCTGTTACTGGTGCGTGAGTTTGATCTAAGGCAGGGCTGGCGTGCTTATTATTTCAACAATTGCGCGGAGTGGCTGAACATGAAGTGTGGTATTTCTCCGGGCACAGCAAGAGAGAAGGTACGGGTGGCGAAGATGCTGTTTGATCTGCCGTTATGTTCGGAGGCATTTGAGAAAGGAACACTGTCTTACTCCAAGATTCGCGCCATGACCCGGGCTGCAACTAGACACAACGAAGCTGAACTGGTCGACTACGCCCTTAATGCGACCGCGCATCAGGTGGAACGACACTGCCAACGATTACGTAATGCTGATCGTCGAAGATCAACGCCAGATGCCAAACGTGCCTACCGTGAAAGGTCATTGATGTGTACCTGTCATCCTAACGGCACGATGAGCATTAATATCGAATTGCCGCAGGAACTGGGTGACCTGTTAATGAAAGCAATTGAAGTGGCAGCAGAGAGATGTCCGCAAGATGCAGAGGGCAATGAAAATAGTAAATCCACCGCCTTCTTCGCTCGGCAAGCTGATGGGCTAGTCGAACTCGCTAGAAATTATCTGTCAGGCAGCGGTGAACCCGGCGATACACCCAGCCATCAGGTGCTGGTACATGTCGACGAGGCGGCGCTTCATGACAAAGGTGGCGAAAGCGATCTGCCAGTGGAGTCAGTACGTCGTATTGCCTGCGATGCTGATCTGGTGGAAGTACGCCGAGACAAAAAGGGCAACGTGTTAAACCTTGGCCGCAAACATCGCGTGGTGTCTCCACAACTCAAAAAGGCTTTGTTAGCAAGAGACCGGAATTGTCGATTCCCCGGCTGCACCCACGAGAAATATCTCGACGCGCATCACGTGGAGCATTGGGCCGATGGTGGCGAGACTAATCTCGAAAACACGCTACTGTTGTGTGACAGTCACCACCGGCTGTTACATGAGGGGGCGTATAGCATTAAAAAGAATTTTGCGGGTGACTGGTATTTCCGAAAAAGTGACGGAGAAGTGGTTCCTGAGTCTCCGGTTTATCGGCCTGACGTTCCACGTGATGCGTTTGACGATGGAATCAGAGAGTCAGCCGGAGTCTATCGGTTGTAGTTATTCTCAGAGTCATAATGTTCACCTGCGTCTCCTAACTTCTCGTAGGCAGCGCCACCACCGCCGTACCCATTGCAGTCCCCAGAAGTGACTGGTTTTGATTAGTTACCTGGACTTCCACCAGGTGTTCATCTCCCTCGGTATATTTCTTAGTGACCTCACCCGTAACTGTGTTGGTATCGCCAACGATATTAGGGTGTCGCACCGATGCCTGCATCTTCTTTAACGTGCCGTCGTCACCCATCCAGTCAGTAACCATCTGGCACAACCAGCACACGCGTTGCGGTCCATAGTCGAACTGCCCGGGCATGTTGCGACGTTTGGTCGCGTGTTCTTCATCAAACCGGCCGCCACCTCCCAAATCTGGTGAGCCTTCTGCTTCCAGGTAGTCTCGAGTGGAACGTCTGGTTCCCATAACGCCGTGAGTAAAGAGGAAGAGTTCTGTCACGCTGTAGGTCCCCTTCGGAAGGTCTTCCATGTTGTCTCCTTCCTGAACGTCCTCCCAATAGCGTGGTTCCGCACCTCGCCGCTCTCTCTCGTGTACCAGCGGATCTGCCGGGACGACGATCTGTGCCGGTGCTACCTCACCGTCCTTGCTCTTTGGGGTTCGATCGTATTCCATGGTGGTACCGGTATTCTCGTAGCGCGCCATCAGGGTTTTGATGGTGGCTACCACCTCATCATGTTGGTTGGTAAACGTCACGAGTCCCGTATTAAAAGCAATCTTGCCAATTCGACGACTTTCCTTTCGCATGGTGTCGCCAACTTCTTCTACAGCGGTAATGGTATCTCCAACCCAGATGGGTCGAATGAAGTCGATATCCGCGCCCGCGAAATTCACTGGCAAAAAAGTGGTATTGACACGGGATCGATCGATACCTCCCGTTTCTCCAGCAATCACGCCGAGGGTTACCGCGTATAGAAACTGCGGTGGCGCCGTTATCTTGCCAAAGCGGCTCTTCGCCGCATATTCAGGATCCCTATGGAGTGGATTGTAGTCACCGGCGCCATCACCAAAACGGCAAATGTTGTCGAGGCTCGCCTCCTTCGACGGTCTGAGTGGCAGTACCTGGCCAATGGTCTTACGGTACTCTTGTTCGAACTCGTCGATGGACTTGATCAGGTTGTCGGCCATTTGGGTACTCTTTCGCAAAGGGAGACGCTGATGATAATCGTGACTGGGCTACCGAGTACAGACTATGGTACGTTTATTGGCCTTTCGTCTAATAGACCCAATCAATCATGAACACCATGAATAAACCTACCCATAGCAATCTGGCCGCGCTGATTGCGGACAAGGCGCGGACAAACCCCGATATGGAAATTCTTACCTTTGTCTCTGTGCGTACTGATGGCCAACTGGAGGACCAGACCCGGACCTACCGTCAACTATACGACGGCGGTCAGGCGGTGGCGCGGGGTCTTGCCGACCTGGGTGTGAGCCAGGGAAGCAAGCTGGCTGTGATGATGAACAATCACCCAGAGTTTGCGGAGACCATGGTAGCCAGTGGCATCCTCGGCGCCACGTTTGTTCCTGTCGACCCTCGCACCATGGGCGCCAAACTCAGCTATATGCTCGATTTCACGGACTGCGAGGGAGTAATTTGCGCCGATTACGCGCTGGCGCCCGTATTGTCGGTCCTGGCGGACTGTCCACAGCTCAAATGGCTGGTGGTGGTTCCCACGGTTGCCGACTTTCGCCTGCCTCCGGCAACGCTACCGGTCGCGGACTTTTCTGATCTCGCCACCACCAGAGGGGAGCCCCTGACTCTGGCGCCGCTGGAACCGGCGGATACGATGTTGATGATGTTTACTTCCGGTACGACTGGCAATCCTAAAGCCGTACTTTTATCACACCAGCGGTTGATGGGTGCTACTCTGAATCCCCTCCTTGCAGGTATTACCACCAGCGACAGGTTCTACACGGGCCTTTCTCTCACGCATATTAACGCCCAGGGCACCCTGGCTGGCGCCCTTGGCCAGGAGATTCCCTGTGTCCTCAGCCGCAAGTTCACCAAAACGCGATTGTGGGAAATCATTCGCCACTATGGTTGCACCACGTTTAACCTGCTGGGGGGCATGATCCCCGAGATCTACGCCATGCCGGAAAAATTCGATGACGCCGACAACCCGGTACGCATCGTGCAAAGTTCCGGTATGCCTGCCGATTTGTGGCAGAAGTTTGAAAAGCGTTTCGGTTTGAAGCTACACGAGACCTATGGTGCCACCGAGGGTGGCGCTATGCGCAATCCCCCCGGCGCAGGTCCGGCGGGCAGCATCGGCAAGCCGGCCGTTGGCTGGGTCGCGGAAATTCTCGACGAAACCGGTGCGATCTGCCCACCCAATGTAGAGGGTGAGATCTGTTTTAGAAAAGACAATAACGTCCCGCTCGTTGTCCAGTACTACAAGAATACCGAGGCATCTGCCGACAAGGTTCGCGACGGCTGGCTTCATATGGGCGACCTCGGCCACAAGGATGAGCATGGCTGGTTTTACTTCCACCACCGGGTGGGTGGCGGCGTGCGGCGCAATGGGGATTTCGTGAACACCACCCTGGTGGAAACCGTGCTGATGGAATCGCCCCTGGTGGCGGATGTGTTTGTTTATGGCGTGGCCACGGAAAGCAATGTCGCGGGAGAAAAAAACCTGGTGGCCGCTGTTGTGCCCGTCGATCGGTCTGGCTACGACGAAGGGCAACTGCTCGATTACTGCCGTAAGCACCTGGAGCGCAACGACGTACCGGAGATTCTCCAGGTGCTTGACGAGATTCCCAAGACCATCTCGGAAAAGCCCATCGAAAGTGCCTGCATTGAATTGTTGGTGGCCAGGGAATCTGTTTCCAGCAAATAGATACTGTTCACCAGGCACCAATACATGATCTCCATATCCACCACCGACATTGGCGCCCAGATTTGTATTGTTCATACAGTCATCGCAGTATACGGTTCCATGGGAAAGCGGTGTTTTCATGCTAAAATCGCCGGTCCTTTATAGCTGGCAGAGTAGTCGTGGGAAAAAATCTTTACCAAAAAGTCTGGGATGATCATGTAGTACGGCAGTTGGATACCGGTCAATACCAGGTTTTTATGGCCCTGCATCTGATCCATGAAGTCACCAGTCCCCAGGCTTTTGGCATGCTTAAGGACAAGAATCTGAAGGTCGCGTTTCCAAAACGTACCTTTGCAACCGTCGATCACATCATTCCTACGGACAACCAGGTGCGTCCGCTGGCCGATGACATGGCGGAAAAGATGATTCAGGTATTAAGCTCTGCGACCGAGGAGCACGGTATCGAGTTCTTTGCACCGGAATCCGGCGCCCAGGGCATCGTTCATGTGGTAGGGCCCGAACTTGGACTGACCCAGCCAGGCATGACCATCTGCTGCGGTGATTCTCACACGTCGACCCATGGGGCCTTTGGTTGTATTTCTCTCGGAATTGGCACGAGTCAGGTTCGTGATGTTCTGGCAAGCCAGACCCTGGTTATGGATCCGCTGAAAGTACGTCGCATCAGTGTGGAAGGAACCCTGGAGGCAGGTGTTACCGCGAAAGATGTCATCCTGCACATTATTCGAACGCTCGGTGTCAACGGCGGCGTTGGCTTCGCCTATGAGTACGCTGGCTCAGTTGTCGACAATATGTCGATGGAAGAGCGCATGACACTTTGCAATATGAGTATCGAAGGTGGCGCGCGTTGCGGTTATGTGAATCCCGACGACACCACATTTGAATACCTCAAAGGGCGAGAACGTGTACCAACTGGTGCTGACTTTGATGAAGCGGTTACCAGGTGGCGATCTTATGCCAGTGATGCGGATGCAGGCTATGATGATGTTGTGGTCATCAGCGCCAGTGATATTAGACCCACAGTGACCTGGGGTGTAACGCCAGCGCAGGCGTTGTCGATTGAAGAAAATGTGCCTGATCCAGACAAGGTCGAAGGCCTTGAGAAGAACCTGATCACCGACGCCCTGGATTATATGCAGTTGGATGCAAACCAGCCCATTAAGGGGACGAAGATCGATGTCGCCTTTATTGGTAGTTGTACCAATGGTCGACTGAGTGATTTCAAAAGTGTTGCAGCCGTAATCGGCGGCAAAAAGGTTGCCGCGAACGTACGCGCCATTGCGGTACCGGGGTCGGAGAAGGTCGATAAGGAAGCGCGAGAATTAGGGTTGCATGAGGTTTTTGAGGCCGCGGGCTTCGAATGGCGTCTGCCTGGTTGCTCTATGTGTTTGGCAATGAATCCTGACAAGCTAGTTGGCGATGAAGTATGCGCGTCCAGTTCAAACAGAAATTTTATTGGTCGCCAGGGATCTCCAACGGGCAGGACCATTTTGATGAGTCCGGTGATGGTCGCAGCGGCAGCGATAGAAGGGCAGGTAGCTGACGCGAGAGAAGTATTCAATCTTGAAGGAGGTGAAGCATGAGCGGTGTGCGTATAGGAAAGGTAAGTGGTCGAGGTGTCTACGTTGCTGGTAACGATATTGATACCGACCGGATTATCCCTGCGCGCTATCTGACCTGCGTTACCTTTGATGAGTTAGGTCCTGCACTCTTCTATGACGTTCGCTTTGATCAAGATGGCAACTCCAAGGGGCACGTGCTCGACGGCCCCAAGTTTGCGGGCGCCGAAGTGCTAATCTCGGACGATAACTTTGGTTGTGGCTCCTCTCGCGAGCATGCGCCGCAAGCCATCATGCGATTTGGTCTGAAGGCGGTTATTGCCGGATCATTCGCCGAGATCTTTCACGGTAACTGTACGACCCTGGGCATACCCTGTGTGGTGATGGATGCAGAGAATCGGGCGGAGTTGTCTAATCTGATAGAGCGGGATCCATCCCTCGATATCATGATCGATATTGAGCAACTGCAGTTGGTCTGTGCCAACAAAATATTCCCTATCTCGATGAAAGAGAGCGTGCGCGAAGCTTTTCTGGATGCTACCTACGATCCGCTGGATACCCTGCTTGCCGCTCAAGACGACGTTAATGCCGTCGCGGCCAAGCTTGGTTACGCATGAAGAAAATAGAGATATACGACACTACGCTGCGTGATGGTACCCAGGGTGAGGGCGTAAACTTAAGTCTTCAGGACAAGCTGGATATCACTGTTGCGCTTGATGAACTCGGCGTTGATTTCGTTGAAGGTGGATGGCCAGGCTCCAATCCCAAGGATGTGGACTTCTTTATCCAGGTAAAGGATCTTGACCTTAAGTCTCTCAAGATCAGTGCATTCGGATCTACACATCGTGTTGATGTTGAGCCGGAAGACGATTTTTTCCTGGCTAAGCTGATTGAAGCGGAAGCGGACCTTACCTGCATATTTGGAAAATCCTGGGATCTTCACGTCGAAACGATTGGCGCCACACCGGATCGCAATTTAGAGATGATCGCGGGTTCAGTGGAATACCTGGCGAAAAGTACTCAGAAGCCCGTGTTTTACGATGCGGAGCATTTCTTTGATGGTTACAAGAGTGATCCCGGATATGCGATTGCCACGGTGCAAGCGGCAGTCGATGGAGGTGCCGAGCGAGTCATCCTGTGCGATACCAATGGTGGCGTGCTGCCCCACGAAATTGCAGCAGCGATGAAAGATCTGAAGAAATCCGTCGATGGCATCAACCTGGGAATTCACGTTCACAACGATGGTGGTCTCGCGGTTGCCAATACCCTTCGGGCAATCGAAGAGGGTGCAGTTCAGGTGCAGGGCTCCATGAACGGTATTGGTGAGCGCTGTGGTAATGTTGATTTGACCACTGTGCTTGGCAATCTGGAATTAAAGCTCGGATACCGCTGTTTGCCAGAGGGGCAGATCAAAGGCCTGACCAATGTGTCCCGCAAGGTGTGGGAGCATCTGGGTATGGAGGGTCCCCGTGGGCAACCCTTCGTTGGCCCATCTGCCTTTGCACACAAGGGTGGGGTGCATGTGAGTGCTGTGCAGAAGAATCCGGAAACCTACGAGCACATAAACCCGGATGTGATTGGTAATTCGCGCAAGGTATTAATCAGCGAACTGTCGGGCGGTTCTAATCTTCGCGCCAAACTGGCGAATCGATATCCGGAACTGGAGGATACCGGCACCGTCCGGGCCATCCTTGAGGAAATTCAGGATAAGGAGCACACGGGTTACTCCTATGAGAATGCCGACGGCAGTTTTGATCTCATCGTGCGACGTCATGTGGGTCAATACAATCCTGTATTCCAGCCGATCTACTATCGTATTTATTCCCCAAATAATGAAGATCAACCGGTTGCCGGAGATGATAGCGATGGGTTGATAGAGGCATCGGTAAAAGTACACATTGGTGATACCAGATCGCTTACTGCCGCTGAAGGGCACGGCCCTATCGACGCGCTTAACAAGGCGTTGCAGAAGGCGCTGGGCGATGAATATCCAGTCATCGGTGATCTTCACCTGACCGACTATAGCGTTAAAGTGATTAATAGTTCACAGGAGACCGCGGCAAAGGTACGCGTGCTTATCGAGCACAGTTTTGAGGGCGAAAAGTTCAGTACCGTTGGTGTCAATGTGGATATTATCGAGGCCAGTTGGAATGCCCTGATCGAGGCGTATCACTATGCCCTGATGCGCCATACCGAATTTTTCGAGGAGCTGAATTCCAGCAAGAAAAAATGAACGGAGCAAAGTATGAAGGTAGATAGCCACCTGTCGGCAAACTGGCAGGAGATTCCTGAAGATATTAGACGCCTGGAAGAACTGGGCTACGATGGTGTCGGCACGGCGGAGCTGGCCCATGACCCGTTTTTCCCACTGTTGCTGGCAGCTGAACATTCAAAAAAGGTTAAGTTACATACCGGTATTGCCGTGGCGTTTGCGCGTAGTCCCATGAACCTTGCCAATATGGCACACGATCTGAATGCATACTCGAAAGGACGTTTTACGCTGGGTCTTGGTTCACAGATCCGCGCCCATATCACCAAGCGTTTCAGTATGCCGTTCTCCGATGCGCCGGCGCGTCAGATGCGCGAGCTGGTTCAGGCCATGCGTGCCATTTGGGCCAACTGGTACGAAGGCGCGCCGCTGCGCTTTGAAGGTGAGTACTATTCCCATACCTTAATGACACCAGCATTTACCCCGGAAGATACACAATATGGTCCACCGAAGGTCAGGCTTGCGGCCGTCGGCCCGATAATGACCCAGGTCTCTGGTGAGGTAGCTGATGGCATTATTCTGCATACCTTTACCAACGAGAAATACATCCGCGAGGTAACGTTACCGTCGATAGAAAAGGGGCTTGCCAAGGCAGGTCGTAGTCGCGATGACTTCGAAATCATGTACTCGCCCTTTATTATTTCTGGCAAGGATGAAGAATCCTTTGCCGCGAGTAAGAAAGCCGCGCAAAACAGAATTTCCTTCTACGGATCAACGCCTGCGTACAAGAACGTACTGGGTGTCCATGGCTGGGGCGACCTGCAACCAGAGTTAAACGCCATGTCCAAACAGGGTCAGTGGGAGGAAATGGGCGAGCTGATTACCGATGAGATGCTGAATACGTTTGGCATCATGGGTGAGCCTGAAACGATCGTCCCGGAACTTAAGAAGCGTTACGGTGACTTTACCGCGCGAACAGATGGTTCCTTCGCATTTGTCGATGCCGAAACCAGGGCGCAGATGGTCGCAGATCTTCGCAGCTAGGAATAGACGCTGAACTCGTTACCCAAGCCCCTATGGTGGAAAGCCGGCGAGTTACATATCCTCGATCAGCGCGTTTTGCCTCATGAAGAGCGCATCCTTGTATGTAAGACCGTTGAAGATGTACACGATGCGATCACAACGCTTGCGGTGCGCGGTGCCCCCGCGATAGGCATTGCCGCAGCCTATGGCATGCTGCTGGGTCTTGAAGATGGCCATTCCATTAAGGATGAACTCAAGGTGCGCGCGGCGTATCTCTCTGGCGCCAGGCCCACTGCAGTCAATTTATCCTGGGCGGTGAACCGGATACTCAAGGTTCTGGATGCCGCTGCGTCGGGTGATGTTCTTGATTTACTAGAGCAGGAAGCCGTCGCCATTCATGAAGAGGACAGAGTTGCGTGTCGCCGCATTGGTGAACATGGCGTTACGCTCATTAACCAGGGTATGAATATTCTGACCCACTGTAATGCTGGTTCTTTAGCTGTCTCGGAGTTGGGCACAGCACTCGCGCCCATCTATTGCGCAAAAGAACGTGATCTGGATATCCATGTATATGTAGATGAAACCCGTCCTCTGCTTCAGGGGGCACGGCTCACGATGTTTGAACTGATGCATGCCGGCGTTGACTGTACATTGCTCACAGACAACATGGCAGCGCACCTGATGTCACAGGGAAAGGTTGATATGGTGCTGGTGGGCGCGGATCGGATTGCAGCGAATGGCGATGTGGCGAATAAGATTGGCACGCTTAATCTTGCTGTTTTGTGTCAACATTTTGATATTCCTTTCTATGTAGCCTGCCCGACCTCGACACTGGATCCGGATGCCGCCTCGGGTGACGACATCGTAATAGAAGAGCGAGATCCGGAAGAGGTAACTCGGCTTGTGGGTGCTGCAATTGCCCCAAAGGGTGCCCGGGTAAGAAATCCAGCGTTTGACGTAACCCCGGCTGTGCTTGTTACAGGAATCATCACAGAAGAGGGGATAAATACCCCAGGTAGCATAACTTCTTGAATAATGGTGGAATAATAGTGGAATCTGGGTCGAAGCTATTGTTCTGTGGTGCACATACACAGAAAATGCCTCCCGCGCTGATAAATCGAGAAGGTCACTATGTCCGAAAATAAGCCCGTTATAGCTGCTGCGATCATAGCAGGCCTCCTTATAGTTGGGTTTATCATCTATACGCTTGTTCAGCCGGAAGAAGAGACCGTTGTGGTTTCTGAGCCAATTATTATCCCGGAACCAGAACCAGCGCCTCCTCCTGAGCCCGAGCCCGAACCGGAGCCTGAACCAGAGCCTGAACCAGAGCCCGAACCAGAGCCCGAACTGGAAGTGGTTGAGCCGGAACCACCGCCATTTGTGCTGCCACGTTTGGACGATAGCGATCAGTTGCTCAGAGATGGCGCAGTCAGCCTCACGCGTCACGAGGGTATCAATTTCTGGTTATCTCCGAACGAGCTCATTCGTAAGTTTGTAGTGTTTACTGACAATATCGCTAACGGCCGGGTTGCTCGAGGCCCCGCCAGGGTGCTAGCCCCCGAAGGACCATTTACGGTTCAAAAAATGTCCGAGAAGGTATTCCTTTTAGATATCGCCTCCTATGATCGTTACAACACATTCACTGAGGTGATTATTTCGATCGACGCGAGAAGAACCGCGGAGTTTTACGAGCTCCTGCGTCCATTGTTCCAGGAGGCATTCAATGAACTGGGTTATCCGGAGCAGAGCTTCGACGATGTGATGTTTCGCGCTATCGGAAGATTATTGGAGACACCGGTCATTGAAGAGCCGATTATGCTGACCCAGCCTGTGGTGATGTATGAGTTCGCAAACCCCAGGCTGGAATCGCTAAGTGCAGCGCAAAAACAGATGATTCGAATGGGGCCAAAAAATACCCGGGCGCTTCAGGCAAAACTCAGCGAAGTGGCGCTTGAGCTAAGAGCTATTTTGGAAAACTAATGACGCAACCATTGCCTTTGTCGAAGTACACGGTGCTCGATCTGACACTGGCACGGGCAGGGCCGACGGCAGTCAGGTTACTCTCAGACTGGGGCGCCAATGTCATACGAATAGAACCTCCCCTGGATCCGGACTCTCCGGAGTCTGGGTTTTCCAAGGATCGGAACACCCCTGACTCTCAGAACCTGCATCGCAACAAGCGTGGCATCACGGTCAATTTAAAATCTGAGCAAGGTAAAGCACTTTTTATGCGTCTGACGCAGAAGGCCGACATTATTGTTGAGAACTTTCGAATGGAAGTTAAACATCGTCTTGGTGTCGACTACGAGTCCGTGAAGAAGGTTAACCCTGCAATTATCTATGCCAGCATTTCGGGCTTCGGGCAGACTGGGCCCTACAGCAAGCGGCCCGGTGTAGATCAAATAGTTCAGGGAACCAGCGGTTTGATGTCTATCACCGGTGAGCCGGGTCGCGGTCCGATGCGTGCGGGTATTGCCATTAGCGATACGTCTGCAGGAATGTTCCTGGGGCAGGGCATCCTGCTTGCCCTTCTGCACCGCGAGCAAACCGGGGACGGACAGTGGGTTCATACCTCACTACTTGAAGCGATGTTATGTAAGATCGATTTCCAGGGCGCACGTTACACGATGAATCGCGAGGTGCCAGCTCAGGAAGGCAATAATCATCCTACCAACTCACCTATGGGTGTTTTCGATGCGGCGGATGGCAAGGTAAACCTTGCTGCGAGTTCACCAAAGATGTTCAAGGCATTCTGTGAGGTCATGCAGGCACCTGAACTCGCTGAAGACGAACGCTTCAAGACATTTGGTGGACGGCTAAAGCATCGGCATGAATGTTGGGAGGCTGTCAATGATTTGACCAGCAAAATGCCGACCGCTGAATTGGTAGAAAAACTGAATTCTGTGGGTTGCCCCTGTGGTCCGATTTACGATGTGGGCCAGGCGTACGAAGATGAGCAGGCGAAGCATTTGAAGATGGAACGCCCCGTCTCCCATGAAACGTTGGGAGAATTCAATCTTATTCGTTCACCAATCAATCTGAGCGCATTTGAACCCGCAGAAAGATTTGATCGCCCGGGGCCAGGCCTTGGCGAACACACGGCTGAGATACTAACTGAAATGGGATTCTCGAAAGACGAAATCGATTCCCTAAGAAAGGAACACGTAATCTGATGGCGACGATAGAGCTAGAGACTGAAAAAATGCTGGCTGATGTCAGCGATGGCATTGGCTGGATGACTTTCAACAATCCTGCGCGCCACAACGCGATCTCACTCGAGATGTGGCAAGGGGTCGCTACCATCATGGAAGCATTTCACAAAGACGACGATGTGAGAGTCGTTGTAATGAAGGGGGCCGGCGAGAAAGCGTTCGTTTCCGGCGCGGACATTTCTGAATTCGATTCAAAGCGAAGCAATGCGGAACAGAAAGAGGAATATGGTAAAGCGTCCGCCGATGCTAACCACTGGATCGGTCGATTGGAAAAGCCCTTGCTGGCGATGATTCAGGGTTACTGCATAGGTGGCGGCCTGGCAACAGCGCTGGGTGCTGATATCAGGTTCGCGACTCCAGATTCTAAATTCGGCATTCCGGCCGCGAAATTGGGGCTTGGTTATGAGTACGGTGGGCTGGAACGGCTCTGTAATATCGTTGGGCCTGCAAACGCCAAAGACATCATGTTTACCGCGAGGTTTATGGATGCGGACGAAGCTCTGCATATGGGGCTAATAAACTTTGTCGTAGAGAATGACGATCTGGACAACAAAGTTAAGGACTATGCCGCAACTATTGCAGGGAATGCACCACTCACGGTGAAGACGAGCAAGGCCGCGATAAACGAAGCGATGAAAGAACCATCCCGTCGGGACCTTGAAGCGATCAAGGCGATGGTAAACCAGTGCTTCGATAGTGAGGACTACAAAGAAGGTCGTCGAGCATTTATGGAAAAGCGTCCGGCAGAATTTAAAGGTCGCTAGCGGGGCGGCATTAGCGTTCCCGGAGCGCCGTCGCCTGTGCCCGTTTCAGAGGTTTAAGCAGATAGTCTATCACCGTTTTCTTTCCCGTCATGCTGTCTACCGTTGCGATCATGCCAGGAATAATGGGAAGGGGGCTATCATCAGAACCGAGGTGGTTTTTATTGGTTCGAACCTGAATTCTGAAAAAGTGTTCCCCTGTTTCATTGACGATTGAATCCGCACTGATCAGTTCAAGCACCGAATCCAGTCCGCCATAGGTGGCGAAATCATAGGCGGTAATCTTCACAGTCGCTTTTTGTCCTGGGTGAATGAAAGCCACATCTGAAGGCCTCACGTTGGCCTCAATCAGCGAGGTATCGTTAGCAGGTGCGATCTCGATCATATCCATCCCGGGCTGGATCACCGCGCCAATGGTGCTGACCAGTACCTGCTTTACGGTCCCATCTGCGGGTGACTGCACTTCGGTGCGCAGGACCCTGTCCTCAAGGGCGATATTTGATATGTTCAGTCGGCTCAGTTGCGTCTTAACATCGTTCAGTTCCGTCTGTGCGGCGCTGGCAAATTGTTTACGTTTCTCGCTGATCTTCTCCAGGGCTTCGACGATAATGGACTCGGCCTTGGGTATCGTAAATTGTGTGACTTCTAATCTGCCTCTCGCTTCGTTGGCGGCAACACGTACCCGTAGCAATTCAACCTGAGAAACCGCACCCGTCTCAACTAACGGTTCCGTTAGGGTGAGTTCCTCTTCAGCGAGGTCAGCATTGCGTTGTAGTTTCTGTTCTTCTGCATTTAACTCGGCGAGCGCTTGGGTATGTTGGGTTAATTGCTGATTTAAAATGTCCGTTGTGGAATTAAGTTCTTGCTGCATTGATTCATATAACAGGCGCTCATTTTCTATAAGGTCCGTATCGGGGAAGTCTTTGGGGGGTACAAATTGCTCACCACGTATTTCAGCTTCCAGTCTTAGCAATCGGGCCTGAAGGGCCTGGGTGGTTAATTTGCCCTCGTTGTAAGAAGAAGCAAAGCGCGTGTCATCCATTCGAATGAGCGCTTGCCCTTTATTGACCCTTTCTCCTGTTTTGACGAGAACCTCTGAGATGATTCCCCCTTCCAGGTTCTGGATAACCTGCACCTGACTCGAAGGAATAACTCTACGCTCCGCGTGTGCTACCTCGTCCAGCGTGGCGAAATTAGCCCAGATTAGAGCAATTATCAGAAACGCCAGAGTGATCCAGACAATAGAATGAAGCGAAATGGGCAGCGACTCTACCTCCGCGGCATAGGTGTCGGGCATGAAGCGCACGTCGACTGGGTTGATTGAGCTCATGGTGTCGCTGCTCCAGATAACGCTTGTAACACCTGTTCTTTGGGACCATCCGCGCCAACCTGGCCTTCGTTCAATACGATCAGGCGATCCGCAAGGGTTAGCATTGAGGCCTTATAAGTAACCAATATGAGTGTGCGGTCTCCAAGGTGGGGTTCCAGTTTGGACTTGAGGATGGTCTCAGTTGTGTTGTCCATGGCATTGGTGGGTTCATCCAGCAGCAATGTTCTTGCTTTGTTAACCAGGGCCCGGGCAATTGCGATACCCTGTCGTTGTCTGCCGGATAGATTAGTGCCGCGTTCTCCGACTTCAAGATCAAAGCTCTGGGGATACTGGTTCAGAAACTCTGCCATCCCAGAGAGTTCGACGGATTCGAGGATCGATTCATCAGTCGACAACGGTGCTCCAAGTATAATGTTATCTCGAACTGTTCCGCTGAATAGCATTACGTCTTGAGGGGCATAGGAAATACTACGTCGTAAGTCCGTCGGGTCGATTTGATTGATATCAGTGCCGTTTACCAGAATCGCGCCGTCATTCGGTTCGTAGAAACCCATGATGAGTCGTTGAAGCGTACTTTTGCCAGAGCCTGTACGACCAATGATAGCGACCCGTTCACCATCTTTAATGTTTAGCGAAACGTCCTTGAGAGCGGGTATCTGTTGATCAGGATAGCTAAAGGTGACGTTTCTAAACTCAATATCACCGTTGATGTTAGGACGGTGAAGGAATTTACGTCCCACCGGGCGCTCGATGGGTAATCCCATAATCGGGTCGATTGCCTGGTATGCCGTCATCGAATGATGATAGCGGGTAAGTATGTTGGCTACCTGAGACATAGGGGCAAGGCAGCGTCCCGTCAGAATCGTGCAGGCAATAAGGCCACCAATAGACAATTCCCCCTGAGTAATTACGTATACGCCGAGTATTACAACAGCGACAGTACTTAGTTGTTGTATTAACTGAGCAATATTGACCGTGGTTAAAGAAAGAAAACGTGACTTTAGTGCGAGACGTGCAACCTTTGCGTTGAATTCTTCCCAGTGCCGTTGCATCACTCCTTCGGCCCGAGCGCCTTTTACAGCATCAAGGGCGGTCAGGGTTTGTATCAGCATTGCGTGCTTTTTTGCTGATTCCGTAAATGTGGCGTTGATAACTTCCTGAAGGGGCTTTTGTACCGCTAACCCGACAATGATGATGAGAGGGATTGCAACAATTGGTACGGTAGTAAGCACGCCTCCAATGCTGAAAATCAACAGGACAAACAAAATCACGAAGGGGAGGTCGATCAATGTGATAAGCGTTGTTGACATGAAGAACTCTCTAAAGCTGTCGAATTCCTGTAGGTTATTAGCGAAGGATCCGACCCGCCGGGGGCGTTGACTAAGCTTTAAGTCCATGACTCTGGCGAAGGTGCTCGAGGATAGAATAATGTCAGCGCGTTTGCCGGCAGCGTCGATGAAGTATCCACGCAAAGATTTCATAACGAGATCGAATATAAAGACGATAGCTACGCCGGAGGCCAGCACCCAGAGTGTTTCGATGGCGTGATTCGGCACCACGCGATCATAGACGTTCATGATGAACAGAGGCGTTACAAGCGCAAAGAGATTGACCATGAGTGATGCAACGAGCACTTCACCATATAGTGCCTGGGATCTTTTGATCGTGTCCCAAAACCAATGGCTGGTAGGCTCTTCATTTGGTGGCGTTTCAGCGTTTGGCTTCACAAATATACACTCACCGCTGTAGCGGGAATCCAGCGTATCAGTAACCAATTGGTGCGGCGTTTCCTGCTCGTCAGGAAAGATAAGCTTAACGACATCGTCAGACTTTTCTAACAGGATGCAGGTATCGCCGTCTTTTAGAATAAGGACAACGGGCAATACCATGTCGGTAATGTTGTTAAGGTCCCGCTGGAGTAGCGTGCGCTAAAGCCTGCTCGGTCTGCCGCTCTGACGAACAGTGATGGCGTGAGCATCCCGTCTTCGATGGGCAAGCCGGCTACCAGACTCTCGGCCCTTAAAGGACGATGGTTTAAGCGTGTTATCGTCACCAGCGCCTGCATCGAGGGATCATTGGGTGCGCCGGATTCACTATCGGTTGCTTTGGCTTCACTCATGGATGGGCTACATAGGATTTACGCGGGGAATTATAGCATCCCCTGCAATCACAGCGGTTAATCTGGTATCTTTGCTGCGCGGCTGATTATGTGGGTGTTTTGTGTTTAGGTTCTGTCTGATATTGGTGTCGTTAGGTGCATTGTTGGGAAGCAATGCTTTTGCCGTCGAGTTTAAAGATGCTCAAGTGGCAGCAACCGAGGGTCGATACGACGACGTCGTTGCTATACTGACAACCATTCTTGATAGAGGTGACCTGCAAGGTTACGCCGAAGTGGTGGGCTATTCCAACAGAGGTGTCGCCTACAGTTTACTCAAGCAATATCCTCAGGCTAAAAGGGACCTCCTTCATGCCATAGAGCTTGACCCTGATCATCTGTTGACGATCAATCATCTTGGGATAATGGCCCAGCATATTGATGGAGACGCGCAGGCTGCTGCAATCTGGTTTCGCCGGGCGGCGGATCAGGGGTATCCTTCCAGTCAAACCAACCTGGCGACTTTGTATAGAGATGGTAAGGGTGTGGCCAGGGATTACACTCAGGCGTTTCGCCTATACAAGCTTGCTGCTGATCAGAATTACGTTATGTCCTACGTGCCTCTGGGTGAGTTGTATATGCAGGGGCGCGGTGTGAACATGGACGTCAAGACTGACCTTGAGTGGTTGTACAAGGGTGTAGACGAGGGCGTCGTCAGTGCCCATTACCATCTGGGGAAAGCTCATGAAAGAGGTTGGGGGCAGACTCAGAATTATGCTAGGGCAGCGGATGAGTACTATACCGCCGCAATGCAGGGAGATGGGGAAGCTCAGAATGCCCTGGGTTACCTTTACCGACGAGGTCTTGGCGTGAAGCAGGATTTCACGAAGGCAGCGGAATGGTATCAACTCGCCGCGGATCAGCAGGTAGTGCAGGCGACAAACCGACTAGCCTGGCTACTTGCTACTTGCCCAAACCAACTGGTTTGCAATGGTGCGTTGGCACTGGAGTTGGCGCAGAGTGCTGTAGAAAAAGAGCGCAACGCTACCAACCTGGACTCGCTTGCTGCGGCTCAGGCAAGGGTCGGTGACTACGAAGTTGCAATCGATTCAATCGAAGAAATCTTGCGTATGGAAGGAAGAAATTCCAGATACGCGAGCAGGTTGTCCTTTTACCAGGCTAGAAGACCCTATAAACTTTAAGCGACGCTTAACTGCTCAGATTAGGAAAGTTACTGCTAATTGCCTCATTCCACTCTTCGATTCGTGAAGATTGAGCTGTTAGGAGTTCATTGACGTCGCCATTGATTTGTATGCCGACTATTTGATCACCCTGGGCAATACTGTCCACTACGTTCTGGTCAGCCTGGCTATCCACTGCACCAAAGATTGAATGAGCGTCATCAAGATGGGGCGTGGGAACGTGTGTGATAAAGAACTGGCTACCGTTGGTGCCAGGTCCCGCATTTGCCATGGACAGCTTTCCAGGTTGGTCGTGTCGCAATGATGAATCGAACTCGTCTTCAAATCGATATCCGGGTCCACCTGTGCCTGTCCCAAGCGGACATCCCCCCTGGATCATGAACTGACCGATAACCCGGTGAAAACTAAGCCCGTCGTAAAATTTCTTATTGGCCAGGTTAACAAAACTGGCGACAGTTACTGGTGCCTGGTCAGGGAAAAGAGAAATGTTGATTGTCCCCTTGCTGGTTTCAATCGAGGCGGAAATATTCATGAAGTACCTTAGCGTTCGTTAATGTTAGTGTAGTCTCGGGCACTCGGGCCCAGATATAGTTGTCGGGGACGGCCGATTTTGAACCCGCTGGAAAGCATCTCGTCCCAGTGAGTAATCCATCCAGGCATTCGACCAAGGGTAAACAACACGGTGAACATTTTGACCGGAATGCCAATCGCTTTGAAGGTAATGCCGGAATAGAAATCAACGTTAGGATAGAGGCGACGCTGAATAAAGTAATCCTGTTCTCTAGCGATAGTTTCAAGCTGCTTTGCGACTTTGAGAAGCGGATCCTCCAGCCCTAATTCTTCAAGCACCGCATTGCAGCTTTCCTGCATTACGGTGGCGCGTGGATCAAAATTCTTATAAACACGATGACCAAATCCCATTAGCCTGAAGGAATCGTCTGGATCTTTTGCCTTGGCAACATATTCTTCAATACGGGATTCATCGCCAATCTCATTCAGCATATCGAGGACAGCTTCGTTTGCGCCACCATGGGATGGTCCCCATAGTGCGGCAATTCCCGCAGCCATCGCCGCATATGGATTTGCTTCGGTGGATCCCGCGAGCCTTACCGTCGATGTCGATGCGTTTTGTTCATGGTCCGCATGGAGAATAAATACTCTGTCCATTGCCTTGGCCAGGGTTGGACTCACCTTAGGCGCTCCGCCCTTGGTGCCAAAACACATGTTAAGAAAGTTCTCGGCGTAGTTGAGGCTGGGGTCCGGCGCTACAAACGCTTCACCCAACGACTTCTTGTAGGTCATTGCAGCGAGCGTTGGAATCTTGGCGATCAGGTTTAATGCTGCTTCTCGCCGATGATCCGCGTCGTATATATCCAGTCCATCGTGGTAGAGGCCAGCTAACCCCGCTACAGCGGCACAGATCATAGACATTGGGTGAGAATCTTCGGTAAAGCCATCAAAAATATGCTGGAAATGCTCGTCAACTTCCATGCGGGAACTGATTTCTTTCTCGAAGTTATCAAGCTCAGATTTCGATGGTAGTTCACCGTTTAGCATCAGGTAACAAACTTCCAAATGACTTGAGTTTGCTGCCAGTTGTTCGATCGGGTAACCTCGATAGAGGAGGATTCCGGCATCGCCATCGATATAGGTTACTGCTGAGTCGCAGGCAGCGGTTGATAAAAATCCCGGATCGTAGGTGAAGATGCCTTCACCGATGAGTCCTCTTACGTCAACGACGTTTAATCCTTCGTTTGCTTCAAGAACCGGTAGGTCTACCGTTTTTCCGTCGATGGTAATTTGAACTTTTTGTGTCATAAAGGTGACTCCAGTGCTGGGCATGTTCTTTTGCTAATCTGGCGCAACTCGTCAGTATGTCCATGCCAGCAGATCGTTACATGTAAGCAAAACAACCTTGGCTTGTAAAGCTTTGTGGGTAGCATGTTGATTGCTTTCTTGTTTGTTTTTT
>CAJWQG010000056.1 GCA_913045175.1 uncultured Gammaproteobacteria bacterium | reverse complement strand
GAGTATACCTCCGCGCCAGATGGGATGCTGCATCGCAATATCATCTTCAAGGGTACGCGGGTACCCGAGCTACCTTTTGCTGCATACGACTCTCTCAATCCCGAAGACCTCTGGACCTGGCTGGATCGCCTACGAGCGCAAGGTATCGAGGCGCTGGCGATTCCCCACAACAGCAACAGCAGTCGAGGGAATTACTTCCAGACCGCCACCTTCGCCGGAGAGCCAATGGATGCTGCCTACGCGCAGCTTCGCACCCGAAACGAGCCTATCGTGGAGATCACCCAGGTAAAAGGATCATCCGAAACGCATCCTCTCTTGTCTCCGAACGACGAGTGGGCTCACTTCGAGGTGCGTGACAGACCTTCCGACCAGGTGGCGGGCTCATATGTGCGCGACGCATTACTGAAGGGGTTGCAATTTCAGGTGGACCAGGGGTTCAATCCTTTCCGATTCGGATTCATCGGCTCCAGTGATTCACACAATACCGGTGGTTCATACGAGGAACCGACGTATCACGGCAAGATTGGTCAACTCGATGGACGTCCCGAGTGGCGATTGTCGACCGCCAATCTGGAAAACACTGAATTGAACCGGATCCCGGACGTCCCCATTACAGGATTCGACTGGAGTGCGTCGGGATTAGCGGGCGTCTGGGCGGAGGCCAACACGCGCGGAGCAATCTATGCGGCGTTCAGGCGCAAGGAAACCTTCGCCACCAGCGGTACGCGGATTCGCGTTAAATTCTTCGCGGGATACGATCTGGACACAAGCCAACCACATGCCACCGGCGTTCCGATGGGCAGCGATCTCGAAGCGCGCCGCAGTGGCGCGCCACACTTTTTTGCCTGGGCGCTGCGAGATCCCAACAGCGCCTGGCTACAGCGCCTGCAAATCGTCAAGGGCTGGTTTGAAGCTGGCACCCGGCACGAGCGCATCTATGATGTTGCCTGTTCCGATGGGCTGGAACCGAGCCCCGATACTCACCGTTGTCCTGATAACAACGCCAGCGTTGATCTCGCGACCTGCAGCTATGACTTCGACAAAGGCGATACAGAATTGAAGGTGACGTGGCAGGATCAAGATTTCGACCGCAAACAACACGCGTTTTACTACGTCCGGGTGCTCGAAAACCCAACTTGCAGGTGGTCAACGTGGGACGCGTTAAAGCTGGGCATCCCTCCACGAACAGAAAAACCGCTTACGCTGCAGGAGCGAGCCTGGACGTCGCCCATATGGGTCTCGCCTCAGAGGGCGATGTAGACGACGTCTATCTAACCCATCCGTCTTTGCCCTTTGCCATATCTATGGTCAGGTAATATGGTTAAAGCACACTACATAGCCGGATATGGGTATGAAGACAACATTAAACCTCGATGACCAAGTGTTCCTGCACGCCAAGAAACAGGCAGCCAGAGATGGTGTGACCTTAACCGCATTTGTTGAGGATGCGCTTAAGGCAAGGCTCTTTGAGGCCCCAACACAAGTTCAATATCGCTTCAAACCAAAAGTCATCACCGGAAAGAGACCTCCTAACGTCGATACTTCGGAACGTGATGCACTCTACGGAGTAGTCGATAACTCATGATCCCTCTTGATGCGAACGTAATCGGTCCATGCACACGCGGAGACCTATTTTTTGATGCGCAGATAGTTGCCCTTTGTCAGGAGTATGGTATTTCGAATGTGCTGACGAATGATCGTGACTTCGAGCGTTACAACGGAATCGTTGTTCAGTACATTTGAACTTGATCTATTCCCAAAGCACCTATTTCCAAACAATGTTGAGCTTGCGTTCATCTACGGCGCAATCTCGTAAGTACAAGTTGATTAGCGTCTGATAGGGAATGCCTGATTCTTCAGACATGGCCTTAAAATACTCAACTGAGTCCTTGTCCAGGCGCATTGTGATTGGCTGCTTAAGATGTTTCGTATAAGGGTTCTTTTTTCCCTTCATCTTCTAAAAATCGTAGTGTTCTCTCATCGTCGGTTCTTCCAATATTCGCCATTTAGGTGGCCCTCCTGCCGGGATCGTCCTTGGGCTGGTGTGGTGCTGTTAGCGCGCCTGGGTCGATAGCAACAATAGCATCAGCTGTTCTACCAGGTCGGCAAAGGGTGGGACAAATAGCAGGCCCAGCACCCAGATCAGGGTGAGGCCACCGCACAGTATCAGATAGATTTTATTCGTCATACTCAGTTGCTCCTGGGGGCCATTTTAAAAATCCAGGTATCGCCATCCGCCACCATGGTGACAATCTGAGCTACGGCCTCTTCACTCGCGCCACCGGCATACTTCTGAGCCAGTTTTTTCGCAACGCCTTCAACAATCATGGGTTCCATCACGCGCACCAACTCGCGCTCATAGCGCACGCCATCAATCCGGGCAACCGCCTGGCTGCTGCCTGCATCCACGTTGAATGCCCAATCCTTCCACAAATTACCGAGAAATGAGCGCATGTAGCCGGACGGCACATACACCTTGCCACCACTCTCCATGACAAAGATTCGGCGCGAACTCATGGGCTGGTCGGTCTGCAGCTCGATGGTGAAAACATCGTCCGTAAAGGTCCGGTCCGGCTCCGGCCCCGCATAGAGTTCACCGGAAACCAGTTGTCCGCCGGGAAACAGAATCGACGGCCCGTCGGCGTTCTGGTGTTTCAGTTTCAGTTTCAGGGTGATCAGGGTTGCGCCGAGGAGCAACACCAGTAGCCCAAATATCTGTAGTGCGATCCTGAGTAGCATCAGCCGACCGCCTCCAACCGCGCCCTGACATGCTTGTGCCATGGCGTGCCCACCCAGGGGTCACGGTCATCAATATCGGTCAGGTCGTTAGGTGCAACGCCAAAAGTCTCGTTCTTGCCATCCCTATCCGGGTAAAGCAGACCAAGTCCGTTAGGCAGCGCCACCGTACCGCGCTGCAGGCGATCATCCAGCTCTACCACCACCTGGGCGCGGCCACGTTTAGTCACGAGGTTCGCTTGCGCGGCTTCTGCAATGCCTAGCTCGGCCGCATCGTCTGGATGCACAAACAATGATGCCGGATTGTTACTCTTCATCCATTCAGGATCGCGGATCAGGGTATTCGCGGTGTATAACCGCCGCTCTCCCGCAGACAAAATCAAAGGAAACTCGTCCGTACGGGTTGGCAGGCGGTACTTCGCGAGGTAGTCGATCTCATCGCTCATCTCACCCATCAATAAATGAAGCTTACCGTCCGGCTTGCGCCACTGACTGGCATCACCCGCCGCCTGCTTCAGGATGGTCACCCCGGAAGGGCTATCAAGGATCGCCTGAAACAGGTTATTACCAAGCTCAGGGCTGTCACCCTCGTGACCCGCGGCGCGCACCTCGTCGGGGTAAGACATAGAAAGAAGCTGGCAGAGTCCCCAGAGACTCGCGGCTGACGCGGCACCACCGGGTGCCGCACCGTCGGGCAGCGTCGGCCCAAGCGTTCGGTACAGCACGTATGGCAGGTAGGTTCTAATCTTTGCGTCCCGCATCGCGGGCCCCATCACCTCTGCAAACGGATCAAGGCCCTGCCTCGCGGCTTCAGCCAGGGGCGTGAGTTCACCGGGCTCAAACACTTCCAGGGCTTCCACCAGGCGGGCATGAATCTCGGCTTCTTCCAGTGTCCCGGACTTCGGTGTCATGAGGGGTTTACGCAGATGAAAGAAGTTCTCTGGAAATTCCGTGGGGAAAAACGTCGCTTCATACTTCTCATACTGGGAACTAGCTGGCAGCACGTAGTCCGCGACCATCGCCGTCTCCGTCATGGCAACGTCGATCACCACCAGGAAATCAAGTGCCTCAAATGCCTCCTGGAACTTCTGTGAGTCGGCGAGCGAATGTATGGGGTTGGCGCTTTCGATCAGCATAGCCCGAAATCGGTCCGGGTGATCCGAGAGAATCTCCTCAGGGATCGAGTTGCATGGCATCAGACCATTGATGATCCGCGCCCCTGTCACCGGCGTCACCCGGTAGCCATGCTCATAGCCATCTTCATCGATGTCAGCCGGACGAGCGGCAGTACTGCCAGCTGCGCTTACCAGCCCTGTCGTCAAGTGCATGCCACCCTCGATGCCGTAACCCCCCGGGATCAGGAACAACAGGATGTTGAGGTACGTACACAGCGTGGAATAGGGGGCCATTTCAACGCCGAGATCCTCATACACCCCGATTTTCTTCGTGCCTCCCAGTACGGTGGCAACCTGGATAATCTGCGTCATGTCGATACCGACAAAAGCGGCGTATCCGGTGGACCCATGCCACTGGGTGGGAACTTTACGGTGTGGGGCGTAGCGCCGGACTAAACTTTTCAATGACCCGTAAGGGGCACGTCAACCACCCGGGGACGTTCAAGGATTTTGAAACCGCAGAGGCGCACGTACTCGACGTTCTCAAACACGCCGGTCAGGCCTTGCAGACGACGGACTACCTCACTGCGGCGGCCGATGTGCTCACGCATCCGGACCCCTACGTAAGGGGCGATCCATTCCTTCGCGTAGCCGCCGCCACCTGCGCAAAGACGATTCAACAAAAATGGCGCAACCGTCTTGCCGCCGTGGACCTGTATGCCGAGAGCCACTGCCTGACTGCGATCTTTAGTCTTTACAGCAAATGAGCATTGAATCCTGAAGCAGTCTCCTGGCGGATATCTCGCGTTTCCCAGACCAACATCCCAAGGCTGATGCCGTCATTGCCCTACGGCGCGCTAAAAGCGCCTCTGATAAACTGCAGAATCAATCCTTTACTGATTCCAAGAGTCTGACGTATGCCCTCCACGGAGGAACCGCTGGCGGTATTAAACCGCGTGTTCGGTTTCGATGAATTCCGATCACCCCAGCATGAAGTGATCAATGCACTGCTCGATGGCAAAGACGCGCTGGTTTTGATGCCTACCGGTGGGGGCAAGTCTCTCTGCTACCAGTTGCCTGCGCTGCTGCTTGACGGGGTCACCGTGGTGATCTCGCCACTGATCGCGCTGATGGAAGACCAGGTGAGGGCGGCTCGACAGCTCGGGATTGCTGCCGGTTACCTCAACTCGAGTCAGTCTTCCCATGATCGCGAATCGGTCCGGTGCGAACTGCGCGACGGTAATCTCAAGCTGCTGTACCTCGCACCTGAGCGCCTGCAACTCGAGGATACGCTCGCCATGCTGCGTGAGGCCCGGCTTTCCCTGGTCGCAGTCGATGAAGCTCACTGTGTTTCCCAATGGGGACACAATTTCCGACCAGACTACCTGGAGCTTGCGGTCTTCAAATCAGAATTTCCCAACGTTCCCCTGATTGCACTCACTGCGACCGCGAACGAAATGACTCGTGAGGAGATCCTGGAGAAACTGGCGATAACCGACGCCCGCGTCTTCGTAAAAGGGTTTGACCGCCCCAACATTTATTACCAGGTGCAACAGAAACAATCAGCAAGAAAACAACTCGAGGCTTTCCTTCAGTCCCACCGGGACGAGAGCGGCATCGTGTACTGCCTGTCGCGAAAGAAAGTTGAACAGACGGCCACGTGGCTGCAGTCAATCGGTTACCAGGCGCTGCCCTACCACGCGGGTCTGGACACTGCGATGCGCAAGGATCATCAACAACGTTTCCTCGCTGAAGACGCGGTGACCATTGTGGCAACGATTGCCTTCGGGATGGGTATCGATAAACCGGACGTCAGATTCGTGGCGCACCTGGACCTTCCCAAGAGTATTGAGGCCTACTACCAGGAAACGGGCAGAGCCGGCCGCGACGGCAAGCCCGCTGATGCCTGGATGGTCTACGGCTTACAGGATGTCGTGCTGCAGATGCAAATGGTTCGAGACAATACCGACGAGCGCCAGACCCGTGTCGAACAGCACAAACTCAACACCATGCTGGCATTCTGTGAAGTCACCGACTGTCGGCGACAGATACTGCTGAACTACTTCGGAGAGGGGCACGCCGGAAGCTGTGGCCAGTGCGACAACTGCATCAGCCCAAAGACCACGTACGATGCCACGGTGCCCGTTCAGAAACTCCTGTCAGCAGTCTACCGGACCGGGCAGCGATTCGGCGCGGCTTACGTGATAGACGTCCTCACAGGGAAACAGGACGAGCGAATCTCTAGATTCAGACACGATCAACTGAGCGTCTATGGAATCGGCGATGAAATGGGCGCAACCGAGTGGCGCGGCGTTGTCCGCCAGCTCATCGTTATGGGATTGGTTGACGTCGACGTGGCTGGTTACGGCGGCCTGCGACTCACCGAGAGCAGCCGTGCCGTGCTGAAAGGAGACCGCGAGGTACACCTGAGCCAGGACGTTGTTCAACCCTCAAGTAGCAAACGTGCCAATCGAAAGGAGCCAGCGGATGAGGTCGAAGTGACAGAAACTGATCATCCTCTTCTGGAGCAACTCAGAGCACTGCGTCGCGAGATCGCCAATGAGGAGAACATCGCGCCCTTCATGGTGCTCCATGACCGTTCACTGCGCGAGCTGGCGGTTCATCGTCCTTCAGACCGGGTGAGCCTCTTGCATATCCATGGCATTGGCGAGGGGAAAGCTGACCGATTCGGCGCCCGGTTGCTCGATGTGATCGAGAGGAACCCTGTCGACTGAGCTCGATCAACAACGTCGGGGATGTAATTTACTTTGTCACTCATGTAATAATTCGCCTCTTTTTTTTACCAACTCTCGGAGCAACAAAATAATGACCCGGATCTCGATTCCCACCGATGTCGATGGCGGTACGATCTCTCGCCACATTTATGGCCACTTTGCGGAGCACCTCGGACGGTGCATCTACGACGGTATCTACGTTGGAGAGGACTCATCAATTCCCAATGTACGCGGCATTCGCACCGACATTGTCGAGGCGCTGAAAAAGATACGCATCCCGAATCTTCGCTGGCCAGGTGGTTGCTTCGCCGATGACTACCATTGGATGGACGGCATCGGCCCCCGCAGCGAGCGACCCAGACTCGTTAACCATCACTGGGGCGGTGTCGTTGAAGACAACTCCTTTGGTACACACGAATTCATGGATCTGTGCGACCAGCTCGACACCGAGCCCTACATCTGCGGCAATATGGGTTCCGGCACTGTCCAGGAAATGCAGCAGTGGGTACAGTATCTGACCGCGCCGAGTGGTCCCATGGCAGAGTTGCGCGCCGCTAATGGCCGCGAGGAACCCTGGAAGGTGAGCATGTGGGGCGTCGGCAACGAGAACTGGGGATGTGGTGGCAACATGCGTCCTGAATTCTATGCGGATCAGTATCGGCAGTACGCCACATACCTACGCAACATCGGCGAGAACCAACTCTACAAAGTAGCCTGCGGCCCTCGCAACGATCTGGACGAGTGGACTGAGGCACTCATGCAGCCAGAGCAGCTACGGCGAAATATGCATGCACTGGCGCTGCACTACTACACCTGGTCGGGACGCGAGAAACAACTCGCTGTCGAGGGTACGGAAGACGACTGGTACTTCTTACTGAATTCAGCGAACGAGATGGACGACCATATCCGCCTCCACAGTGCCGTCATGGACCGCTACGACCCGGCAGTGAAAGTGGGAATGCTGGTCGATGAATGGGGAACCTGGCACAACGTGGAGCCCGGGACCAACCCTGGTTTTCTCTACCAGCAAAATACCATTCGAGATGCCCTGGCCGCGTCACTGACGCTCGATATCTTCAATCGCCATTGCCGCCGGGTGCACGGTGCCAACATTGCCCAGACCATCAACGTATTGCAGGCAATGGTACTCACAGAGGGCGAACGTATGCTGCTCACCCCAACGTATCATGTGTTCGAGATGTATGTACCGCACCACGATGCCACACACCTGCCCTGCTTTGTCGATGCAGGCACCCTTGGGGAAGGCGACACCGAGGTACCAGCAATCAGCGCGTCTGCGAGTCGCGCGGATGACGGCAGTGTCCACGTCACCATGACAAACCTGAGCGCGGACCAGGCGATTGACGTCGAGGTCGCGTTACATGGCCTCGATGCCTCGTCATGCGACGCCCGTGTGCTGACTGGCGATGCCATGAACAGCCACAACACCTTCGACGCCCCGGATATTGTGAAGCCGAAAGCATTTGACGGTGTTAGCCTGAAATCAGAGTGTGCAATTGTCTCCATGCCTGCGCGTTCGATCGTCGCTTTTACGACGACCTAGGCATTGAAATATGAAACCACTGCTGTCGCTGATTGCGGTCCTGCTGGTCTCCGCCTGTAGCGGCGGAACCGGCGGTAGCGCCACTGGCCTTAACAATCCTCCGGCCAAAATTGAATCCGACGAGCGCACGCCGGAACCAGAGCCGGAAACTGAAATGGCCTTTACGGATGTCACCGCGGCCTCAGGCATTGCATACGAAGTCGTCTTCAATTTCGGAGACATACCCGAGGGCGAACCCGTTCCTGCCATCCCAACAAGTGGTGCGGCGGCCGGTGATTACGACAACGACGGCGACATTGATCTCTTCATTGTTTGGGGAGACGACGGCCCTAATCGGCTATATCGTAACGACGGTGATCTAAAGTTTACCGACGTAGCTGAGGATGCCGGCGTCGCGTTCCTGGGGCCGGACGGTTCGACAAGCTTTCAGGTAGGTCCTGTTTTCGCCGATGTGGACGGAGATGGCGACCTGGATTTGTTCCTTCGCGGCTTATCGGTGAGATCTCTCCTTCTGCGCAACAACAACGATGGCACCTTCTCCGACATAACGGACGATACGGGTTTGTTGTTCTCAAGACCCTACGGCATGTCCACAGCATTTGGCGACTACGATCTCGATGGTGATCTGGACCTTGTCACCACGCACTGGGCATCTCCACAGGATAGAAATAACCCGGGCGATACCGAGCACTTGTGGCGCAACGACACTGAAGGCGAGGATATCTTCTTTACCAGTGTCAGCGAGCTAGCAGGGATAGCGCCCAGCATCGCACAGCTGCAAGATCCGAACGGCCTGGAATACGAAGCCGATCGCACCTTTACCCCGACGTTTACACGAATCAACGATGACCTATTCCCTGACCTGCTCATGGTGGCCGATTTCAATCAGACCCAGTACTTCACCAACAACGGAGACGGTACGTTCGACAACACGACCGATGTGGATGTGCTTATTGACGGTAATGGCATGGGGTCCGCCGTTGGTGACTACGATAACGATGGCGATCTCGACTGGTTTGTCACCAGCATTCTGTATCCAAGCACTGAAAAACCCGTGAAAGCTTCTTTGTCCCACTACGGTAACCGGTTGTATCGAAACCACCAGGGTGTGTTCTCCGACGTCACCGATGAAACAGGCGTTGAAGATAGCGGATGGGGTTGGGGCGCTTGTTTTATAGACTTCGAAAATGATGGCGATCTCGATATCTACCATACCAACGGCTGGCAAAAATCAATTCTCCCACCAGATGACTTCCCTTTTTTCGAAGGCTACGAAATGGACCAGAGCCGCGCCTTCGTGAATCAGGGTGACGGATCGTTCAGCGAACGAGCGGAAGACCTGGGTCTACTCGATACTGAGATGGGACGCGGTGTGGTCTGTGCTGACTTTGACAATGATGGTGATACGGACATTCTGCTACTTGCCGACAAACCGATCCTGTGGCGCAACAATGCATCGGACAATGAATACCTTAAAGTACGTCTCATCGGACGTCCTCCCAATACAGAGGCATCCGGCGCCAGGATCTCATTAACTTCAGAAAACACCAACCAGATCCGCGAGATATCTATCGGCAGTAATTTTCTCTCACAGAATCCAGCCGTCCAATTGTTTGGACTAGGATCGGATACAAACGCAGATCTCACCGTCAGTTGGCCCGACGGTTTGGAAACCCTTATGACGGGTGTATCAAGCGGTCAGACGCTGCAGATTACCCAGTAAACACGCGACCCCTACGGATGCGCAGGCCATCGCTCAGCAAATTGCGGCGCGTTTTCCTGAATCCAGAACTTCAGTGGCAGGTCGTCATCGAAACTATTCGACGAGCCGTAGGCACCGTGATGAGAAAAACCGAGTAGCTGCTTCTGAATCGGATTTGCACGATGCAGAAAATGACTGACGGTCATTTCATCGCGATTGGCGAGCCAACGATATGAGTAACCATTGAATATCATATAGCGGGTTTGATCGCCGACATTCAGCGAAGGCGTATGCCAAAGGCGCCGGTCAAAAAAGATCGCTGAACCGGCTGGCGCGCAAACCTGTAAAGCCTCCTCAGTTATTTGCTTTCGATCGCTGCCCGGAAACTGCCGACTGCGATGGCTGCCTGGAATACAGGTAAAGTTCGACATACCCGGCTTTAGCGTATCGGTTAACACGTACCCGACCTTCATAGAGATTCTTGGGGGTTCAATGCTTTCCTGAATGTCGCGAGTGAGGTTGCCTGTGTCGGTGTGCCAGTTAACCCAGTTGGCATGGTCTTCCGGCTTAAATTTTGTTGTCGGCGGTGTCTGCATACCGACCGTGTGATACAGCTTGATATCGGGGCCGAGGATGCCCCATATCTTGGGTAGGGTTCGGTACCAGTCGACCAGATCGAGCAACCCATCACGTTGACCGATGAAGTCGATCACGCCAAAGTATTTATCCACGGGTACTTTATAAACCCGTTTGTATTCGTCTGTTACCTCGCGCGTGATCTCAATGTATCTTTCGACCAGATCAGGTGGCAGCGCATCTTCCATGATGAAGTAACCATCTTCCTGAAAGGCGCGGTCTTCTTCTTCGGTAAGTAGATAATCAAGCGATCGTGGGTCCATGTTGTTATTCCGGAAGTGGTCCAAAAAATTCAGCGCGCTTTATACCACAAGTGAATTCAAAGTCGAATCACTCATTGGCAAGCTCGACGAAGCTACGGTAGTGGCCATCGGGTTTGGCAACGAGTTCTTCGTGACTACCTTGTTCAACAATTCGGCCATCCTTTAAAAACAGGATCCTATCGGCATGGCGAATGGTCGAGAGGCGATGCGCAATCACGACGACGACCCCCTTACTCGCGCTCCCTCGATTGTCTATTGCCTTCAGGAGCGATGCCTCGGTTTCAGGGTCCAGCGCTGCGGTGGGTTCGTCCAGGATAAGAATTGACGCATGTCTCAGCAGGGCCCGTGCGATGGACAGTCTTTGCTTTTGCCCAACCGAGAGCGTACCGCCGCCGCGTCCGATCCGCGATTCAAATCCGTCGGGCATTGCCTCAATGAAGTCGAGGGCACCCGCCTGACGGCACGCTTCTCTCATTTCCTCAAGGGATGCTTCCGGGTTCGCGATACGCAGGTTGGCAGCGACCGTATCGGTCAACAACTGGTGCTCCTGGAACACATAGGCCACATCGCGACGTAACTCGGCGGTACCTAAACTCGCGATATCGACGTCGTCTATCAAAACCTGTCCTGATGACGGTTGAACGAATTTTGGAATCATATAGGCGAGCGTTGACTTGCCGGCCCCTGTTGCACCGGCAATGGCGATGGTCTCGCCGGGTCTTGCGTCGAAGGAAACGTTACTCAGTGCCTGCCGGCCATCGGGATAGTAGAAACTGACATCATCGAAGCGAACACCAGTCGCAGTTCCGAGGTCCAAAACGTCCTTATCGGAACCGCGTGATCGCTCCGCCTCATGGTTCATCATGAAGAACACGCGTCTAGCCGCCGCCGCGTTATCCTGTTGTTCAATCCATATCTGGCCGAACTGCATGGAGGTTTCATAAAGCAGTGAATACATCCGAATGATGACCGGCGTATCGCCAAGGGTCAGGTGTCCATCGATAATGCCGTTAAAGATGATCCAGAACCCTATAGTCTGAAACAGCAGATGGATATTTTCCGCGATCCACAGCACAACGTTTCTCACCAGCAGGAGCATTAATGACTGCTTAAAGGACTCCTTGCTGGCATCGCTGAACTTTTCCCGCTCTTGCTGACTGCCGCCCAGACTCTGTATTGCAGCCACGTTCTTTAACCCCTCTTCAAGGTCGTTAGTCGTGGCACTTCCGGAAGAGCGGCTTGCCTGGCTGGTGTTACGCATCCAGTTGGCCAAAGGTGAAGTCATCAGGACTGTGATAACAACGGCGGAAAGCCCCACCCAGACGAGCTCAGGCGCAGTGCTGCCGTAAACCATAGAGAGTACCCACAGATTCAGACTCACACTACACACCATGGTGTAAGGGTTGATGGTCAGCGCATGGCACATGCCCGCGATAGAGGGCGTGTCATGCATTACCCTGAACATAGCATCGCCGGAACGTTGCTGCTGCAGGGTCGTGAGCGGCAGGCGCGACATATTGCCGAACAGCGCGAGGCGAACACTATGGGTAATGCGCTGTGACAACCTGATGGCGACACTAAGATCGATCAGCCCGACAAGACCATGGGCGGAACTCATACCAGCACTAACCTTGTTTTCAGACTGGGTTGCAACGTCCGCACCTTCCGCAAGGTTCGCTTCCAGCAGTGTATTCCCCGAGTAACCCACGAGCGCAAAAACAAACGCCAGGGTCATGAGCGCATAAAGTGTGATGTTCAGCGGCGATGCATCTGCAATCGCCTGCAGGAACGGAACCATGAAGAACGGGTACAACATGGCATCCACGTCCTGTATAGGCATCTGCATGACACCATGATCAACCACAATCTTAAGAAACCACGGCAGGGGTAACCCGACGGCAAAAATCAGGGTCACCAATAAAAATCGAGTACCGAGCAGGTGCCGCTGTGGCCATAAGAAGCCCAGCGCGCGACGGAATATCGCAATGACGTCGCGATTGCTGAGCCGCGTATCGAGGTCGAGACGATCATGGTAGTCAGTCATCGATTGCCATCCTTTGCATCTTTTGTTGCCTCTACGGAAACGAAGCGATGGTAGTCGCCACCCAGCGCCAGAAGTTCATCATGGGTACCGGCTTCTGTTACTCGACCCGATTTAAGGAAAACAATGCGGTCAGCATCCCGAATGGTCGACGGGCGATGCGTGATGATGAACACGACCTTATCTTTCGCCCAGGTCTTGAGATTGCTCAGTACACGTTGCTCGGTTTGTGCGTCCAGTGAAGCCGTTGGCTCGTCCAGAATAAGTACTCTGGTATTCCTGACCAGCGCCCGGGCGATGGACAGCCGCTGCTTTTGCCCTGTAGACAGGAGTGCACCGCCAACACCTAATTCAGTTTGATAGCCGAGCGGCAGGTCATCCACAAAGTCGGCGCAGGCGATTCGTGCTGCCTCACGAAGCTGTGCGTCAGAGACGTCTGGCGCGGCGTAACGCAGATTGTCTTCGATAGACACCGGGAACAGGACATTTTCCTGTAGCGCGATTGCTACGTTACGGCGTAGTTCCTCGATCCTGATGGATCTGAGGTCAGTTTCATCAATCCTGATATCGCCGGCGTCAGGGTCGAACAGACGCAGCATCATGGATACCAGCGTTGACTTGCCGCTGCCGGAAGGTCCCACCAGGGCGATCACTTCTCCGAGATTCGCGGTAAGACTGACGTCCTGCAGAATCGGTGACTCGGCCTGGTAGCTGAAGCTGACGTTGTGGAATACGACACCTTGTCGCATGTCCGGAAAGGGCTCCGGATTTTCGGCATCGACGACTTCAGGCTCAAGTTCCAGTAACCAGAATGCCCGACCCAGACCGACGGCCATATCCTGTGCCAGGCACCAGACGCGTATCAGATCGGCAAAGGTTAGATTGAATGCCTCAACACTGCCGCGACGTGCCTGATGGGCAGCCGCAGTCCACGCGGTCACCGATAAACCGAACAGGACCAGCAGGCTGGCGCCGAAAACGGTTCCGCCCTCAAGAAGATATTCCGTAGCGATAAAGTCGGAAGTAAAGAGTACCAGCACAAGAACATAGCCAGTGCATACCTTGACCACTGCGAAGTCACGGCGAAGGCGAAACGCGGTGTCGATGCCCTCACTGGATTCGACAACGAATCGCTCATGATTGGTCGCCTCATAGCCGTAGGCTTTTATTGCCTGAATACTCTGGAAGGTTTCCTGTACCCGGGTAAACAGCGTGGCGTTTGCCATTCGCGCTACGGCGCTTAGCTTGCGTAGACGAGGCGTGATAACAACCAGCAACACGACACAGGTGATGACGCCAATCATCAACAGACAGCCAAACCAGGGGCTAAACAGGGAAGCAATAGCAAGCTGCATTGCCAGCGTTGTGAGGCCAATCATCGGTACAACGACGATATTATCGACCACCGCGGTGACCATTGCGCTATCTTGAAACACCCGATAAATGGCATCGCCAGCGGACGACTGGGAATGAAAGCGCAGACTGAGCTCCTCGGCGTTGGCCACCATACGCGTACGTAGCCGTTGATTCACCCTTTGCAGGATCCACGCCTTATACATTTGAATGACGGTGAAGACCGTGGTGGTGACGACAACAATCACTGCCGTCAGGATAAGAAAACGAAACAGTATTGTGCGCCGTGCCTCACTCGTCAGGTTATCGCTATCAACATAGCCGGTATCCTGTAGCAGCATAATGCCCGCCTGAGCAGAGCTAAGGCGATTTCCCTGACCGACTGAATCCCAGAGTATGTCAATCCCCAGAAACGCAACTGCAGTACCGACGCCAATCATGGCCAGCGTCATACCCAGCAAGGCGATGAAGTGCTTTAACTCTGCAAAGATATAGGGCCAGGTGCCGAGGTAGATACGAGCGAGGCCGCGAGCGTTCAGCTTAATGTCTGATGACGAATCAGGGAACACCATGGGTTAGTCTGAGTGCGCGAAAAGTGCAGTATTCTACGTCATAGACCGCCTTTAATTCCCAGACTTTTTTCATTAGACTGCTCGGCTAGCGTAATAATCGTTACGCGGTGATCAACATAATTTAGGGGAACATCCATGAAAAATACCGCCCTGTCGGTAGCCGTGGCGCTTGCTGTAAGTGCACCTTACGCATTCGCCCAGGAAGAAAAGACGAGAGGATCTTTTATCGAAGAGATCGTCGTTACTGCTGAGAAACGTGAAGAATCGGAAATGACAGTTCCGATCGCAGTTACCGCGTTTGATGAACATAAGATAGAAAAACTCAACATTCAGACCATCGATGATCTTTCGTTGATGACCCCGGGTCTTGAGGTCCAAACCCATGCTGGGAATAATCTTTTTGCCATGCGCGGAGTGGGAACTGCGTTTAGTTCCTGGCACGCCAACGAATCTTCCGTAGCGGTATACCAGAATGGATTGGCAGTGGTTGCTGCGAATGTCAGTGGCATCGATACCAATGGTTTTGATATTGAGCGTATAGAAGTATTGAGAGGCCCGCAGAATACCATTTACGGGCGTAATGCGATGGGCGGCACCATCAACTATATTCGGAAGAAGCCCCAGTCAGAGTTTGGTGCAGATATCGTTACGGAACTCTCTACCGAGAGTGGTCGGCGTCTCGGCGTCGCACTGACCGGGCCAATAAGCGAATCCGTTGCCTGGCGCTTAACGGGTTACACGCAACAGCGCGACGGGTTCCAGAAGAATTTATCACGGGCGAACACGACATATTGCCCGCTCGGCGAGTGTACCAATAAAGATCTGGATGACATGGATATCAACACGATTATCCCTCAGCTCCAGATTACTCGAGACACCTGGAGCCTCAACCTATCAGCTAGTTCCTATGACTCCAAGCGCCGCATGGGAAGAAACGAAGTTGGCCCAATTCCCGCAGGGTTCCTGCCTGAAGGGTTGCGCTGGCCAACGCACATAGGGGGTGAGGGCCAACTTGGGTCTTACTTCGGTTGGGATACGGCTCTTCCACAAGAAGGTGCGGTTCAGATGAACCGTGATCCGATTCACTATACTGAAGGTGAGCAATTCGTGATCACGCTTGACTGGGATATTACCGACAACGTGTCGATACATTATCAGCGAGGTCGATCAGACACGGAAGAATTAAGATTTCAGGATCGCGATCAAACGGATCGCACAGGTACTGCCGGAGATCCGCCCGTCGCTGACGATAACGGCGGCTATTTTCGTGATCGATTATCAATGAGTGAGGGGCATTACATCGTCGATCAGAATGAGCTGACCTTGACTGCAAGTTTTGGTGACGCATGGAATGTGCGTATTGGCTATTTTACTTTGGATTCAACCCGAGTAATCGGATCTCACGATAGACATTATGAGGTTGGTGATTATCGGACAAGCACAATCGACGAGATGCGTGCGCTGCATGCAGCTGGAGGAATGCCAGGGTTGGGAGACACTTTCCCCGATGTGAGCTCCTGTAGCGAGCTTCTGCAGCAGGAATTCGGGCAGCCCTATCTGACGGCAGAGGATAATGGTGCACCTGCGTTTTCTTTTGGGCCTGACCACCCCTGGCGTTTTAGGCCTGGGCGTTTGAATTGCTATGGCCCGCGCGGCACAGAGGCCAATAGATTCGGTGGTACAGATGGACCCTTCGGCGGTGGCATCATTAATAATCAGCAGAATCAGAAGTCCTGGTTTGCAGAAGTCGCCTATCAAGTCACTGATCAGTGGAGCGCCTCTCTTGGCCTGCGTCGTATCGATGATGAAAAGCCGACCGGTGCCCTCGATGGCTTTAATGTAGGCCCGGCGCGATTTAACCCCTTCCCGGGCTTTATAGCCGACCTTTCGGAAGATGATCAGGAAGCTTATTACGAGGATCTGGGTATTGAGGCCCCGATTTTCCTAAACACAGCCTATCTGGAACACCATGTCCTTAAGTTCGACCAAACCGTGTTCAACTTTGATATCGAATACACCCCGGATGACAATACGTTTATCTTTGGACGTATTGCCTCAGGCTATCGATCCGGCGGTGGTAACTTTAGAGTTGATACACAACTGGGCGATTTTGCGCCTTTCTACCTATTTGACGAGGAAGAATTGCTCACCTATGAAGTCGGCTACAAGCGATACTTTGACGACTACAATTTACGTATCATGACTTCAGCGTACTTCTATGACTTCGATAACTTCATCACCGGTGCAGCGATTACGCTTACCCCGCAAGATCCGTGGGATGTGGCATTGGAAGGTAATATCAATTACGGAAAGGTCGAAATCTACGGGTTTGACTTCGAATTTGCCTGGCAGGTTCCGTCAATGGAAAACCTTCAGATTTTCGGTTTCTACGCCTATAACAATGGCGAAGTTAAAGAGCCCTTCGTACTGCCGGAATATACCGGAGAAGAGGGCTTTGCAGGGTATTCCTTCATCGGTGCGTTCGAGGGTAATAGCCTGCCTTATGCGCCGAAGTCGAAGTTTAACCTGAATGCTGAATACACCTGGCCACTGAACAACGGCAGTTCAGTATCACTGCTCGGCGTTTGGGCATGGACTGGTGAGTTCGAAGCAAATGTAGCCAACAACCTGGAAGAGCAGGCGGATGATTTCAGTCGGATTGACCTTCGCCTGACCTGGACATCAGCAGATGAGCGTTATCGGGTATCGGCCTATGGTCAGAATATCTTCGATGATCGTCAAATTGAGCAGTTCGAGGTCAATGGCTTTGAGTTTGAAGATCCAGATACAGGAGAAGAAACATTTATCCCTGTGCCTGAACCCTTTGTTTCAGCCTATGAGCTGTGGGGCATTGAAGCGAGATTCAGCTTCTAGATAAAACTGCACGACCCGGGTCCTTCGACCCGGGTCACCCCCGCAATATACCTTCTATATTGTGCACTTCGCTCGCAGCCCAGCGGCGTGAAAAATCCAACCAACACCAAAGCAGCAGCGCGCCATGTATCGCGACGCTTCGTAAAGGATTTGCCATCCCCTAACCCCTAATTCACAATGCCGAGACGTTCGGTTGCGAGTAAAGAAACGCGATGAGTGCAAATAGATTCGACATGACACTGGAGGACCGGTTCACCCTTGATGGGGGTTGGGTCTATATGACGGGTATGCATGCCCTGGTCCGATTACCTATCCAACAACGGATGCGAGACCGTTTGGCAGGTCTGAACACCGCCGGATACATTTCCGGTTATCGAGGATCCCCGCTCGGTCGCTACGATACGGAACTCTGGAAAGCTGCCGATGAGCTTGCAGAACACGATATTGTGTTTCAGCCGGGTGTAAACGAGGACCTGGCTGCAACTGCGGCCTGGGGCTCCCAATACGTCGGCATGTTCCCCGGTGCACGCGTCGATGGTGTATTTTCTATCTGGTACGGCAAGGCGCCAGGCATGGATAGGTCAATGGATGCACTGAGGCATGCCAACCTGGCCGGGACCTCGCCCCTGGGGGGTAGCCTGCTACTGGTGGGCGACGATCACGGTGCTAATTCATCTACCCTCGCCTGTTATTCCGACTTCAATTTCGCCTCCGCGGCAATACCCTTGCTTGCACCATCCAATGCACAGGAAGTGCTCGATTTCGGATTGCACGGGATTGCACTCAGTCGTAATACGGGTTTGTTGTGCGGTATGAAGCTGGTCACTGACGTGATTGAAGGTGGTGGCTCGATCTATGTATCTCCGACCTCCCCCGAGATCCTCGCACCGCAGGCAGAATCAGGGTTAGGGATCAAAACCTTCACACCACCGGTCGAGCAGGAAGAGATCCTGTACGGCGCCAAGCTACAACAAGCCGCCAGGTACTGCCGCGAGAATGGACTCAACAGAATCACCATCAATTCGGATCAGGCTCGATTGGGTATCGTCGCGTCCGGCAAGTCTTATCAGGACCTGAGTCAGGCACTGCATGCCATGGGCGTATCCGGCAGCGAACTGGGTTCGCTGGGTATCCGAGTATTGAAAGTCGGTATGGTGTGGCCACTGGAAGAAGAGATTGTGCGTGACTTCGCCGAAGGCCTCGATACCATTGTCGTCGTAGAAGAAAAGCGCCCGCTCCTTGAGGATCAGATCAAAACCATCCTCTACGGTACGCATGCACCAAAAATCATTGGTAAGGTATTCATAGATGTTTTTTATCTCAAGATGATTTAACATTTCACCTTTACGCCAATGCTCCCAATTATTTAAAGCCATGAGTAATTTTAATGGCACAGAGTTCATACCCCTGTGTTGATAATACCAACCTTGTAACTCACATAAGTCTTTTACATCATCAAGAAAATGATTTGCAGATGATAATACTAACCAATTACCTTTAGACATATCAACTTGTGTTATATCAGAATATCTTTTTAGTATGCCGTGTTCTGTTCTTGGTTTGTAATCTTTATCAAATCTGTTTTGTACTTTACTAATTATCTTTTGTGATAGTTCATGTATGGGTCCACCTGGTATTCTATAAGATTGATCTAATACTTTAATGTCATTAACTTCTTCTTTCAAAGCTATGAAGTGATCTACGTCTGCACCGGCCCATTTAAATATTGCCTGGTCATCATCACCTGCGATGTAAGTTTTATTTGCATTAGCCCACAATGATCTAACCATATCCCACTGTATTAAAGATAAATCTTGTGCTTCATCAATAAACAATGCTTCAAAACTTTGTTTAGTTTCCTGCGCAATATAATCTTCTAATAAATCTGTAAAGTCTTTGAGTCCTTTTTCTTTTTTGTATCGTTTTAATTCTTCAGATAACAAATACAAAGTATCTCTTTCAATATCTAATATGTTTTGTCTAGAGTCATAGTATTCTAATAAGTCCATACGTTTAACTCTAGCTGTGTTCATGATGGTTAGATATTCATTGTCTGAATTAAATGTGCCATCATCTTCTGAATGTTTACCTGTCTTGATAGGTATGCCAACTAATTTACCGAACTCTCTGTAGTTTTCTGCTGTCATCATTTTTTCTTTTGACATAGCCAAACGACTAAACGCATAAGAGTGTAGAGTTCTAAAGTTTTCTAAATCTTTTTCTGCATCAAGACCAAATTTTTCTGCAGCTCTTGTTGCTGCTTCTCTAGCTGCCTTTCTTGTAAAAGAAAAGTATCCTATCTGTTTAGGTCTAATCCCCTGCTGTATGAACTGATCGACTAAATTTAATAACGTTGTTGTCTTTCCTGTTCCGGGAGGGCCTAATATTATGGTTTTCATATTTCCTCAATCTCCTTATTAATATATCTATTTTTGTTTCTAACAATTCTGTTCGTCCTCTCTCTAACTCGTATCTTAACTTCCAATTGATTCCTATTTTGTTCATGTAATTAAATGTAAATAGATCCAAAACGCTGTAAACATTGTCATTGTTAATAGGTCCGCTCTAGCTAACATTAATAAACCTCCTTATGGTATTCAACTTTTGAAACAGATGCCTCTGATTGTTTCATAGTTTTTATTTTTATTAGTCTTGGTTGTTGTTTCTTAATTCTTACTCTCTCTTCTGACACAAAAGTATCATCTAACCTTTTTAAAAGATTACCTGTCTTAATTTTATCCATTTCCCAATTATTCTTTTTAAGAAATGCATAGAAGTCATCCATTCTAAAATATGTAAATTCTTTATTCTCATCTGTAAAAGGTAGTTTGTTAAATACATCATCCATAGTTCTTGCTGATTGTCTATTGGTAGTCCAGTCTTGTAATAGTCCAGTTAATTGATTTGTTGGGTTTAAAGATTCTAATGGCTCTACTTCTTGTAAATTATTCATCATAGGTTTTAAGAAAAACTGTTTCCAATCTTTTGCTTTTGGTACAGGCACAATTAAATTAGCTTGGTCTAAACATGCTAGTGCGAACAAAGGTGAGCTATACAACTGTTCTGTTTTTAATTCGATCCGCGTTCCATCTACATCTAAAAACCATTGTGGTGGACTTGATTTGTATTTAGTTAAGTTACCTAACATTGGCATTTCTTCTTCGCCAAAGCCTACACCAAAACGTTTTGTTCTACACAATCCTGATTGACATACCGCATTGATTGGTGCGTCTTTACATCTATACTTATCATAACCTTTACGATTGACTGATTTAATTAGTTGTTGAACCTCACCATTACTTAACTTCGGTTCCATATATTTTATATTAGCTTCTACAATTTTATCTTCCCAACTATCAGGATGTGCTTGTTTGTAATACACAGCAATATTAAATAATGCATTATTCCTAGACCCCTCACCAAAACCAGTTGATGCCAACTTGTTTAGACAAGGAGGTCCAGCAGGAAACGCTTCTTCTATTTTTTTCTCTTCGATTTTAATTTGTTTAAGGGAGTCTTCACTGCAACTATATAAATCATAGAGCTTATAAAATTCCTCAAGTGAAGCAGCATCGCCGTTATCATTGATCGCATAACGTAATCCTTTTGTTTCATTATAGTAGGGTAAGTTTAAGAAGTTACCTGTATCCCCACGTTCTACAAGTATTTCTGTTTGTTTAGGAAAGATCTCTGATCCTTCATATCCTAAAACTTTTGCAATCTTTTTAAGTGTGCTCTGCATTAAAGATGCAGCTATAAATTCTTTGGTAAATAAAAAAACGTGAGCTCCGCCTGATTTAGAACGGCAAACTATTAAGGGGAAGTTAAGATGTCGTATGCTTTGAATGAGGCTGCCGTGGTCGAGATTGTAACTGTCAATATCAATACAGCCCCAGCGACACGTGTTATCCTCACGAATGGGGATGATGCCCAAAGCCGGACCTTCTCCCTGTAAATGCTTCTCCCACAAATCATCGCTAACATTCTTTCGAACAATGAATGCTTTGCCTTTTTGTTTGTCACCATTGGCTGCGACGTCGCCTTTTTGATATTGCCCATATGCAATCTTTAATCCTTCAAATATATTTTTAAATTTTTCTGTCTTCATTATCATTTCTAATTAATTTGTAAAGGGGAACCTCTCGATTCCCCTCCACTAGAACTAAAACGGTGTTGCCGACTTAGTTGATGTCTCTTCCACATCTGCTTTTGTTTGCACGTTGCCTTTAGAAACACTAGAATTAAAGTCTTTAGCCGTTAGGTATAAAGATTTATCCTTTTGCTCCATGATTCTGTCCATCGTTACAACCCAACCATACCAAGAACCTTTGTCGTTCTTTTGTAGATTTGATTGAAGATTGTAAACAACCCCATGCATAGGTGGTGTATCGAAATTGCCTTTACCATCGTCAATTTGAACGGACTTCATCATTGAATTCCATTTTTTACTGACGCTCAACTGTGTTGATTTCATAGTAATTAAAGCAGGACTATAGCCACCTTGTTTGTTTTCCACCATTACATAGTAATAAGCTGTCTCTTCTAAATAGTTACCGTTTGGTAATCTAATTTTAGAGCCATCTCTTTTAC
>CAJWQG010000055.1 GCA_913045175.1 uncultured Gammaproteobacteria bacterium | reverse complement strand
TGGACCACTATCATCAACATTTAGTGGAAATGGGAATTGATACGGCGTACATCGCGGTAGATGCGTCCCTACCCCGCTGCGCAACCGCACTGGTTATTAGCGATAAAAATGGCAACCAGATAACAGGCTTCCATGCCGGCGCATCTCCTTCGTTACTCCGCAAACTTCCCAGTGAAATAGAAGGTATTTCCCACTGTCGCATGGCGATCCTCGCGCCCGAAGATGCGCCAATCATGTTGCGTCAGGCAAGAGATCTCGCTTCGCTTCGTGTCCCTATCGTCTTTGACCCGGGACAAGGCATCTCTGAGTTCTCCAAAACACAGATACGCGAACTGCTCGAACTGTCCAGCACTACCATTGCTAATTCACATGAGTTCGAAATCTTGCAACATAATGCGGAGCTATCCACAGAGGAAATCATAGGCATGCAGGATAAGCTTATCGTGACGCGAGGAATCAACGGTGTTGATATATACGAGTCTGGCAAGAAGCTACACGTACCTGGTGTAGAAAATGTCGGAATTGTCGACCCAACCGGTTGCGGTGATGCTTTTCGCGCCGGATATATCTATGGGTTGATGAAAGATTACAATCCTGAAGTATGCGCGCGAGTCGGTTGTGTTATGGCGGCCGTTAATCTTGAAAGTATAGACACGCAGACTTTCGAAATAGACGCAGCCAGTTTGCGCGCCAGATACGAAAAAGCCTACGGCATGACAATCGTCTGACGTCGGCTGGTCTCTTTGATTCCATGGTTATCTGTGGCACTCTGAGATGACCTGCCTTGTTTATCGAATGAAATGGACGCTGAAATTAAAGCCCTTCGTGACACTCTGCAAAAAAGTGAAAGAGCGGTTGTCTTTACCGGGGCAGGCATATCAACAGAATCTGGAATACCTGATTTTCGTGGCCCCCAAGGGTTGTGGAAAACCGTGAGTCCAATCGACTTTAGCGAGTTCATTGGTTCAGAAGAACGACGACGTGAACGTTGGACTCGGCAGTTCTCTGGCGACAATACCATGGCAAAGGCAGAACCTAACGCGGGCCACCTTGCCGTAGCCAATCTCGTCAAGGTGGGAAAGGTAAGTCACGTAATTACGCAAAATGTGGATGGGTTACATCAAAGATCCGACGTGCCTGATGAACTAGTAATAGAACTGCATGGCAACAGCCAGTATGCAAAGTGTCTTGAATGTGAAAAGCGGTTTGAACTTGCACCCCTGAAAGATAAGTTTCTTGCGGATGGCACTATCCCAATGTGCGATGAGTGTGGCGGAATCGTTAAAACCGGAACGATATCCTTTGGCCAGCCAATGCCGGTAGCGCCAATGCAATTGGCGGAACAGGCCAGTCTCGCTTGCGATCTGTTTATAGCGATAGGGTCTTCGCTGGTGGTTTATCCTGCTGCAGGTTTTCCTGTCATGGCCAAACAAAATGGTGCTGCGCTGGTGATCATCAATAACGAAGAGACGGATCTGGATCCGCTATGTGATCTCGTGATTCATCAACAGATAGGAACAACCCTATCCGCGGCAATCGACTAATTATTCCAGCAACTCGGTTACGGTCGTCATAAGTTGATCGATATCGATGGGCTTTTTCAAAACCTGTTGTACGCTATCTTGCTCAGTCACCTCTTCTCTATTGGTGCACAGAACGACAGGCAAAGAAGTATCCGTCAGGCGCATGCTGCGGGCGAGCGTTAGACCATCGAGTCCTGGCATATGATGATCGACGATTGCCAGGTCGTAGGCGGAAGGATTAATCTCGAATGCCTTTAAGGCGCTGCCTGAATCCGTAAAGCTGGTTACCTTGTACGATTTCGAGCGCATCAGCTCCGCTAAAACCTCAGTGACAATCGTCTCATCATCAACGATCAGAATATGCTTACGTTCGCTTTTTGCAGAGACATCTTGTTGGTTAATGAGTCTTACGGCAGCCTGCAGGTGTTTCATTAACTGCCCCTGATACCGGGCGAGATTATCTTTCGCTTTTACAGATAGTGGTGTGTCATCGTCCAATATCAACTGGACCAATTCGCCGTAACTAAGTGCTGTCGCCGTTATGTGTCTTAAATCTCTTGTCAGTTTGCGTGTAGGGGTCAGCGCTGTTTGGAGCTGCCTCTCCAATGCTTTCTGATGTGAAAGATCCTGAATCCACAGTGCTGAATCATCAGGCCCTTTTATGAACCTGGCGAACTTTTGTTTGTTCTCGAATCTGACAACGCAATCGATCGTTGAGTCGGCGGAGCGCAAAAAAACTGAAAGACGCTCGCGATCATCGTCATGCACATAGGATTCGATACCGTATCCCTTTTCGATGCCAAACTGCTGCCGGGCGACGTCATTGGAACTGACCACCTCAGAACTTTCATCCAGCGAGACAAATCCAATAGGAGATGCCTGAATAATTTTGTCAGACAAATTCTTTGACCCTGGCTGGTGGTAAAATTTCTCGTGTCACTATTTGTAGCAATTGCTCTGTATTGAGTGGTTTCTCGAGAAACGCTCTAGCGCCGATCTCCATCGCTGTCGTAGAGGTCATGGTATCGCTGAATCCCGTACAAAGAATAACCGGTAAGTCAGGACGTTGCTCAAGCATAGACACCATCAGGACATCACCTGTCATGTTGGGCATAGTCTGATCTGTGATAACCAGTCTATATTGGTAAGGGTTCTGACTGAAATGCGCCAACGCGTCAACCGACGAAGTGATGACATGAGAGGAATAACCTGCATTATCCAAGACCTTTTTCACATACAGACCGACGGTCTCGTCGTCATCGATAATTAGTACGTCCTGTGTCGATAATCTTGATTGTGCAGTAGGCAGACCAATACTGAATTCGAGGCCCTGGGCGACACTGGTGGACAATGCGAGGTGGCCACCAAGATCGTGAATACGTTTGTTGATTCTTGCAAGACTAATACTGTTCACCGAGTGAATTCGGCTGGTGGAAAAACCCGGTGTAAGTAGATGACCAAGCATCTGCCTTGGCACGTTAACATCCGGGCAATAAACCGCTAGCGCCATAGTGTGGCTCTTATCGTTTAAACAGGTGCTGCATCGCATCTCGGTTTCTTCCGGGAACTCGATGATCTTCCCAACCTCTCTTCCAAACTCTGTGATGAGATAGTCAGAAAGTGTTGAAATTACGTCTTCAAGTATCGTCTCTTCAACATCCAGATTGCGATTCGTGATGCTCACTTGGTAGCCGAGGTTTGTGGCAATTGTCTTGACATGATCATCATCATGACCCGTTATGTTATGCAGCAGTCCTGTCCGGTTGATGTGTATGCCCTGAAGAAAGCGTGGCCGGCCATCTTCATCACGCTGTTTGACAAAACCTCGCGTCTCCATCTTCAAAACAACGCTGCGCCCCGACGCGATACGATAAATGAACGCAAAGGAATCCTCCGCGGGATTGTCGAGCATCGATTGCATAACGACGCAGTCGTCAGGTAATAGCAGGTTTATCCATGTGCTCACGGGCATGGATTCCTTATAGCCAGCATACTCGAGGTGTTCAAGCCATGACTGATTATGCCTGATCATTCCATTCGCGACGTCGATCTTCCAGAACCCTATGCCCTCGTCCAACAGGTCGAAAAGTGGTGAGTGAATGGGCAGTTCAGCTGCAGGCGGTCGCTGAAAAATTGCGTGGTACCGATCTGCACCCGACTGTTTAACAGACCATGCGTAAATACTCTTACCATCCTTATCTACAGTCGGATGGTTTATGCGTAGCGCCGCCATGGCGGACGAGTCTGACCTGGTATATTCGCGTGAGTCTATCCTTGAGGTCAGAAGGAAAGACAACATCAGGAAGGAAGGAAGGAAGAACCAACCCTTAAGTCGGGAAACATCTCTTGGGCAAGCGCATTACTTTGATGTACCCACAGTTGGTCATCCAGTTCAAGATAACCGACCACGTTTTGTCCGAGCATGTACCCTGAAGGATCGGACGTTAACCGAAGTACATCTTCAAGATGGTCGCTTGTCAGTCCTTTGTAATGATTCAGGCGCCGCAACGTTTGCATTAGGAACCATGTAAGCAAACCCAGCGCGGTTACAAGCAGCAAAATAATGACTGATGAATTCACGAAGGGTCATCCCCTCTTTTCGATGTCCTATATTCTAACCGAATGGCGACACAGGGTACCCTCTTGCTATGATCAACCGTTTACGTAGAAATGACCGCTGTGCTGAATAATCTTACCTTTCAAGTGTCGATTGCCGCCGCTCTTGGAGTTGGCTCCGCGCTGCTTTTTGGCAGCGCCAACTGGCTGATGGAACCAAACTCGTTCTACGAGTGTGTGCTGCTCGTTAAGTCGGTGTTCCTGGCCGCGCTACGAATGCTAATTGCTCCATTGATCTTTTTTTCATTAATTGGAGGAATAGCCGGCATAGGAAGTGTTATACGTCTCAAATCTCTGGGTGGAATAACGATCGCTTATTACCTGGTGACTAGCGGTTTTGCGATCGCGCTAGCGTTATTAGTTGTGTTCTTCATACACCCTTGGACTGCCTACCCCCCAGTAATTGAAGGAGTCGCTATCGCCCAGGATCGGCTGCTGGGTCCAGGATCAGACTCAGTGATTCTGGTGGTCAAAGGAATGTTGATGCAGGCATTTACCAACCCGTTCGCGGCATTGGTGAACCTTAATATTCTTGGAATTGTTACCAATGCATTTCTAATTGGCCTCGCGATGGTTCTGGTCCTTCCCAGTGATAGTCCTGTATTTACTACGGTACAGCACATCAATCAGGTGATCGTAAAAGTCCTGGGCTGGGTTATTCGAATTTTGCCGTTGGGGATCTTTGCGATTCTATTCGACTTCACACTAAAGATAAGTGGTGACTCAGGGCACAGCATGGATTTTCTTAACCAGCTGCTCGACTTCGCGCTTGTGGTGGTCGCTATCACGTTGATTCATGGCCTTGTCATCTTGCCTTGCATCGCCTATTTAGTTACGGGTATTTCAATTCCCAGACTCCTTCGGACTATTGCCCGTCCTATGCTCGTCGCATTCAGCACGTCGTCGAGCTCGGCAACGTTACCGGTAACAATGCGGACTGCTGAAGAGGAACTGGAGGTTCCAAACTCAGTCAGCAGCTTCGTGCTGCCGCTTGGGGCGACTATGAATATGGACGGGACCGCTCTGTTTGAAGCAATCGCGGCTGTATTTCTTGCTTATCTGTATGGCATAGAACTGTCTAACGTCATGATCGTTACCATTTTCATCATGGCGATGGTTGCCTCCATTGGAGCTCCGGGAATGCCATCAGCGTCCATGGCGGGAATGCAGATGGTTTTACTCGCTGTTGGTATACCCCTTGAAGCTATCGCGATCCTGCTGGTTATAGAAAGACCGCTAGATACCATTCGGACAGCCGTTAACGTTGAGGGTGACTTGATAGGGTCACTAGTCGTTAAAAGCCGGATGAGCTAAAGGTCGACCTCGCGAGCGAGTATCAAACGGGCAAAGTGATGAAGGAAATCACGATGGCGTTGTGCGACCTGTTGTCGGGTCAATGATTCTTCCCCTTCTTTGCTAACAATAAACTCATAGCAGCTTGTGATGGTCTCTCCCGGCCCAACCACCTTCTCAATTTCCTCATTTAGAAAATCGTGCAGTGACTCAAGATCACCTTCCTCCAGCCCGGAGCGTTCGGGGTCCAATACTGCGTTACCCCAGATGGTCGCCATATAGACCTGAAACTTCTCCCGGTCGACGAATTCATCAGTAATCTTGCACTGATCAAGAATTTCCTCGATTGCCGGGCTATAGCGCTCTTTCAGATGGTTTAGTTCCATAGCGATTAGTATAAACTATGACGCCGCGATTCCTGCGTTAAGGCTCATGAGAAAAACCAAGATAATCTGCACGATTGGTCCAGTGACTGACAGCTATCCTATGCTTGAAAAAATGGTAGCGGCTGGCATGGACATCGTACGGCTCAACATGTCTCACGGGGATCACGATACTGCCGCTCAGGTTATCAAGTCGATCAGGACCCTCAATCGCAAGGTTACCTATCCCATCGCCATTTTGTTGGATACCCAGGGACCTGAAATTCGAACAGGTGATCTCGCCAGCGAATTGGAATTAAAAAATGGCTCAATCATCAATATTAGTGTTCGAGATACCAAGGGCATCGAGGAGTCCTCTTTTCATATCGATTACGCTGACCTGACAGATACGGTTGCAGTCGGTGACAGGATTACCGTCGACAATGGAATTATTAATCTTGAGGTTCTGGAGAAACATGAACAGGGAACCATGAAATGCAAGGTTATCGATGGCGGAATTCTCAAAAGCAAACGGCACGTTAATCTGCCCGGTATCCGGGTCAATCTACCCGCCATCACAAAGAAGGATAAAGCAGACATTCTTTTTGGTCTCGAACAACAAGTCGACTTTGTTGCGCTGTCCTTTGTTCGACAGGCAGACGATATCCGAGAATTGCGCGAACTCATGGGAGACAAGGCAGGAAAGATCAAAGTCATCGCCAAGATAGAGGACCAGGAAGGTGTGGCAAACCTTGAAGATATCCTGGACGAGGCCGATGGCGTGATGGTGGCCCGCGGTGACCTTGGTGTTGAAATCAATGTTGCTGAATTGCCAAACGTACAACGCAGAATCGTAGAGCTTTGTGCGCGGCACGGGAAACGAGTCATCGTAGCTACCCACTTATTGGAGTCTATGATCGTGAATCCTATTCCCACTCGAGCGGAGGTTACGGATGTGGCCAATGCCATTTACGAAGAAGTAGATGCCGTCATGCTTTCTGGTGAAACCACGGTGGGAAAATATCCCGTGCGCTGCGTGGAGCAGCTTGTCGAAATCGCAGAAACTACAGAATCGGTACCCGGCCTGGACTTTGTAAAGAACCTGGATCACGGGGGTGATAAGCAGCGACTAGCGTTCACCGCAGTGCAGCTCGCTGAAACGTTGGACGCGAAAGGTATTGTCGTCATAACCCGAAGAGGGCTGATGGCAGACTATGTGACCAACTGTCACCCTCAACGAACCAGGATTTACGCTTTTACCAACGATTCGCAGACCCGGCGCCGACTGATTCTGAATCGAAACGTGTCCTCGTTTCGAACTGCCTTTAGTAAAGACCCCGAGAAAACCTTGCAGATCGCGTTCGACGTATTAAAACTCCGCGCAGGTCTGGAGACCGACGATAAAGTTGTGGTGATATCCGACGTGCTCGAAGGGTCAGGTATCGAGGCGATTCAGATACGTCACCTGCCCTAGCGAGTCCGCGAAACTAGTTAGTCAAAGAAAGTGACGCCACTTCGCCAAATTGGACAACGAAATTAGCTTCAAGACCTTCCTTTATGTATTCGGGAATCTCATCGTAGTCCCTCTCGTTGTCTTGCGGCAAAATCAACTCATTGATACCCGCACGTTTCGCCGCTATAACTTTTTCACGGATACCACCCACTGGCAGCACCTTCCCAGTGAGCGTTAATTCCCCTGTCATCGCGATATCTCCTTTTACCGGAGAGCCCAACGCGAGCGAGAGCAGCGCTGTAGCCATGGTGACACCTGCACTAGGGCCATCTTTCGGCGTGGCGCCCTCCGGCACATGGAGATGGATGAACGCATCGTCGAAGAAATGCTCGGGCGCACCAAGGTCGAGTAGATTTGAGGCGACGTAGCTATAGGCAATTTGAGCAGACTCTTTCATTACATCGCCTAATTGACCGGTTTGCTTAAACCCGCGACTGCCGTCGTGAATTTGAGAACATTCTATAGCCAGCGTTGTTCCTCCTAATGCGGTCCAGGCAAGACCGTTGACCACTCCGACGCCCTTTCTCGGTTTCTGTTTCTTGAATATGGGTGCACCAAGATATGTCTCTATATCTTTACCACTGACCGAAATTTTCTGTTTGTCGTCCTCGAGTAAATCAATGACAGTCTTTCTTACTATACTGCCCAGTTGTTTTTCTAATGATCTAACGCCTGCTTCTCTCGCGTAACCGTCGATTACTTTGCGTAGACCAGCATCACTTATCTTCAATTTCGATGCAGGGATACCCGCTTTACCAAGTTGTCGTTTCCACAAATGGTTCTTGGCGATCTGTAGCTTTTCCTCTGACAGGTAGCCAGCAAGCCGAATAACCTCCATTCGATCAAGCAACGGCCCGGGGATGGTGTCCAGCTCATTCGCCGTACAAATAAAGAGTACCTTTGATAAATCCAGTCTCAAGTCCAGGTAGTGATCAAGGAACCCACTGTTTTGCTCGGGATCGAGTACCTCAAGCAAGGCTGACGCCGGATCGCCCTGATATGACGAGCCGATTTTATCGATTTCGTCGAGCATGATGACCGGGTTGTAGACTTCAACTTCTTTTAGGGCCTGAACAAGCTTTCCAGGCATGGCGCCAATATAGGTTCGCCTATGGCCTTTGATCTCTGCTTCATCACGCATTCCGCCGAGACTAAAGCGATAGAATTTTCTACCCAGCGCACTGGCGATCGACTTACCAATAGAGGTTTTGCCCACACCTGGGGGACCGACCAGCAACAATATCGATCCCGCTATCTCGCCCCGGTAGGCCCCGACAGCAAGGAATTCAACGATGCGTTGCTTAACGTCGTCCAGTCCGGCGTGATCCTTATCGAGGGTTTCTCGTGCGTGTTTGAGATCTAACTGGTCATCTGAAATGACTCCCCAGGGTACCGACGTTATCCAGTCAAGATAGTTTCGGGTAACACCGTATTCAGCGGAAGAAGATTCCAGTACATGTAGCTTATGTAATTCATCATCGACCCGGTGCTGAACATGATCGGGAACCACTAGTTTTTGCAGGCGTTCAGTGAATTCTTCTACATCCGCCTCGCGATCATCTTTAGATATACCGAGTTCCTGCTGAATCGCTTTGAGTTGTTGACGCAAAAAGAACTCTTTTTGCTGTTCATTCACCTGTTCCTGCATTTGTTCTGTGATCTGTGCCTGGATCTTGGCAACTTCCAACTCTTTCGTGATAAGCAACAGGACTTTTTCCATGCGCTCAAGTAGCCCCATGGTCTCGAGAATGTCCTGTAACTCTTCCGGATCGGCGGAGGTTATCGCCGCCGCAAAGTCGGCAAGAGGTGATGGCTCGTTTGGGTTGAAGTAGTTGAGGTACTGCTTAAGCTCCTCGTTATAGAGGGGATTCAATGTCATCAGTTCCTTGATGATATTGATGAGCGCCATCGCGTAGGCACGCAGCTGGCTTTCGTCTTCAACAGGCTCAGGTTCCAGGTACTCCACTCGCACAACATATGGAGGCGTCTTTTTTATCCATTCACGAATTCGGAAACGACGTATTCCCTGGGCAATGAACTGAAGTTTACCTTTCACTTCCTGAATTCTGTGTATACGAATGACGCAGCCCACTGCCCGAACATCTTCGGGATCTGGTTGATCGGCATTGGTTGGCGCGTAATTTAACGCGAGGAGCCTGTGTGCTGTTTCAGCGACGTTTTCTATTCCAGGACCCCAGGGATCAAGTTCAACCACCACCGGTTGAACCAGGACCGGAAAATAAGGCCGCTCACCGAGGGGTATTAACTGCAGTGTATCCGGAAGGACCTCTTCGGGTCTGGCGATCTCCAGTTGTCCATCACGTGGAATATATTCGCTATGATCTCCGTTCTCGTTGCTATTGTTCATCGTTTACTACTTACTTAATGATCAGGGACGTTCTTCAGTAGTTGGGGATAAATAGTTCCTTTTCAAGACACGATCCAAACATACACAGCTCAACGAGGTCCGTGTTCAAGGATAGCCGCTAGTTCCGCGAGATTATTGCATCGGTCTTGCGTCACACAACGCTGTAACGCGGTGCATCAGCCGTTCTTCGCTCACATCATAGTCGGGGCACGGTGAATGCAGCACGCTTCGGTTATCCCACATCGCGATGGTGCCCACTTCATAGTCGATTCGAAACTGGTAGTAGGTACGCGTCGAGTGTTTGTAAAGGTATTCGAGAATGGCCCGGCTTTCGTCTGGCTCAAGATCAACAATACGTTGTGTGAAATTACGATTCACATATAACGCCTTTCTTCCTGTTTCCGGATGCGTGATGACCACTGGATGGGTCACCGGGTGTTTCATCAACTCCACATCAAACTGCCGACCGTCATGTACCGCAAAAAGTGGATCAATAAATGCTTTCATGGCATCCGACAGATCCTCATAGGCTTTGTACTGGTTGGCATAGAGTGTCCCACCGCCCAGAGATGGGACCTTCCGGGCGAGGAGCATTGAGTATTTTGGTGGCAACTCTTTCCATGAAACGTCTGAATGGAATGCCTCAGAACGGAGTTGGCCGATTGTCATGACGTCATCGAAACCCTCTACGGTTGGTGAGTAACCATGGATATCGAGTTCACCGTAGTGCTGACCAAATGCTCGCAATTCCTCAACTGTTGCATGGGCCTGGCCGTGTAGTGCGATGGCGCCGTACTCCAGCATTAGCTCATTAACCTTTAGATAGTCCGAATCGTCCATTTTGGTGATGTCGAGGCCCCAGACTTCGGCGCCGCCGGCTCCTGTTAGGGGTTTGATCGTAAGTTGATCTGGGTTTTCTTGAGCACTCATTGGGATGGCTTAAAGTTCTGGTATTGTTGGACTTTAGCATAGTCAAATGGGCGAGCCGGATTGGCTCTCGGTGAATCTGCGATTCACCTGCCGCCCGCCACGTTTGGCTTCGCCAAGCCGTGGCGTTGGTGCCCGGGGCCGGGGTCGAACCGGCACCGCCCTAAGGCGACGAGATTTTAAGTCTCGCGTGTCTACCAATTTCACCACCCGGGCAAACCGGCGGTAGTTTATCCAGTCTCCCCTGCCGGTACCACTACCCATCGCGCTTTCCGGGCAAATAGACTTTAGTGTCAACGAGGACGATAATATCTATTGACAGTAGTAATGCCAAAATCATATGTCTGATCGTGAATCCCTTATTGATGTGACCGATGGTCGTCACTTACGCAGTCGCGATAGCAAGCAAAAAATTGTTAGTGCAATGCTTGAGCTGGTCCGCGAAGGTCACATAGCACCGACCGCCGAAGAAGTTGCGCAACGTGCAAATGTCGGCTTGAGGACTGTATTTCGGCGTTTTAAGGACATGGAAAGTCTATATGCAGAAATGTCATTAGCTATAAGTGAAAAAGTCGCACCGGTAGTTGATGGCGCACTCGCACACGACCACTGGTGGGACAACCTGAATCAATTGGTCGATCGTCGCGCGAAGGTCTACGAGATTGTCATGCCTTATCGGGTTGCAGCTGAAGTTCTGAAGTTTCAATCCGCCGTTTTATTGACCCACCATCGACAGACTGTGAACGACGAGAGAGAGAGACTGTTGTCTGTGCTCCCCAGAAACGTCGTGAAGGATCAGCCGCTAATAGAAGCCCTCGAAGCTACCCTTAGCTTTGATATGTGGAACCAGCTTCGGAATGATCAACGCCTGACTGAAATAGAAGCAGGAGACGTCGTGAAGCGGATTGTGACGAGTTTACTACCCCAGAACTCCCAAAAATAAGCTAAAACGCCCTACCTCCACCTTATTTTCATTAAGTTTTTCACCTTCCGATAAAAATTATCTATTTAATGAGGGCAAGACGATCGTTTTCAACCGACGTTAAGGTGCGTAGTTGACGCAGATCAAATACATGCTTTTTTTGGCAGAAATCTAGTCCGGCGTAAGTTTTCTTACCCGCCCTGGTGTCGCCATACAGGTAATTTGTCTGACAATCGACTTATTGCTTGCTACGCGTCGACTCAGACAGACGGGCGCAATGTAAATGTTGCCACTTCCCAAACGCCCAACCTTGTGCTTCTTCGAGGTCTGCAATTACTCTAAATCTGCCAGAACTTAATTTCCCAAGCAAAACTAGAAACATTCGCATTTTATCCGGGTCGGGGGCTACCAAAGCGACCTTGGAAAATCTATCGATCGCAACATACTCCTTCGCAAAGACCGTGAATTTTTTGATCTCGGAAAAAGTGATCGGCGACAGGTCGGACCGCGAAAAGTCACAGATGCGATCAAGCTCAGGGCTGAAGTCAGGATCATTAACAAAATCTAGAGCAGCACTAATGTACTCATCGAGACTAGACACTCCTAACACCTCAATGTATGCGTAATTCCTCTCTGGAACGATTTGGAATGTAATCATCATATATCTCCGTGTTGGTATGTCAGTCCTTGAGCAACCTCATTACTAATGGCTTTTTAATAGCACCGTTAAACGAACAGAAATGCAATCGCCATCCGTAAGCCTTTACTGAAATTCATGCAGGACTATTGCCATAGCCGACGAACTGCACTTTTGCATGCTTCTGTTGGGTGCAATATGCCAAGAGCGCTAGCGACCAGGTTGAGACCATGCCGAGATGACGACGAAACTAAGTAAAGAGGCCAACTAAGACAGTGACCGGATTGCATGTGTGAGTCTTCGCAGTCCAGCGTCGTAATTAACGGGGGCTCCTAGTCTTGCATAAGCGGACTATATGTCGCTTGAGGCAGAGAATTGCCTCTCGGGACTTCTGGCGAAGTCCCTGCCGGCTGCCACGTTTCGCCTACGGCGAAGCCGTATCGTTGGAGGCTGGGGTCGGAATTGAACCGGCGTAAACGGTGTTGCAGACCGCTGCATAACCACTCTGCCACCCAGCCATGAAGGCGGCAAGTCTAAGGGATTTTTGGGGCAGTCACCAGAATATTCATAGAAACGATAAAAACCTATACTTTTTGTTATTACTTTCAATAGTTTATAATCATTAACTAAAGCAGTTTGTACTTGCTAATCTTGTTCCTTTGTGCGCATGTTCATCCCTTTTGATAGATCGGGCCACGCCAGTTTTAAATACTGATACATCGACCAAATCGTCAGGATGGCGGCGCCATAAAGCAAGATGTATCCGAGAATTACTGCTGGATTATCAACACCCGGGCCACACCACAGTAGTACGATGATCGCGATCATCTGGAAGGTTGTCTTGACCTTGCCCAGAAACGATACGGCGACGCTGCGCATGCGACTGTATTGAGCCATCCACTCTCGTAGCGCCGACACGACAATTTCGCGTCCAACTATCACAATCGCTGGTACGGCAAGGGCTGCACTGGCATGCACCTCAACCAAAAGGACCAGGGCAACCGCTACGATCAACTTGTCTGCCACAGGGTCAAGAAAAGCACCGAATGCGGTCGTTTGCCCCAGTTTTCTTGCCAGGTAGCCATCTAACCAATCGGTGATTGCCGCGATGGTGAATATCACTGCAGACGCCATATAGCGCCATTCTACCGGCAAGAAGTAGAATGCGATCACCAGAATGGGAATCATGACGATTCGCATGCTGGTCAGTATGTTTGGCAAGGTAAGTGGAAATTTCATTGACACATCAGCTTCAGCGTTGACCCATTCTAACCGTTGTGGAGGGTTCCATAAATCTGTTCTGCAAGCGTACTGCTAATTCCTTCGACTTTAGCGAGTTCCTCTGCGCTCGCGCCCTGCACTTGTTTAGCACCACCAAAGTAACGCAATAAGGCGCGACGTCTTTTAGGTCCAACGCCGTCAATACCCTCCAGAATCGATGTCTTGCGTTTTTTCCCACGCCTGTTGCGGTGTGCGGTAATGGCGAATCGATGGCTTTCATCTCGAATATGCTGAATAAGATGCAATCCCGGGTTATCAGGTGGCAGGTCAATCTCGGGTCCGCCACTGATGATAAGGCTCTCGAGCCCCGCTTTCCTGGTAGGCCCCTTGGCAACACCGATAACCGTCATATCAATTATCTGCAGCTCTTCCAGGATCTTCTCTGCCTCCGATAGCTGGCCTTTGCCGCCATCGACAAACAGAATGTCGGGAAGCTGACCCTCGCCTTTCTTGATTCTGGTATAGCGCCTCTTGAGGGCTTGCGCCATTGCGGCGTAATCATCACCGGGGGTAATGCCATCAATGTTAAAGCGCCGGTAGTCTGACTTCACGGGACCTTTCTGGTCGAATACGACACAGGAAGCAACCGTTGCTTCACCGGAACTGTGACTGATATCAAAGCACTCTAATCGTTGCGGAGGCGAATCCATTCCCAGCGCCTCCTGTAAAGCGCCGAAGCGCTGGTTTAGATTGTTTCGATTCGAAAGATGGGCCCCCAGTGCCTGCTCTGCGTTAGTTTCAGCCAGTTCTATCCAGCGTCTTTTCTGACTTCGAACTGAATCTGCCAAACTAACTTTTCTGCCGCTCTTTTCTGCGAGTGCATTCTGGATCAGGTTTTTATCTTCAATTTGTGCGTTGACGATGACTTCCTTGGGGATTTCCCTTGCACCTCGGTCAGATAGATAAAACTGAGGTATGAACGCAGTGAGCACCTGTCCTGCATCTTCGTCCAGTTTAGTGTTGGGGAAGTAGGTTTTATTCCCAAGCAGGCGCCCGCCGCGAATGTACATCACCAGAACACAGATACCACCAGGGCTTAGCACGGCGACCATGACGTCGATGTCACCTTCTTTACCCACCACGTACTGCTGTTCCTGGATCTTTCTAAGGTGAGTAATCTGGTCTCGATAGTGCGCGGCGCGCTCAAAATTAAGGTCGGCAGATGCCTGTTCCATCTTGTTGGCGTAATCATTCATTACTGCCCCGCTTTTACCTTCAAGGAACATCGTTGCATGGGCCACATCATCAGCGTAGTCCTCTTCAGATATGAGATCACAACAGGGTCCGGAACACCGTTTAATCTGATACTGCAAACAGGGTCTTGTACGATTGCGGAAAAATGTATCCTCACACTGACGCACTAGAAAAACCTTTTGCATTATATTGAGGCTATCTCGCACCGAGTAGGCGCTAGGGAATGGCCCAAAGTAGCGCCCCTTTTTGCTTTGTGCCCCTCGATGAAATGCCAGCCTCGGATACTTGTCCTCGCTGGACAGATAGATAAATGGATAGGACTTGTCATCCCGAAAGACGATATTGTACGGCGGCTTTAGTTCCTTGATCAGTGACTGTTCGAGCAACAGTGCTTCTGTTTCACTGGCAGTTACCGTGATCTCTACATCATGAATACGACTGACCAGTGCCATCGTTTTTGAATCAAGCGCGGTAGAACGAAAATAGCTGGAAACTCGGTTCTTCAGGTTCTTGGCCTTACCGACATAGAGTACTTCGCCCTCCTCTCCCAACATTCTATATACACCTGGGCGGCTGGTAAGCGATTTTAAAAAGCGCGTGGCGTCAAACTCGGTCACTGGCTATCCGTTTGGTCGGTTCGAGATCAGCGAGTGTCGCCGCTTGTGCGACCACTTTTTCGAACATTGATGGGGTAAGACGTTTGGTCTGGGTGTTATAGCGACTGCAATGAAAGGAATCAACCAGCAAGCCATGGTCGTTCAGCGTGTGCTGTGCTCCATGAGAGAACGGAAATTGTGCCATGGTCACTTCAAAGGCTTTGAGGAGCGCATTATGCGCCACCCTTCCGAGCGCAAGGAAAACCGTGGAACCACCGGCGCGACTCGCTATCTCTGCTCTCAAATATTGTTGGCAGTTACTGATCTCGTTCGTACTTGGCTTGTTCTGAATCGGCAGGCACTTGACTGCGTTGGTGATCATTACCTTATCAATGAGCGAGAGTTTTTTCAGGGTCGCAAAAAGCAAATCTCCCGATGCGTCACCGGTAAACGGTATGCCAGTACGATTAGCGCCATGTTTGCCAGGCGCCAGCCCAAGGATAACGAGACCCGAATCCGGATTTCCACTCCCTGGCACAGGCAGGTTCCAGTAGTCAGGATGCTGCTTACGCAGTTGTCGAAACTGACGTTGCATCCTTATGCAGCGGCGGCATTCTATAAGTCGTTTCACCACATGTGTGAACTAGGTGACTAAGACTATCCTAGTTTAACCGCCTGAGGTGTAATCAGGCGACCGCCTCAGAATCGATAATGCCATGTTTAATCGCCAGCTTGGTAAGCCCAACATCATTGGCGACATCGAGTTTTTCAAATATGCGATAGCGATAGCTGTTAATGGTTTTCGGAGAGAGTGACAGCCTTTCCGATATATCGGTGACCTTGTGACCCATGATGACCATTAACGTTATTTGCATTTTACGGGACGACAGTATTGCAAAGGGTGAAGCCTGGTCCTGGCTGAAGGGTCGTAACGCTAACTGTTGTGCGACATCAGTGCTGATATAGCGCTGACCTGTGAGGACTTGCTTTATGGCTCGTACCATTTCATCAACGTTAGCTTTCTTGGTGAGATAGCCGGTAGCACCGACCTTAAATAGTTTCGAAGGATAGGGTTCATCTTCGTGAACCGTGACCGCTATGACCTTAAGGTCAGGGTTTATTCTCAGGCACCTGCGTGTCGCTTCCAATCCTCCAATACCAGGCATCTGTATATCCATCAGGACGAGGTCAGGATCAAGGGACCTTACTTTTTCTATCGCTTCCTCGCCGTTTTCGGCATTGTCGACGACGTCGAGGCTGTCGACATCATCCAGGAGCCTGGAGGTGCCAACTCTCACCAATTGATGGTCATCCACTACCAACACTTTAATCACGAAACTCTCCCAGAACTGTAGTTGCGTAAAGATATGTCTGGTGGTGTTCGATTAGTAGTTAGAAATTGGCATTTATCTATAGCGATAAGTGACTGACGTTTCGCGCGTCATTGTCCAATCAACTTGTAGGATATTGCCCTATAACGCCGAACAAGCATCAATAACGCATGGTTGCGGCACTATACTACTATATTGATATCGTCTACCTGCCGGTAAACGCCTGCAGTCCCGTTTGTGCCCTGCCAAGAATCAGCGCGTGAATATCGTGCGTACCCTCGTAAGTGTTGACAGTTTCCAGGTTCATCACATGACGAATGACGTGGTATTCATCGGATATTCCATTGCCGCCATGCATGTCGCGAGCCATCCTCGCGATATCGAGCGCTTTTCCGCAGTTGTTACGCTTCATTAACGAGATGTTTTCAACGGGACAGTTATCGTCATCCATCAGTCGACCCAGGCGTAACGCGCCTTGTAACCCAAGCGTGATCTCCGTTTGCATATCGGCTAATTTTTTCTGAATGAGCTGATTGGCTGCCAATGGTCGGCCAAACTGATTTCGGTCCAGGGTATAGCTGCGTGCCGCGTGCCAGCAGAACTCAGCTGCCCCCATGGCACCCCAGGCAATACCAAATCGCGCCTTGTTAAGACAGCCAAACGGGCCACCTAATCCGGATATGTTCGGAAGCAGGTTCTCCTCGGGAACTTCAACATTGTCCAATACGATTTCACCGGTCACCGAAGCACGCAGACTAAACTTGCCTTCTATTTTTGGCGTAGAGAAGCCGGCCATATCTCTCTCGACGATAAACCCGCGAATGACGCCATCGAGCTTTGCCCATACGACGGCAAGGTCAGCGATCGGTGAATTGGAAATCCACATCTTGGCGCCGTTGATCACATAGCCGCCTGAGATCTTTTCAGCTCGGGTAATCATGCCGCCGGGATCAGAACCGTGATCAGGCTCCGTCAAACCAAAACAGCCTACCCACTCACCAGCAGCCAGTTTGGGGAGATATTTTTCTCGCTGTTCCTCTGTGCCATAACTGTAGATCGGATGCATCACGAGCGATGACTGCACGCTCATGGCTGATCGATAGCCGCTGTCAACGCGTTCTATCTCTCGAGCAACAAGTCCGTAGGACACATAGTTCACGTTGGAACAACCGTATTTCTCCGGCAACGTTGAACCCAACAGGCCAAGCTCACCCATTTCATTCATGATTTCACGGTGAAAGTGTTCGTCTCGATTGGCCCGCTGTACCCGGCTCATGAGCTTATCCTGAGCATAATTGTGGGCAGTTTCACGGATTAGCCGCTCATCCTCCGTCAGTTGATCATCTAAGAAAAAGGGGTCATCCCATTTAAATTCAGCCATCGTGTCTCCAAGGGCAGCGCGAGAAAGCGCGCCATTATATAGACTGCGCCCCTGGACTGACAGTTCTCCACTTAAACCATCCGATCAGCACTTTCTTCAGGAGCTAAATTACCTTAATAACAGCCGATATCTCTTTGTTTTTGTGAGGTTTTTACCTAACTTAGGCAGTCCACTGACAGGTATTATGACACGGGGGTATGCCATGGCGGCCAGAGCAACAGGATCGGGTGTAATTTCTTTTGGGATGGTATCTATTCCAGTCAAGCTGTATTCAACCGTTGATTCATCCAAGGCTATCCACTTCAACATGCTGCGCAAGGATGGCGCGGGGTTAAAGCAGCAATATGTTGCCTCAACGGATGGTGATCTGGTCGAGCGAGAAGACAGGGTCAAAGGCTACGAGTTTGCCAAGGGGCAATATGTTTTCTTCACCGACGAAGAGATGAAGGCCATGGACGCCAAATCTACCAACGAAATAAATATTACCGAGTTCGTTCGCGCTGATCAGGTCAATGCGATCTATATCGAACGAGTCAACTTCCTAGGGCCGGATAAAGGTGCAGCTCGTTCCTATCACCTCTTAGCCGAAGCTATGCGTAAGACCGGGAAGTCAGCGCTCGCGAAATATGCCGCACGAGGCAAATGCTATCTGGTGATGATTCATCTTCTTGATGATGGCCTAATCATGGTACAGCTCCGACATCAGGAAGAATTGCGAAGCTTTTCTAATGTGGAAATCCCTGACGCAGAGATTGAGAAGGCAGAACTGGATCTTGTTATTCAATTAGTAGAACAGGTAGCCACCGATGAGTTTTATCCGGAAAACTACGTCGACGAGGTCCGCCATCACATGATGGAAATGATCGAAAAGAAGGTAAACGGTCAGGATATCGTTGTTGTGCAAGAAGAGCAGGAAGAAGCGAAGATAATTGATATCATGGAGGCCTTAAAGGCAAGCCTCGAGTCGAACAAGACATCAGGCAAGCTAAAACGGGCCGCCAAAAAGAAGCCAGCCAAGGTAAAGAAAGCGAAAACGAAGGCAAAAGCAAAGGCGAAAAAAGCGGCAACGAAATAACCCTCAGTATGTATAAGGGAACATGAAGGGATATTCGACGAGCGACGTTGCTGAGTTATTGGGTATTGACCAGGAAACCATTCGAGACATAGCACGCTCGGGTATTCTGGACCCTGAGAGAACGGTTCGAAATCATTACCGCTTCAGCTTCCAGGATATCGTCATCCTCCGTACGGCAAAAGAACTCATTGATGCCGGTGTGCGTAAAGCGCGCATCAACAAATCACTCATTCAACTCAAGCAAAGGTTACCCGCGGAACGTTCCTTGTCATCAATGCGTATTACAGGAGATGGTGGCGCCGTCGTGATACAGCAGAACGAGCAAATGTATAACGCGGAATCAGGTCAGATACATTTCAATTTTGCCATTGCAGACCTCGCCGGAACCGTCGCACTACTGGCAAAAGAAGCGGCAGTACAAGCCGAATCGAGCGAACATCTGACCAGCGACGACTGGTTTGACCTGGGCGTGGATCTTGAGGCGGTGAGCCCGGAAGACGCCCCGGCGGCGTACCTGAGAGCGCTGGAGCTTGATCCTTCCCACAGCGACGCGCACGTAAACATTGGGCGTCTGATGCAGGAGAGTGGCGAGTATGAAACCGCAGAGGCTCACTATCACTACGCGCTGGAAGCTGAGCCCGATAATGTCCTGGCGGCGTTTAACCTGGGGACATTGCTGGAAGACATAGGACGCATCGAAGACGCCATATCCGCCTACCAAAGAGCGCCCGCCTTTGCTGATGCGCATTACAATCTTTCCAGGCTGTACGAGCTTGTTGGAGAGCACTCAGAAGCGCTAAAACACCTTAAGGCTTATCGGAATTTGATTGACCCTGCCTGAGCCGGGCACTATCGTTATAGTTCTATGGAGAGAAGGTGGGACTTAAGGAGCAACGTAGCGAACCACGTATACCGCAACACGTCAGATTCTTTGTACACGTGCATGAGTGTGAAGAAGATCACGAATTAGTTGGAACCTCCCTCACCTGCGAAGCGCTAGACTTTTGAGTTCACGGTCTGCAATTAAAAACTGACTCGAAACTATTCTAGGGTAGCCTGCTGGACATCACGATTGGTATTGGCGATCCGTTTGCCATGTATCTCTTTAGAGGAGAGATTCGTTGGGTAAAGCATGAAGAAGAAGATTTCTTTATGGGTATTCTGCTAGGTGATGAGGACCATATGGATCTCGCTAAGTGGGTCGAGAACTTCGGTAGCACCTTCGCTGGTGAGGGCTCTAGCGATCAAGAAAGCACTGAAGGATAGAGGGCACTAGTGAACAACCGGATTGAAGGTTTCCATCTCAATTCGGATAACTCTCTGGCCTAGAAGAATTACCCTGCCAAGGAACCTGTCTTCCCCATCGGTTGCATACTCGAATCGATAGGATCGCCACATGCGCCATCGATCGTTCTCATCCCTGCTGGCGGATAACTTAATAAGAATGACTGTCTGATCCAGCAACTGAACGTCACACAGATTACATTCCCGCCTCGCCGCATTGACTGCGATTTCCTTGGATCGTCCTGCTGCACGCCAATACAATAGTACGATGCCGATCCCGACAATTATTAGTAGTTCCATCTTGGCATCTTAACAAGCACGTTGTTATCGAGTATATTGCGCGGCTTCGGAGGGGTGGCAGAGCGGTTGAATGCACTGGTCTTGAAAACCAGCATGTCGAGAGGCATCCAGGGTTCGAATCCCTGCCCCTCCGCCAAATACCCTCTACAGGCCAGTAAAATCAAGGGGTTTGAGTTTTAAGAGCTCGAATACGTGACCAATTACGTGACCAGTTGTTTCAGCAGTGATTTTTACTGGATCAGAGCCCTTTGCATATCGTTAAGCTGTGGAGACTGCTGATAGATGTCAGCAGCAAGGCCACCACCAATGTTACCTAGCGTAGCAGGAGAAGTTCCTGCGGCTCCTAACAGCGGCAAAATCTGAGGCAAAAATTCTGGTGCGTTGGCTTGGATGACGGTCACGACATCGCCACCTCCACCCAATTGTGCAGCAATCTTTTTAAGTTTCTGCGGATCTGTTTCGGTCAAGATGCGAGACATTTCTGCGGTGACTGCTGCCAGGGCATCGTCCTGACCAATAGCCGCCTTTAGTTCATAAGGCCTTTAGAACCATATAGCCGAGATTAGCAAAGAAATATCTACTCGAATACTATACACCCGTACAGTTTGTTCTAGGTAATATATGGATGGTGTGGTTACTTTTTTTCTCCTCGGTTATGGTGTTATGGGCCTTCGTGGTGGCTATCGGCGGTGTTAAAGAAACATATCGTTTGATAGGTCTGATTGGGATCGTCATCATAATAATTTTCGGCTATGGCATATACCTTTTCGGTATAGACCAGTTCGCAATCTTATCTGTTATCTTCTTAATTGGTTTAGCGATTTATGCGAGGAATAAATAGTCAGAGTATTTGAGGAACCACTCTACCGCTTTGGTATAAAATTTAAGTATGAGCAATCTAATTAATCAATCCTTGAAAATTGCCTCCTACGCAACGGGAGGACTAAATATCGCTAAGGGGGATTACTCTCAAGGCTTATTGCTAATTAATTCCCAAAGACAACTAAGCCAGCTAGAAGAAATTGATACGGATATACAAGTGGGGAATGAACTTTTATATCGAGGCTTTGGGGTACTTGAAAATCATCTTGGAGAAATGCTTGAAACTACTGAAATAGGATTTAGTGAACTTTCAGAAGGTATTAACGAACTTTCAAAAGATATAAAAGCAGTTGAACACGGTATTAGACAGGTAGGCTCTGAAGTAGTTACCGCTATCTACCAGCAAACTATCGAACAACGAGTATTCCAAAGCCAAGTTATTCAGAGCAATGAGGTGATTCAAGATGTTTTAGAAAGAGTCCTTGTCGCAAACGAGAAGCAAACTATTGCGGTCGAAAACCCTGATCAAACAGCTTCTATCGAAAAACTTAAAACAGCAAAAAAGACAATAAGATTATTTGATCCGGAACTTAATAACTTTGATTGTATAAACGACGCTATTCAGATGAGTAAAAATGCAGTAGCAATCGATCCTTTTAACGAAGAAGCTGTCCTCGATGTCCTGCAGATGAAGTGTCGCGAGATCAGCAAAGGCCTAATTGTTGTAGCGGCGTCAGCCGACATTTTTTCTGCGCTGCTTGACCCTTTGCCAAGCAGTGCGCGGGGCGCGATCTTGAATTCCTGGCCTGGCCCCAATACCTGGTTAGTGCCTCATCGCAGCTGCTTTCCTCACTGGATAACGGGCGACAGTGATGAGGTGGCAATTCGGGTTACGTCCGCGCCAGCGCTGAAAGCATTGTGTCTCGCTTTTGACGGGCCGTTAGTGTCGACCAGCGCTAACCCTGCCGGATTATCCCCACCACATGCTGTATGGCAGTTACGTCGTTATTTTGGTCCCCGGCTACCAGCGATGCCGGGGGCGCTTGACCCTCAAGGCAAAGCGTCAACAATACGTCGCGTGGGGGATGGCTCGATTTTGCGGGCGTGACGTTATTTTAAGGAGAACTAAATGGACGCAGCGGCGGTCGAGGCCTATCTGAAGTCATTGCAAATACGCATTTGCGACGCACTGTCTGTCATCGATGGAAATCGGGAATTTACGACTGAAAGCTGGGAGAGACCGGAAGGCGGTGGTGGCATCAGTCGGGTGTTGGCGGAGGGCGATGTAATTGAAAAGGGGGGCGTGAATTTTAGCCACGTCATGGGTGCAGAAATGCCCGCATCTGCCACTCAACACAGGCCGGAGTTGGCCGGACGCAGTTTCCGTGCCATGGGCATATCGGTCGTCATTCATCCCCGTAATCCCCATGCTCCGACCTCCCACGCAAATGTCAGAATGTTTTTGGCAGAGAAACACGGGGAGCCGCCG
>CAJWQG010000054.1 GCA_913045175.1 uncultured Gammaproteobacteria bacterium | reverse complement strand
ACCCGTGTCGGATTCGAGGGATGTTTTTTGCTTTTTGGTCGGCGGACCCTCCAGCTCAGGCTCGCTGTTCGATCCCGGGGCCGGCCTCATTGTGTTTTTCAGCAGCAGGCAGAATGCGTTCCAATGCAGTCTGATTGAGCAGGCTCCAGGCGTCAGGTACCACCGCCACATCGAACTCCCCAGTCTCGATATAGGGGGCGTTCGTCTCCGGGTCGTTTGCCGCAGATCCTATGTAACGCACAATCCCTTCGTCCTGCAGCTTACGCAACGCTCCCACCGTGCCATCTTTACTCATGACATCTTTCATGGGCACGCCCATCGCATCATGGATGTAGATGATCTGAAATTGCTCGATACCCAGTCGTTCCTGACTGGTCTCGACGCTGCGCAGGATCCCGTCAAACGAATGGTCAGTTCCACCTTTGAAACGGCCCGCCTTTGTGGTCACGGTACATTTATCGCGCAGTTGCGGATATTGCTTAAATGCCTGTCCAATTGTTAATTCACTGTCACCGTATAGCGGCGCAGTGTCGACCAGGGTGCAACCTGCCTCGACCGCGGATTTAACGATCTCCGGTCCGACTTCAAGGCCTGCCATACCGACGAAACCGGCCCCAAGACCAACCGTCGAGACCTCGATCCCTGTTCTACCCAGCGTTTTTGATTTCATATCGTGCTCCCCCTAGCCCTTCTGTTGTTGTAAGTCGCGTTTATTGCATGTCATGTGTCGCATGTTATGTGGCGCATAGTGACCGAAAGCATAACGCTTGGGCAAGCAAGCAAATTATGACTGGCCGCAGAAACGCCGTACACTAAAGAACATGATACCCGAAGAAGAAGATCTGACTCGCTGGCTGGCCCAGGAGACACCTGAAGCGGTGATCGAACCTGATCTGCCAATCATCGACACCCACCATCACTTTTGGAAGAACCCATCGCGACGATGCACCTATGAGCTGCATGACCTGTGGGCGGATACCGACTCTGGTCACAACGTCGAAAAAACCGTGTTCATTGATAGCAGGTCCTGTTTCCGCGAAGAGGGTCCGGAGCACCTTAAGCCGATTGGTGAAACCGAATACGTCATTAAGGCCGCTGAAGAGAGCGCAAGAACGCCGGGTAAATCAACCATTGGTGCCATCGTCAGTCATGCTGACATGACACTGGGTGCCGGAATCGAGGAAGTATTCGAGGGGCATATTGAAGCGGGTAAAGGCCTGTTTCGCGGCATTCGAGCAGGCTTCCCTGAGGAACTCGACGCTGCATACCATGAATGTTTTGCCGTGATGGGAAAGCTGAACCTGTCTTTCGACAATTACTCTGCGGATTATGAACGGCTACCCGCCATGGCTGATCTGGCAGACCAGCACCCGGACGTGCGCATTATCATTTGCCATATGGGCGGCAAGATTGATGCTGACGCCAGCCCTGAAGCCTTTACAAACTGGCAGCGCTGTATCAATTCCATCGCACGATGTCCCAATGTGTATATGAAAGTTGGTGGCGCCCAGCAGCGTCTCGGTGACTGGGAACCAACCTTTCATATGAATCGCCGTGACAAACCAATTGGATCAGAGGAGCTCTGCGAGTTGCTCTACCCTTACTATAGCTACACCATAGAGGCCTTCGGTGCGGATCGTTGCACATTCGAAAGTAACTATCCCGTGGACAAAGAGTGCGTTTCTTATCGAACCCTATGGAATATGTTCAAACGCATTGCGAACCGAGCGGGCCTTAGCGAATCAGAGAAGACGGCAATATTCAGTGGTACTGCGGCACGTGTGTATCGAGTGGAATAAACCACTACCAAGCACGCCATCAGTCGATAATCGAGTCCCGAATCACCTCAGCAATTTTGCCTTGCAGATCCGAGGGTCTTTGCACCATGTACACGACCGTTAGTTCCTCTGAAGGCGTCGTCCAGGAAACGGTACCCGCCGCCCCGCCCCAGCTAAACGTCCCGTCGATATGCCCGCCTCTGGCTTTTTTCTGATCCAAAGTGATGCCGGTTGTATAGCCAGCGCCAAAACCGGGACCACCCTTGGCCGCTTTGGTCGCCAGATCCCCAACCTGGTTGCTTGTCATCATGGCAACGGTTTCAGGTTTGAGGATTTGCCGACCAAACAAGGTACCCTTGTTCACCAGCATCTGCTGAAAACGCAGATAGTCACGCGTTGTACTGAACAATCCCCCGGCACCAGACACAAAGGCGCTTGAATCTTTTGCCCCGAAGACCTTGCCGTCGCCTTTGGCTTTACTGTGAAATCGGGAAGGCATTCGATGTAATTCATCCTCGGGTACAGCGAAGTAAGTATCCTTCATATCCAGCGGGTCAAGGATACGCGACTGTATAAACTTGTTCACCAGCATGCCTGAGGCGATCTCGATCACCCGTCCAACCACCTTCAGTCCGTCACCAGGGCTGTATGCCCGGCGAGACCCCGGGTGAAAATCCAGAGGCCTGGCTGCCAACTTGGGTACCCAGGATGCAAGCGTATCTTCAGGTTTAGCGCTGTAGCCACCAATGGCCGTACCCAATCCTCCCCTGGTCCCCACACCCGCAGTGTGCGTCAGCAGATGGTGGATGGTTAGCGGCTGATTGGCTGGCTCGAGTCTGTATTCCGGGGACTTTTCCTTATTCTTGCCCTTACCTTTCGCTTTACCCTTGGCTTGCGCTTTTACTTTGCCCTTGGCCTTTAACCTGGACTTTTTCTTTGCACCGGTCGCTGATTTCACAGGAACAGCCACCTGAAGATTTTCGTACTCAGGAATGTATTTGGATATTGGGTCTTGTAGGCTGATCAGGCCCTCGTCAACCAGGATCAGCGCCGCAACACCAATCACCGGTTTGGTGGAAGACGCCATGATGAAAATTGCGTCTTCCGGCATGGGTTCCTGTGTCTCCTCTTCAAGAATCCCATGGGCTTCCAGATAGACAACCTTATTGCGCCGACTAATGCCGACAACAACGCCGGGCACACGTCCCTCATCTATGTATTGCTGGGCCAGTTCACCAATCTTTTCAAGCGCCTCGGAAGACATACCCACTTCTTCTGGCGTTGCGCGCGGAATTTCCTGAACTTCATACCGAGACTGCTGGGTGACTGTGCTACAGGATACGACGAGGAAACAGGCAACAATAATCGGTAACTTTGGCATTGCGTTCACTCCCATATAAAGCCCCGACTGTATCGCGATCTAACGTCAGTTTACAGCGGCATGTTGTTTGTTCATAATCGCGGCCACCCAAATTTAACCCAATAATATTTATCAAGCAGGTACACAATGGACATCAAAGGCAAGGTAGCAGTTATCACCGGAGGCGCTTCAGGCCTGGGAGAAGCAACCGCTCGACGCATCACTGATATGGGCGCCAAGGTAGCCATATTCGACATGAATGAAGACAAGGGCAACGCTCTTGCTGAAGAACTGGGTGCAAAATTCTATTCGGTCAACGTTACCAAAGAAGAGGATGTCCAGGCGGCGATCACTGACACCGTAGACACCTATGGCAACATCCACATTTGCTGTAACTATGCAGGTATTGGCAATGCCGTCCGTACCGTCGGCAAAGATGGCGCGCACCCACTGGATGCATTCAAGTTTGTCATTAACGTCAATCTGATCGGAACCTTTAATGTGCTCAGGCTTGCCGCTTTCGAGATGGCTAAAAACGAACCCTACAATAAGTACGGTAGTCGTGGCTGCATTATCAATACTGCATCGGTTGCGGCATACGAAGGTCAAATAGGCCAGGCTGCCTATAGTGCCTCCAAGGGTGGCGTAATTGGTATGACACTGCCTATCGCGCGGGATCTTTCCAGCATGGGAATCAGATGCAACACCATCGTTCCTGGTCTCATTAAAACGCCTCTGCTGCAAGGTGCGCCACAAAAGACGATCGATTTACTGGAAGCTCAGGTGCTTTTTCCGAAGCGTCTAGGAGAGGCCGACGAGATAGCACTCGTGGCTGTCATGCTGATGGAGAACGAATATATGAATGGCGAAAGTATTCGCATGGACGGCGGCATCAGGATGCAACCGCGTTAACGCTCCAGCGACGACTCTATCGTTTTCAGCACGCGATTAATCGCTTTTGGAATCACGGTGCCAGGACCAAATATGTTGCTGACACCGGCTTCTTCCAGAAACGCATAGTCCTGTTGGGGGATCACGCCGCCGACAATTACCGTAATGTCCTCGGCATCGGCCTTCCTTAACTCTTCCATCAACTTCGGGACCATGGTTTTGTGTCCTGCGGCCTGAGATGAAATGCCAATGGCATGCACGTTGTTCTCCAGCGCCTGCTGTACAACTTCCGACGGCATCGAAAACATTGGCGTCAGGTCAATTTCAAACCCGGCATCTGCAAATGCGCTGGCAATGACTTTGGCACCACGGTCATGTCCATCCTGACCCATCTTGCTAACCAGCATACGCGGCCGCGCGCCGTGTTCCTTTTCAAAGCTATCCACCTTGTTAGTCAGGGTCTGCCACTCATCCTGCTCACTGAAGAGCCCGCCATAGACACCTGATATGGTCTTGGCTTCGGCGTTGTAACGGGAGAACACCTCTTCCATGGCGTCGGATACTTCTCCGACGGTGGCTCGCGCGCGCATGGCGTCTATGCAGAGTGCCAGCAAGTTGCCCGTGCCTGACCCTGCCGTCTGGGTAATTGATGCAAGAATTCCTTCTACCTTGCTCTGATCGCGCTGTCCTTTGATCTCCTGGAGTCGGGACAGCTGTCTCGCCCTGACTGCCGAGTTATCGATTTCGAGCACGTCGATTTCATCATCAGTGTCAGTTTCATACTTGTTAACACCAACAATCACATCGATACCCTGATCAATCAGTGCCTGCTTTTTCGCCGCTGCTTCTTCAATCCTGAGTTTGGGCATACCGGTTTCAATCGCTTTCGCCATCCCGCCCACTGATTCAATTTCCTCGATGAGTTCCCATGCGCGATCCGCAATCTGCTGGGTCAGGGACTCCATCATGTAGGAACCACCCCATGGATCGATGACATCGGTCATTCCCGTTTCTTCCTGCAGAATCAACTGGGTATTACGGGCAAGTCGCGCGGCCGACTCCGACGGTAAGGCGATGGCTTCATCCAATGCATTGGTGTGCAATGACTGGGTTCCACCAAATACGGCTGCCATGGCCTCGACAGTGGTTCGGACCACATTGTTATATGGATCCTGCTCCGTTAACGACCAGCCAGAGGTTTGGCAGTGTGTACGCAGCATCTTGCTGCGGGGATTCTCCGGCGAGAACTCATCGACAATGCGAGACCAGAGCAATCGACCGGCACGCATCTTGGCAATCTCCATATAGAAATTCATGCCGATGCCCCAGAAGAACGACAAACGAGGTGCAAAGTCGTCAATCTTAAGCCCCGCGCCAATCGCGGTACGAATGTATTCCTTACCGTCAGCCAGCGTATAGGCAAGCTCCAATGCCGCATCCGCCCCTGCTTCCTGCATGTGATAGCCAGAAATTGAAATCGTGTTGAATTTAGGCATGTGCTCCGTGCAGTAGGAGATGATGTCCCGCACGATGCGCATGGAGGGCTCTGGAGGATAAATATAAGTATTGCGCACCAGGAACTCCTTCAGAATATCGTTCTGAATCGTTCCGGCAAGATCAGCCTGGGCGACGCCCTGCTCTTCCGCGGCAACAATATAGCCCGCGAGGATGGGCAACACTGCCCCATTCATCGTCATCGAAACCGAGATCTTGTCCAGGGGAATACCGTCGAACAGAATCTTCATATCCTCTATCGAGTCAACCGCAACCCCTGCTTTACCCACATCATGGGTGACCCGCTCGTGGTCCGAGTCATAGCCCCGGTGCGTGGCAAGATCAAAGGCGACAGAGATTCCGTTACCACCTTCCTTAAGGAGCTGAAGATAGAACGCATTGGACTCTTCTGCCGTTGAGAACCCCGCATACTGGCGAATCGTCCAGGGTCGTCCGGCGTACATGGTCGCCTGCGGCCCACGTACATAAGGTTCAAGGCCGGGCATTGTATTGGCGTACGGTAGCCCGGAAATATCTTCAGAGGTATATAACGCCTTGAGTATAAGACCTTCAGCCGTCTCGGTATCGAGACTGCTTATCGGCTTACCTTTTAGCTGTTTCTCCGCAGCCGCCTGCCACTGGTCAACGCTGTGGGTTGGAACCTCATATTTATTCTTCTTATCAACCATGGGTGTGCTCATTCAATTCTATAAGGACGCCGTCACAGGATTTGGGATGAATAAAGATCACCCTCGCATTGTGCGCGCCAATCGTTGGCTCATCCGATAGGAACTGATAACCCTTTTCCCTAAGGCGCGCCACGTCAGCATCAAGATCATCGCTCTCAAAACAAATATGATGGATTCCAGGACCGCGCTTCTCCAGAAAATTCACTAGCGGACCTTCACCGTTAAGCGGATGCACCAGCTCAATACTGGTTCCTTTTACTGGAAAGAACGCAGTCGTGGTTTTTGCCTCGACGGCATCTTCGCTGCCCTCGTAGTTAAGACCAAAATCTTCAAGAAATCGCGCGATGGATTTCTGCAGATCCGGTACCGCGATCGCGATGTGGTCGAGTGAAACGATCATGTGTTTGCCCCCTAACTATAACCCGCAAATTCAATAAAGGCTGACGTCGCCTCTTTAACCCGGGCAGCAATATCAGCGTCTGTCTGCACCACAATTTCTTCGTCCGGGGTCACTTTGAGCACCGATTCACCGCGCTTAACTATCGTCGCGTCGGTACTAATTAACACTTCATCTACGGTGCCTGAAAACGGCGCATAAACCTTGTTGAACATTTTCATCACTTCAATGATGAACAGAGGATCCCCTTCTTCAAAGTGGTCCCCCTCTTTTACAAACGTTTCACGATCAGGTGCTTCACGACCGTAATACATGCCTCCTGAGGGCGCTGTTACTGCATCTGCAGATACCGCCGGTGGTGGCGATAGTTCCTTGACGCTATCTGCCGCATTAAACAAACGTTGGGGAATGCTAATGCTTAGGTCTGGCAACACTTTTAAATCAAAGAAGCCGGTCTTCATTCCTATATAAGGCAGGATCGATAGTATATCCAGACCCAGCTGGAATCCGCGGTGAGCGGATTTCACCGCGTCAGCCTGATCACCAAACTGTTTCGCCGTGCCACTCAGACAGTCATCTATCTCCCGCCAGTCATCAGTACCGAGCTTCTGTTCCACAACTTCATAGAAGCTGACCGAGTCAGCTAACAGGCTCTGATCATGATCCCAGATGGCGTATAACGCAGGCAGCCCGTTCTCAGCCTCCATATTGAGGTAGTGGTAGAGATCCCTCAGGACCATGACGGGATTCGACAGCCAGGTAACCCCAGCGTCGGTAAGCTCAAAGCGTTGGCGATTAAGCGAGAGCCATCCAGCCAGAAAGTGGGGTTCTGAAAAGAGTTGATTCAGCGCCCTGGCCAACAGACTCGCCTTGCGATTCATGATCTCGCTGATCTGGGCAGCGTGTGTTTTGTCCTGCGCAATTTCGCTGCGTTCAATGGCGCTATATGCCTGGACGATATCCAGATCGTTGGCCAGTCTTTTTAACTCACCAACCACTGAAAGATAAGGCATCACGAAGTTAGTCGCCGGTCTTGCCTGGGCGTTCTGACCTATAAGCCAGCTAAGAAGTCCGTATTGAAACTCGAGGTTGGTACTAAGGTTCTCACCTGAGATTCGCATACGACGGAGAATCTCTGCCATACGGGACAACACCTTGTCTCTGTCTTCATCAACAGTGAGCAGCAGTGCGATATTGGAATCATAAGCACCAGCCAGGTGGTATTTCATGAACACATCGGTATCAGGGTTATGCAAACAGATTCCCTGATCGTCACGAATCTCACCAGTGAGCGTCTCGGACCAGGCCGTGATCACACCACCAGCATGGGGTTTAAGTGCTTGATCAGTCGCATTAAGTCGCACTTCTACCGACGAGGATTCGCGTCTTTCTCGCGCCGGTTCTGGCAATCGAGGTCCATGGGCAGCGAGCAGCACCATCAACTCCACAATCGAATTAACCACGAACGAGTCTGCCGCGTCATCCGGGTTACTAAAGCGCAGCGCATAGCAGAGTTCAGTGACTCTGTGTTCCACCTGGACCCGGGTATTCATCTCCATGAAGTAGTGATGATCATCCTCGATGATGCACTCGAAGGTAGAAACAGAATCGAGCCCTACTGCCGCACCAAAACGCGCCGCTTCTTCTTCCATGCGCTTTAGAATCTTAAGGTCTGTTTCAAGCGACGCGAGCGAGTCTCCCTTTGCAGCAGCTATCGCTTCGCTCAGTTCTTCCTGCGTTGTTGAAACCTCGAGCAACTTTTGCTCGTTCATCTGCAGGCTGCAGTCACGCCCCCCCATGGTGATACACCAATCACCGTTCCCAACGACCTGTATCTCCTGATGGCGTACTGTTTCAATGTTCACTTCCGCAAGAACATTCTTGTTATCACCCACACCAGTCGCTTTTACTTCCGCCAGCACCTCGCGATAAAGAGGTTCCACTGCGGCGACCGCCTTCTTGAGTTGGTCCGCCTTTTTTCCGTCGAAGTGCACCGGAGCGTCGAGTATTCTTTGCCCTTTACCGCCGCCGCCACCAACAGCCTTCAATCGAATCCGGTGCTCGGGATCATTTTTGAACAGCGTTTCAATCTCTTTGGTTAACGTCGCAGCGACCTGATCAATCGTAATGAGATCAATGCCCCTCGCGTAGGATGCGCTCAGTACTTGTTCTGCCTGCTGTTCGAGTGATAACCCATCAAGTTCGTCGACCTGCAAATCGTTGTTGGCTGCCAGCTTGATCAGTTTTTTCTCGTCAGGACAGATTCCCAGTAGCGTCAGAACGGTTGCGTTATCCACACCCGGCGTTACAGACACATCAACCGCAAGGGCGGTGCGCTTGGCAAGGTCCTTTCGCCCCGCTTCCCTGATCGTTCGTGATTGAGGCCCTAAAAAATTCAGTCCGGCCTGTTCGAGGGACTTAACAAGGTCCTCTTCTTCGGCCATGAAGCCGTACCCGGCAAAAACGCAGTCATATCCATTGCCTTTGGCAATCTGAATAATCTGATCGATTCGTTCCTGACGTTCTTCTTTGGTTGCGCCGGAGTAATCTCTAACGCGATGCACCCGGGATGGATGAATCTGCTTGCGTAGTTCCGGCGAGAGTGCGTTGGCATAAGTGATGGAATCCTTCTCGGACAACAGCATGCCGTAATCCGTAATACCCATCTCTTCAAAAACATTCATTGCTTCGATACGAATGGGTCCCCTGCAAATAATCAGAGGCTTCATATCAGAGCAGCCAAATGAAGCTACCCAGGCCGAGTCACTTCCACCTCGCCGACGGTTTTCGTGGATATATGGATTACGCAGATATGACATCGGACTAGTGAAACTCTCGCTGGACAGACATCAATGGACCCGGCTCATAGTGCGTCAGGTGAAATAACATATGCTCTGCCAATACCTGACGCAGGTCCGAAGGCATAACGATCTGAGAAACCGACCCCAGGCTTAACGCCTCCTTCGGGTTCATCAGTTCTTCTTCATATCGTTTCGCCAATAACGCTTCCTCGTTGCGTAGCCACTCAGCAGCCTTCGCCCTGGCATTGGTATCAAGATTTTCTGTTTCTCCTGCTTTTATGGCAGCCGCTCTTTCTTGCTCAACGCGATCTGCAAGGGCGCCACGCAACGCGCGCAATTCATCTTTATAGACAAATTCCATACCTGGAGGCCCCATGACCGCGACTCGCGTTGTCGGCAACGCAACGACCAGATCAGCGCCGGTGGGATAGTTGTTGTAGGAAGCATAGGCGCCGCCGATAGCGTTACGAATCAATACCAGGAATCTCGGCGTCCTGAGATCAATGATGGCGTCCAGCATTGCCCGTCCCGCCTGTACTATTCCTCCACTCTCCTGCTCTTTACCCGGTAGAAAGCCCGTCGTGTCCTCCATAAAGATCACCGGGATGTTGTACAGATTACAAAAGCGAATAAAGCGGGCGTTTTTGTACGCGGCGTCGATGTCTATCTGGCCAGAGCCCACCGCCGAGTTGTTGGCGACAAACCCAACGACATTACCCGCCAGCCTGCCAAAACAAGTAATGGTATTTCTTGCACGATCCGGCTGTATCTCAAAGTAATCACCATGATCACAGATCTGCTGGATGACAATGCTAACGTCAAAAGGCGTGTTAAATCCTGTCGGCGAGTTAAACGCCTTTTTAAATAACAGGTCTATGTCCCAGGTCTTCCGGTCAACGGGGTCGGAAGTCGTCTGGTACGGCGCAAATTCAGAGTTATTGCTGGGCAGGTACCTTAATAACTCTTTAACCTTATGCAGCGCAGCGACCTCATCCTTAACCGTGATGTCGGTAACGCCTGTCTGGCTATGAACCTTTGGGCCACCCAGATCATCGGCCTCAATGTCTTCTCCAAGAACAGACTTAACGACGGCGGGCCCGGTCAGGCCAAAGAAGGTCTCGTCCGGCTGGATCAGGAAACTACCCTGTCTTGGCAGATAGGATCCACCACCTGCGTTAAACCCGAACATGCACATGATGGACGGCACGACACCACTGATTTTTCGAAGCGCGGTAAATGCTTCCGCATATCCGTCAAGACCACCCACACCGGCCGGGACAAACGCTCCAGAAGAGTCATTCATTCCAACCAGAGGGATTTTTCTCCTCCCGGCAAGTTCATAAAGGCGCGCCAGCTTTTTACCGTTGGTCGCATCCATGGAGCCGGCACGAATCGTGAAATCATGGCCGTACACAGCGACATCTCTACCTTCGATATCAATAATCGCCGTCACCAATGAGGCACCGTCAAGATTGGGACCCCAGTTTTGAAATAACACCTTGGGTGGTTTATCAGTAAGAACGGCAATACGCTCCCACACCGTCATACGATTCTTCAGGTGTTGGCGCTGAATATTTCTAAGGCCTGCCGAGACGAACGGTTTGTTAACGATCTCTCGCGCTTCTTTAATCGTCCGCTCATACTCCCCCGGTTCAGAGAAGACCTGATCCGGTACGGAAGCCTCTACCTCCTTTTCGTTGGCAAAGGGATTGGACGTCGACGGTGCGGATTTCTTAGCCATGGAATTACACTATGCGAGTAAACTCTGCTGGACACCGCCACGCTGAGTAAGCGAATCCTCGACCGTAAGTGCCGCCATATTGAATATCCCTCGGGCAGACACGGACGGAATCAGTATGTGCGCAGCCTTGTCCAACCCATTCAGGTAGGGTCCTATCATATTAGCGTTGGTTATCGAGCGTGATAATCCAAGTGCGATACTCGCCGCATCCATGTTCGGCATAATAAGTAAATTCGCTCGTCCGGTCAGATGATTGTTCTGATAGATTGATGATCGTAGCTGCTCATTAAAAGCCGAGATGGCATGCATTTCGCCGTCAATTTCAAGATCAGGATTAAAACCGCGTAGCCTATCGGCGGCGACCTTCATTTTATGCGCACCCTCATCATCATAGGTACCAAAGTTGGAATGTGACAGCAGTGCCACCTTGGGCTCCAGACCAAATTTCCTGATGAAATCCAGGCAATCCTGAGTGGCCACTACCAGTTGGTCTTCGCTGGGGTTCACGTTAACAAACGGGTCAGCGATAAAGAGTGGTCCGTCCTGCAGCAGTACTGCACACACCGATGAGGTCATTGGCCTCGGCTTATTAGAGAGTACCGTCGTGATATCTCTCAAGTGATGGTCAAAGCGGCCTACCTTGCCGCAAATAACGCCGTTAACTTCTCCTAATGCTGTCATTACCGCCGCCAGCACGGTTGAGTTGCTGCGCAATGTGCTCTGGGCCGCTTCCACGGATACACCGCTTCGCCCAACCTTGTCATGGTAATAGCGCCAATATTCTTCATGGTTATCGCAATCCAGTGGATCGACAACCTCGATGTCCTTCCCAACCTCAATTCTTAAACTAAGCTCATCCAGCTTTTGCTCAATGACATTTGGCCGACCAATGACATATGGCTTCGCGATACCCTCGTCCACCACCGATTGTAATGCGAGTAAAACATCCTCGTTCTCCCCTTCCGCAAAAGCGATTTTTGCGTCAGGTACCGTCAATGCCTTCTCGATCACAGGTTGCATGAATATACGACTGCTACTGACGTATGAATGCAGCTTTCTGCGGTAGGCCTCCAGATCTTCAATTGGTCTTGTGGCAACACCACTTTCCATCGCCGCTTTTACAACAGCGACGGGGACCTCTTCGATCAATCTGGGATCAAAGGGTTTAGGAATCAGGTAGTCACGGCCAAACTTTAATGTCTGCCCTGCATAGGCCTTGGTTACTTCTTCCGTCGGCTCTTTAGTGGCAAGTTCCGCAATCGCTTTCACACAGGCCTGCTTCATTTCATCGTTGATTCGAGTCGCTCCACAATCCAGTGCACCACGAAAAATAAATGGGAAACACAGTACGTTATTTACCTGGTTGGGATAGTCAGAACGTCCCGTTGCCAGGATTGCATCAGGACGCGCTTCCTGTGCAAGTTCCGGCATTATCTCCGGGACAGGATTCGACATTGCCAGCACCAGGGGATCTTTAGCCATTGTCTTAACCGCCTCGGCGCTCAGTACACCGGGACCGGAAAGGCCCATAAAGATATCCGAATCCATCATTGCATCATCCAAAGTTCGGGCATTGGTCTGAACGACATATTTCTCCTTCCACTCGTTCATCCCTTCTTTCCGACCTTCATAAATCACGCCTTTACTGTCACACAGTATTACGTTGTCTTTACTTAGACCCATGCTGACTAACAGATCAACGCAGGCGATACTCGCCGCACCCGCACCAGAAACAACAAGCTTTACGTCTTCCAGAGATTTATCAACAATTTTCAAACCGTTGTAGACAGCCGCTGCTGACACGATTGCGGTACCGTGTTGATCATCGTGAAATACCGGAATATTCATACGTTCGCGAAGCCGCTGTTCTACGATAAAACACTCAGGTGCTTTTATGTCTTCGAGATTAATTCCACCAAAGGTAGGCTCCAGCGAAGCAATAATATCGATCAGCTTATCTGTATCAGTCTCGTCGATTTCGATATCGAATACGTCGATGTTGGCAAACTTCTTAAACAGGACCGCCTTTCCTTCCATTACCGGTTTCCCTGCCAGCGGACCAATTGCCCCCAGACCTAGTACCGCCGTACCATTTGAAACCACACCTACGAGGTTGCCACGCGCCGTATAATCAGCCGCCGTGCTGTTGTCCTTTTCAATCGCCGTACACGCAAATGCCACACCCGGTGAGTACGCCAGTGCCAGATCCTTCTGATTGGAGAGCGCTTTAGTTGGTTGGATAGCGAGCTTGCCGGGAGTCGGTTCCCGGTGATAGATCAGCGCTTCCTGCTCCATTGAATCGGCCATACTGGTTCCTTACGGTACTTAATTTTGAGTACTTGTGTTGAATACTTAGGTTGAATAAAGGAGACGCACATTATGGGTGCTGGCCCGAAAAGTAAAGGGCTTACGCGCATATCTTTACTGCAGGAACAGCACGGCGAGCTCCAATTCCACAGCACTTACTTTTAAATTAGTTAATATAATCATTATTAGGTTTACGGCTAATCGTATTTCTAATCAATTACCCATTGGTTATCTATATATCAATAGGTTACCTATTGATATATAGATGGCATGATTCGTGTATGGTAATAAAGTGATCACTAACATACATCCGGTCGTATCGATCGTAATAAACAGGAAAACACGATGAACAAAGATTATTTCGATGAAATTAGCGACAGACAGCTTGGATTGGACAAACTCAACGCCAAATTAGGTGGCGTCTGTGCCGGTGTTGCTCACCACCTTGAGGTACCACGAGCCTTTGTACGAGGCGCGGCAATCATTGCTTTATTGATCGCACCTCAGGCCACCCTGCTCGCCTATGGTCTGGGTTATCTGATCCTTGAGGATCAGCCCAGCACAATATTTGAAGACCATTCCGCTAGTGAGGATATCAACGCCCTATAGAAATCGTATAAAATTCGTTCTTTGTCCGGTCATTAATAATCGACACCTCGATTTTCCTGGAGCACATGAATGAATAGCTACGAACAGCAAACCACGGCGGATATTCAGAAATATTACGGTGAGGTACTGCAGTCCAACGACGATTTAAAAACCAGCGCGTGTTGCTCGGTAGAGACAATGCCGAAATACATTCGTGATATCGCCAGCCAGGTGCATCCAGAGGTAACAGCACGTTTCTACGGCTGTGGATCACCTATTCCAAATGCAGTTGAAGGGAAAACCATTCTGGATTTGGGCTGTGGCACTGGTCGCGATGCCTTTATCTTCGCGAAGCTAGTTGGTGAAGAAGGCCAGGTGATTGGCGTTGACATGACCCCAGAACAACTGGAGGTCGCCAACGAACATGCCGACCACCATCGTGAACAATTCGGTTACGCAAAAACCAACACCGCATTCCATCAGGGATACATCGAGGATTTGCAAAGCCTGGGTATCGAAGACAACAGTATCGACATCGTAACCTCCAACTGTGTGCTCAATCTGTCTGCGGATAAAAGAAGGGTGTTTAGTGAAATATTTCGAGTCCTGAAGCCGGGTGGTGAACTCTATTTTTCAGATGTTTTCGCTTCACGACGCATCCCTGAGGAACTGCAGAATGACCCGGTGCTACGCGGCGAATGCCTGGGTGGCGCGCTCTACGTTGAAGATTTTCGTCGCCTGATGGTAGACCTCGGCTGCAATGATCACCGAGTCGTCAGCAATGCGCGCATCGATATCGATGATCCCGAAATAGAAGAGAAGCTGGGCGATGTTGAGTTCTACTCCACGACTATTCGTGCGTTCAATATCGACGTTGAAGATCGCTGCGAAGACTATGGCCAGGTTGCCTGGTATCGAGGCGGTATCGTTGAGTCACCTCGAGAGTTTGTTCTCGATGACCATCACGTTTTCGAAAAGGATCGCCCAATGCTAGTTTGCAGCAACACGGCGAGGATGCTCGCACAGTCTCGATTCGGTGAGTTCTTTGAAATCCAGGGCGATGAAAGCAAACACTTCGGTCTATTCGACTGCAGCTCGCCTGCCGTGACCGAGAGTGATGCGTCCGCCTGGGCATGCTGCTAAGCACGCCCTGCCAATCAAAAGTAACAGGCCCACAAAACCATGAGCGGTGACAAGCCGAAAGATCGGATTGGCATCGATTTGGGCGGCACCAAAATCGAAGCCATCGTCATGGATACGCAGGGGCAGATTACACAGACTGAACGTCTGCCCACACCAAAAGACAGCTACGATGAAACCCTGGAAACCATTACCAGCATCATAGGCAAGCTCGATGTACCCGACGACCTTCCCATCGGTATCGGAACTCCGGGCGCCGTCTCCCTGCTTACCGGTTTGATGAAAAACTGTAACAGCACATTTCTGAACGGCATGCCGCTAAGAGAAGACCTGGCGCAAAAACTGGGACGAGACGTCAGAATTGCAAACGATGCAGACTGCTTTACGCTGTCAGAGGCAAGTGATGGTGCGGCCAGGAATGGCGCGTCTGTATTCGGCGTTATCCTGGGCACCGGGGTTGGTGGTGGTGTCTGTATAGATCAAAAGCTGGTGTCTGGTATCAGCGCCATTTGCGGCGAGTGGGGCCACAACACACTGGCCCTCAACGCCTATCAGGGTGAACACGAGCCCAAACCGGGACGAGAGTGCTACTGCGGCCGGATCGACTGCGTGGAAACCTGGCTGGCGGGGCCGGCCTTGCAAAGAAGCTATCGGGACGAAACCGGTGCTGACCTTTCAGCTCAGGAAATAGTCAGCAAAGCGATATCAGGCGAACCCGCGGCCCAGAAAATACTGGACCAGTACCACAACCTCCTCGCACTGGGTCTTTCGGTTGTGATCAACATTCTTGACCCACACACCATCGTGCTGGGTGGCGGTATGTCGAATACCAAATCTATTTACTCTGAAGTGGGAAACTACCTGGACCGCTATGTCTTTTCAGACCAGGTTAACAATAAGATTGTCCCTGCCGTGCACGGTGACTCCAGTGGCGTCCGCGGTGCTGCCTGGCTATGGTGACCAGAAATTAATCATCCAGGCTCTAACCACATCTGCATCGACCGGCGTGGATAAGGAATCGACACCTTCCGTATAGGTCTCCTCGCCCAGAATCTCTCGACGATATCCCATCATATCCAGTGAGTATCCCTTGCTAAACTCCGGGTGGCCCTGCATACCCATTATGTGTTCGCCAAGCGTGAACATCGATACGGGGCAGAAATCACTCGAGGCAATCACTTCTGCACCTCGCGGCGGCGCTATCACCTGATCCTTGTGACTTACGACTAGTCTTACACTTTCTTTATAAGGCGACATAAAGGGCGCCGCACCAACGATACGACTCTGGTGAACACCGACCCCCCATCCGACTGGTGCCGCCTGGGTCTGGCCACCGAGGAAGTGTGCGAGCAACTGATGACCAAAACACACACCAATCGTGGGTTTCTCCCGTTCATTCAGTATTACCACGAATTCTCCCAGCCGCTGAATCCAGGAATCTTGGTCGTATACGCTCTGTTTGCTACCGGTAATAAGATAGCCGTCACATTCATCAACATCGACGGGATAGGTCATTGCCTCGACGTTGTAATAGCGAAACTGCAGGTCTTCTCCAGTCGCGCTCAATAAATCAACGAACATGCCAGGATAGTCGCCATGGTTCTCCTGCAACTGAGGAAGCACAGAGTCTGCCTGTAGAATACCGATGATCATGGATGAACCGGGCTAGATGATTTCAAAGTATCTCGACAACTGCCAATCGTTCACATGGCGCTCGTACTCACGCACCTCCCAGTCGCGGCTGGCCACATAGTGTTCAACAAAGTCATCACCAAAGATCTCTTTGGCTTCAGCGCTCGCTGCCAGGTTGGCATTGGCATCACGCAGATTGCCGGGTAGCTGCAACTTTTTCGGCAATCGATTCTGCTGATCATATGCGTTGCCCGTTATAGGGTCTGTGGGTTCAATGCGATCTCGAATACCAAGCAGGCCCGCACCAAGATTTGCGGCGGCGACCAGATACGGATTCGCATCAGCAGAACCCACACGAAACTCCACTCGCTGCGACTTCGCATTGCCATGTATTACTCTGAGGGCCGTCGTCCGATTATCCAGTCCCCAGGTCGATGCAGTCGGTGCCCAGGCATCTTTGACCAGCCTCGTGTAGCTGTTGATGGTTGGCGACGTCAGCGCCAGGAAGGGCTTCAAGTACTTCTGCAATCCACCCAGATAGAAACGCATGGTATCGCTGACACCATTTTCCTTTGTGTGGTCGTAGAACACGCTACTGCCTCTTAGGTCAGTCAGAGACTGGTGGCAATGACCACTTTGACCGGGATAATCCATGGACCACTTCGCCATAAACGTGGCCATCAGGTCGCGGCGCTGAAAGAAACCCTTACTGAAGGTCTTAAACAGCGCTGCCTTGTCCGCCGCTGCAAGCGACTCGTCGACAGTAATCGCAGCCTCCCATACCCCGGGACCTGTCTCACAGTGCAAGCCTTCAAGGGGGAAGTCGTGATCGTTGCAGTAATCCATTAACTCATTGAAGAGATCACTCTGGGACATGGTTCGCAGCAGCGAATAGCCAAAGTTACCTGGTGATAGTGGCGTCAGGTTCTTGTAGTTTTTGTCTCGAATACTCTGGGGCGTTTCATTGAAGATAAAGAACTCATACTCGAAGGACATTTTGGCGACAAAACCCATTTCCGTCGCCATCGCGACTACTTGTTTCAATCTGCTACGGGGACAAACCGGATGTGGCGACTCGCGGTCGGGCCCGACAAATTCACCAATAAAGTACGGAACACCTCCTTCATCAGCAAGCCTTCTTTCTGTCGTTAGATCAAGACGATAGAGCGCATCGGGGAATGCGGTATGCCATCCGGTAAAAGACGCGTTGTCATACAACTGATCGTCTACGTCCCATCCCATCACACAATCACAGAATCCGGAAGTCGAGCCTGCAATCGACTCGAATTTATCGAGACTGATGTACTTACCGCGAATTACGCCATCAACGTCAGTCACACCAAGCTTGATCCGAGAAATACCCTCTTCTCGATACTGCGCAATCAGTTGGTCTGCTGTCTTCATGAGCTTTCCTATGTGAACAGAAGCTACCTGGGAACTCTAATACGCTCCACTAGATCCTGAACATGCTGAGGTGGCGGCGGCGTAATTCGCATCACGAATAACGATACGGCAAAGTTAATCAACATGCCGAGTGTACCAATGCCCTCAGGTGATATTCCAAACAACCAATGCGTGGCATTGTTAGTTTCAGGACTTATGAACTTGAAGTAAACGATATAGCTGAAGGTGAAGGTTAAGCCAGTCACCATACCGGCGATCGCTGCTTCCCTATTCATCCGCTTCACGAATATGCCCAGCAATATCACTGGAAAGAAACTCGCCGCCGCCAATCCAAAGGCAAAGGCAACCACCTGCGCCACAAAGCCCGGCGGGTATATTCCGAGCAAACCTGCAATTGATACCGCGAGCGCTGCTGCAACCCTGGCGAACAACAATTCCTGTCGTTCACTGATGTTCGGCATCAAACACTTTTTCATCAAGTCATGGGAAATACTCGTGGACATTACCAGCAACAAGCCAGCCGCTGTCGACAACGCCGCCGCCAGACCACCAGCGGCAACCAGTGCAATCACCCAATTCGGAAGCCCTGCAATCTCCGGGTGCGCAAGGACGATAATGTCCCGATCTATATACAGTTCGTTTTCGCTATCACTCGGTGCATTGGACAAACTCCGCTGCCCACTCGCCTCGCGACCATCCTCAAAAGCAGGTTTAACCGGGTTAAGCGCATTGCCTCCTCGATACTGGACCTTGCCGTCAGCATTCTTGTCGATCCAGGCGATGAGGCCCGAGTCTTCCCATTTGGTAAACCACTCCGGCGCGACACTGTATTGCATGCCATCAACATTATTGATGATGTTAATTCGAGCAAACGCAGCAACCGCAGGCGCTGTTGTGTAAAGCAATGCAATAAACACCAGCGCGTATCCAGCGGAAATTCGTGCGTCACGAACCTTCGGCACGGTAAAAAATCGCACGATGACGTGGGGCAATCCTGCTGTTCCTGCCATCAGGGCAGCAGTGATGAAAAACATATCGACGGTGGACTTATTGCCCTCGGTAAATGCTGTCATACCAAGCTCGGCCGTAAGGCCATCCAGCTTATCGAGCAGGTAGGTTCCTGATTCGCCGACCATCTCACTGCCAAAACCCAACATAGGAAGTGGATTGCCGGTGAGCATCAGCGAAATGAAGATGGCGGGCACCAGATAGGCAAAGATCAACACGCAATACTGTGCAACCTGGGTATAGGTAATGCCTTTCATTCCGCCAAGTACCGCATAGAAAAATACAATTGCCATGCCGATTACGACCCCAAGGTTGATATCAACTTCAAGAAACCTTGAGAAGACAATACCGACACCACGCATCTGACCCGCGACATAGGTAAACGAAATAAAAATCACACACACGACTGCTACCAGTCGTGCCGCCTGAGAGTAATAACGATCGCCGACAAAATCTGGGACCGTGTACTTTGCAAATTTTCGCAAATAAGGTGCCAGAAGCAGTGCCAATAGCACGTAGCCTCCGGTCCAACCCATCAGGTAGCGCGCGCCATCAGCACCCTCAAATGCAATGATCCCAGCCATAGAAAGAAAAGATGCCGCAGACATCCAATCGGCCGCAGTCGCCGCACCATTGGCCAGCGGGTGAACGTGACCACCTGCCACATAGAACTCGTTGGTCGTTCCGGAACGGCTCCAAATTGCGATGCCTATGTACAACGCGAAGGACAGGCCGATAAAAATGTAAGTCAGTAACTGTGCACTCATGTGTCGTCGTCCTCATGCACACCGTACTGCTTATCGAGCCGATTCATTCTCCACACATAGATGAAGATCAGGATGACAAATACGTAGATCGACCCCTGTTGAGAGAACCAGAATCCCAACTTGTAACCGAAGAATCGAAACTGGTTTAAGTAATCAACCGCCAGAATCCCGCACACGAAGGAAACGAAGAACCAGACAGAGAGAAGAGTCAGCATCAACGCCAGGTTCGCCTTCCAGTAGGCTTGCTTGTCGTTATCCATTATTGAGCCCATGCAAAAGCAAGCATGCATTATGCATTTATGGACCGGGGATGACTACGAGTTACGTTTGCTTGTTCGCAGTGACGCTGACGTCCCTGATGGGCATTTCAACGAGATTCTTAGGAAGTGATTTGCTCACCTTGGCGCCAAGTTCACGCATGCCCTCAGCCCGCCTAACGAGACTACCTTTCCCGGAAACGAGCTTGTTATGCGCATCATCGTAGGCGGACTGTACCGAATTAATTCGGTTCCCAATGGTTTCCAGATCACCAACAAAGTTCACAAACTTGTCGTACAGTGCGCCTGCCTTGCTTGCGATTTCCTGCGCGTTGCGATTCTGATGCTCATAGCGCCAGATATTCTGAATAGTTCGCAAAGTCGCGAGCAGCGTTGATGGACTGACAATCACAATGTTCTGTTCGAAACCGTCGGAAAATATTTCACCGTCATGTTGCACTGCCAGCGAAAACGCTGCTTCCACAGGAACAAATAACAGGACGAAATCCAGGGTATAGACCCCGTCGAGCTGCTGGTAATCCTTGTCACCCAGGTTTTTCACATGCCTGCGCAACGACTGAACATGTTGCTTGACCGCATCCTGTTGGGTCGCTTCATCGTCTGAGGACGAATATCGCTCATAAGCGGTAAGCGATACTTTTGCATCAATGACTATGTCTTTTCCTTCGGGAAGATGAACGACCACATCAGGTTGTTTTCTGCGTCCATCGTCATCACGCATCGCAACCTGGACTTCATACTCGCTACCTTTCTGCAGACCCGATCTCTCCAATACTCGCTCGAGAATAACCTCGCCCCATGAGCCCTGGGTCTTGTTCTCTCCTTTAAGCGCATTGGTAAGGTTAATTGCATCGTTACTAATTCTCGTATTGAGGTCCTGCAGGTTCTTCACTTCTTTAACAAGCGAGAAACGTTCTCGACTTTCTTTGGTATAGGTATCCTCAACGCGCTTTTCAAATTCCTTGATACGCTCGCTCAGTGGGCCTAACAATCCAGAAAGCTGCTCTTTGCTTTCTTCCTTGTACACCTGCTGTCGAGACTCAAAGATCTCGCCGGCGATGGTTTTGAATTCTTTGTTCATCTGCTCACTTGCCTGCTTTAGCAGCGCGAGCTTTTCCTCGTTCTGGCGAGATTGCTCCGTGAGCGTCGTTTGTAACTGAGTGATGCGTTCCCTGTGGCCGATTGATTCTGCCCGGGCCTGATCAAGATCAGCTGTAAGCGCCTCATTGCGGGTTAGAAGATCGGATAACTGACCGGTCAGTGACTCGTTTGCGGACTTCAGACGCGCCTCAGAAACGAGTACCTTGCCGAACTTTCGAGAGTGCCACCAGGCTGCGAATAGTAGCCCACAGGTAGCACCAGCCACAAAAATGCCAACCAATAACAGAAGATTGTCTATGAACAGCGTGTCCATTCGAAACCGGGCCCCAATCCAAGAACTGACCCTTTTATTCTAGCATGAATGCTGTAAATTTATACAGCTATATCTTGGGTGCTCCGTGCAGTGCTCAGTGCAGAAAGGTGAACATCTTCCTGCGGTAGGCGGTAGCGATCTCGTTGCCTTTCCCTAAAAGGTCAAAGACCTGAATCATCGTGGTTCGTGCCTTTTGCTCTTCCCACTCTCGATCCAGTTTGAGTATCTCCAGCAACTGCTCCAACGCTGCTTCAACCTGGTCATCAGCAATCAGTCGATAGGCCAGATTCATTCGCAGCTGGAGATTCGTGCCATCGCCATCACCATCACCATCACCATCGAGCTGGGACTGTAACTCTGCAATCGGTGGTAGCGACGAAGCTAACTCAATGAACTGCAGACGATTCTTAGGCTTATCGATGCCAGGGGTATCTGCAGGTAAAGCAGCAAGTATCTGCTGCGCCTCATCTACACGACCTTCCATAATCAGCAGGTCACATAGCTCTGCATGCAGTACATAGTTATTCGGTTCTTCACCTATCACCTGCTGCAACATTTCGATTGCCTGTTGCCGTTGCCCATTGGCAAGCAATAAATCTATCTGCTCACGGACCCTCTCCATTGGGCTCATTGTGAGCTGGTCCAACATAGTTCTGAGTGCCGCGGGCTCCTGCGGACCCTCAATGTCCTGCACCATCTTGCCCTGAAAAATCACTTTCACGGTGGGCAGGGTTCTTACCTGAAGTTGCTGTACCAACGGCTGGTTGGCCTGAACATCGACGCGGGCCAGGAGAAATTTACCCTGGTACTCCTCGGCTAACTGACGTAAAACCGGCGCGAATTTCTGACTGGGTTCTGCAGAATCTGCATAAAACTCAAGCAAAACCGGCGTATTTGCCGACTTTTCAACCACTTCTGATTGAAAGTTCTCGGCGTTCACCTCGACAACGTTTGCTGCTGCGTTCATTGGGTTACCCGTTCAAAAACGCGTAGCCTACCGTTTTAGGGGGTTTTAAGCGAGTCTGATACCGTCTCGACGAAGCGCGATAGCCACAATTCGGGGAGATTGCCACGGATTGGACTTACCACGGTACAAAACCTTGTTGCCTTTGCTAAGCAGCCAGATGTCCTGGGATCTGATATGTCTTACTTTCATTGCTGATTACTCTTTCTTAATTACTGAATGCTGTTACTAATTAATTGTATTTACATACAGTAATGGATATATATACAGTATTCAAGCAATTTCTATCCAGTCCACGCCATTTTGCTGATCCGCGACCTGAAGCTCTCCCAGATCGGAAGAGCGTCGTGTAGGGAAAGAG
>CAJWQG010000053.1 GCA_913045175.1 uncultured Gammaproteobacteria bacterium | reverse complement strand
GAACCGAAAGTCAGTGGAAACTGGACCTTCCAGGATCAGGTTCGCTACGTAGAAACCTGGGCGCTTCTTTCCAGGGTCTCGGCTGAGAACCCTCCTGAAGAAACTGAGGCTGCACTGATAGATGCACTTGGGGATGACACAGGATTTGTTCCGGCGATTGCAACAGAAGGTCTGAAAAGATTAGGCACTAATGCTGCGTTGCGAGCCGCTGTGGAGTTTCTGCAGGTCCACCGATGGGATACCTTGGGTCAGCGCTACGCAAGGGAAGCAGCCGAAACTCGCGAAGCATCCTAGCTCACACACACAAAAAACTGGATAACACGATGACCAAGCCACTTATTGTTAAGCAGGATGGCGCTGTCAAAGTTCTTTCGATCAATGACGATCCCATCAATCGCATGTCGCTGGAGTTTATGGACGAACTGGAACGCGAGGTTGAAGATATCGCGTCGGATAAAGACGTTCGTGCTGTAGTGATTACCGCCGAAGGTGACAGGAATTTTTCTGTGGGGATGGATCTCAAGCAACTGCCCGAAGGCATAGAAAGGATGGGTAGCGCCGAGGCGGTGTTTGAGCAGCGATATCGTGTCATCCGCAATATAGAAACGATGGGGAAGCCCTGGGTGGCGACGTTGTTCGGATACTGTTTGGGTGGCGGGCTGGAGATTCCACTTGGTTGTCATTTCAGGTTGGCAGCAGAAGAGGGAGCCCAGATTGGTTTGCCGGAGCTGGACCTCGGCGCAGTTCCGGCCTGGGGTGGTAGTGCACGACTCACGAAATGTGTGGGTGAAAGCTACGCGATCGACATGATTCTAAGATCCAAAAAGATTTCCGGGCCAGAGGCATACAGAATTGGCCTGTTACAAGAGGTATGGCCTCTGGAAGAATTAAAGGCGCAAGCTATCAAGCTGGCCCATGAATTGGCCGCCCAGCCGGCGGGTGCCGTCCGTGGCATGTTGAACGTAATCGTCGATGGGCAGGACAAAGACCTAGAAATGCTAATTGAAGCTGAAAAGGAGGCTGTTTCCGCCAATAGGGGATCGGCAGATTCACGGGAGGGTATGCGAGCGTTTCTGGAGAAACGTAAACCGGTATTCAATCAGGGATAGCGTAAAAAAGAGTTTTGTAGCGGGGCTTTGGGGATTGCTATATTAAGGTGGCGGATTTACATTACTAATTTCAGGGTGAAAAAGAAATTTTATCGAACGGGCTCTTTAGAAAGAGCTATGGGCGGTCTCGGTGTTAATGCCGAACTTTAGTAAACAACGAGGGGAAATATCGACATGAAAATCATTGCCAACGGAAGCATCAGGCACACGTTATTTGCCATTTTGTTTTTGCCAGTAATCGCGCTAGCGGAAGAGGGCAAATATGAAATGGAAGAAGTGATTGTCTCTGCAGAAAGGACGGAAGAGTCTCTGCTTGAGATTCCGCTATCGGTCTCTGTTTTTGACACCAAGATGCTGGAGGATTACAACATCACCAGCAATAAGGATCTGGAAGTTCGTACCCCGGGTCTGCAATTTGGTCTGGACAGCCCCGCGACTATTCGTGGTGTAGGTGCTTTCTTTCACAGAGAGGCCCTGGATCTGTCTGTCGCTATGTATTCCAACGATCTCTACTTTAGGGAGATGTATGGTGTGGTGAGTTCCCTTTACGATATGGATCGGGTGGAAGTATTGAGAGGCCCGCAGGGAACACTCTATGGTCGTAACTCCATTGGCGGGGCGATTAACTACATTAACAAGCGTCCGGAATGGGAGTTTGGCTATGGTCTGACCGGTGAGCTAACTAACTTCAACGGTAAGCGATTCGCTGGATTTGTCACCGGTCCATTTAATGAGTACTGGTCCTTCCGACTCACTGCTGAATGGCAGGACAGTGATGGCATGCAGAAAAATATTGCCGGCGAAGATGGAAACTCCCGCGGCGACTACAATATCTCTCCTCAGATCGCTTTCAAGTACGGTAAGTGGGATATGAATCTGCGCTATGCCCACTTTGATGCCGATCGAAATGGAGATCAGCGGGTGGTTGTAACGTATCCGGATACTACGGTGGAGTTTCACCGGGAACCGAGATTCGGCTTTCCCAGCTCCGAACGTAATCAGTACTATCTGCATCCACAAACCAGGCCGCCTTCAAATGATGGCGGTGATCTTGAGTATGTAATCAATAAGAACCGAACGGAACGCAATCCAGTTGAACGTGATGGCGTGAATCTGCATCTGGGCTATGAGATAAATGACAACTGGAACCTACGTTATATCTACGGCAATTCGAATGTTGCTGTCGGGTTGCTGAATTCCGATGGTGACCAAACCAGCGTAGTCGCCAGTTCTGATGATCAATTCGTCTCGGCCAATGCGGGTGTGCCATTTAACGATGAATGGGTCGATGCCTATTTCATCAATGATATCGAAAGCCATGAATTACAGTTGACGTTTGAGAACGATCGGGTATTCGCGATGTTCGGTGTCTATGATCTGGCCGAGGACATCTTCAATAATTTCAATATATTTAATACCGCCGACCCATTGGTGTATCTCAATACGTCAGACGTTCTGCCAATACCGCTCGCCTTCATTTTCGGTTCAGACCCAGCGGAGTTAGGACCAGGAATAACGGCCCAGTCCTATTTTACCGATGGTAGCGGGAAGCAGCTTGACGTAAAACAACGCAGGTTATTTGAGGCCGAAGCGGTCTTTGGGCAGGTCAACATTGCCATTAACGATCAGTGGTCGCTTATTGTCGGCGCACGTCGTACCAAAGACACTAAGACTTCGATACAGGATATAGTCCTAGCGGGAGCATTCGCGGATTTCGGTTTTCCGGTTACTTTGAGCGTTGACGGCACTTCCACAACTCTTAATTTTAGCAAGACTACTGGTAACGTGACGTTGGAATACGCACACGATGAAGATCAGTTGATCTACGCTCGTCTGGCGACCGGCTACAAAGCGGGTGCCCCGGTTGATGATATTCCACCGCCGTTTGACAAAACTGATCCCGAGGAAATCATCTCCCTGGAAGTCGGCTATAAGGCAGATTTGATGGATGATCGGTTGCGCCTGTTGGTATCTGGTTTTATCTACGATTTCGACAACTACCAGCAGCTTATATACCAGGACATTATCTTTCCTACTGGACCGAGGAATGTTGCAACGATTGCCAACTTGAGGAATACAGACTTGATGGGAGTGGAAATTGAAGGCACCTTCCATGTGACTGAAGATTTCACGATCAGTGGTTTCATCGCACTGCAAGAGTCGGAGTTGGGTCCTCGAATGGGGGCGGAGCCTACCAATCCTAATCAGACATTCCGGGCAATTCCTTACACGAATCTCGCGGGTCAGGATCGGGTTGAATACCTGCCCGAATTGTTTGACTTCACGGGCAATGAACTGCCGAGTATGCCGAAAGAGAAATTCTCCATTAATGGCGACTACGACATGGCACTGGCAGACAGTGATGTCAGGTTTAGCCTGTCCTACTCCTGGACGGGCAAAAGACACAGCAGAATTTCCAACCTTAAAAAGGATGAGTTGGATGGCTATGGTCGCTGGGATGGCAGCATCACCTGGTCACCCCGTGATAAAGACCTGGAAGTTTCGCTGTTTGTGGAGAACATCGCCGACGTGATTGGTATTCAGGAACTTGAATCCAACTCCTTTGCGAGCGGCTATGGCCAGGATGCCACGCTCACCAATCCACGCTACTACGGATTGGTTGTTCGCTGGGTTAATTAGGCTCATGACTGCAAGTTCCCGAAACCCATCGGGAACTTGCAGGATCCATTGTTAATGGCTGCGAAACTTTCAGAGACCTCAACCCGAAGTAGAATCCTCATGACCGCGATGTCCCTGTTCGCGAGGGATGGGATCAAGGGCGTAACGCTGCGTAAGATCAGCGCAGACTCGGGTTCGGCAAACACTGCCGCGGTACACTACCATTTCAAAGATCGTACTGGCTTGATAGCCGCGATTATCGAGTTTCTTACCGAGCACGTCTGGGAACCGGGCTATGAGGGGCTAGAGCAGGCAGTTGAACAGAAAGTCCCGTTGCGAGAGCTTATTGCAATCGGTCTTTGGCCCTCGAAGCAGATATCCTGGGAGTTCCCCTGGGGCGGTGAAGCGCAGGCGTTTATGTTCCATGTGGTTACCGGTTCCGACGAGCGGGGGCGCGAACTTTTGTCTAGGATGGCTTCACGCCACGATGAGCTTTTTGAACGCGCGCTGAGAGACGCCCTGTCTGACTTGCCGCAAGCAGTGTTTGAGCAGCGGCTTCAGTTTATGCAAACGGAAGCGGTTGCCGGACAGCATGTTCGGGCACGCATGTTAAAAACAACGCCGGTGGACGATTGGACAAAGGACAAGGAGCGTCAATATTTCAGCCGCTACCTTGATTACGTGGTGGGTGGACTGACCGCGCCGGTTACCGAGTAGAATTCTCGAACATAATTTATTGACCAGTCTCTTCATACCTGACTAGAATAATTCTGTGGCGCGACCCGGTGCCCAGCCTCGTGACGCTTCGCCCGGCAGAAGATCACGGTACGGTGAAGGGGAGAGGATTCTCGGTTCAACTTAACCATCCTTTAGTGAATGCAATTCTCTGTCGGGAGACGATTGCGTACAAAGGAGGATGCCATGACAGCCAATAAAGACTTCAAACGCGTCGTGCGTGAGCGCATGGCCAAAACTGGTGAGACCTATACTGAGGCACGCCAGGCACTTACCAAAGAAAACCTGACCAGAATTGATGAACTCGTCTCCGACTACAATGAATCGGGTCAGGATCACATCGATCGTGAACATCTTATCGTAGAGGCGAAAAACCTTGCGACGTCGATGGATTGCTCCGCCATGAACGGCGAGGCTTTCTATAAGGTGTTCTGGCTGATCCCTGCAAAAGAACGGCTTGCTGCTTTGCAGGCTTTTCTGACACAACAGGATTTATCCCCGAAGGAATATTGTTGGGCCGGGGAACAACAGCTCATCTATATGGCGCTGGCAGCAATGCATGACCAAGGAACCAGCGAAGATGTTGTTAAAGCACATGAGGAGTTCTTCGAGTGGGTACAAAATAATCTTGACGATGCGGGCCAGACACAGGCTTTCTGTACACCGGAAGTTTGGTGGTGCTGGGATCAGATCGGTCGCCAATCGGAAATGCTGAATCGCATGGAAGTGAGTTTGTCCACGGTCCCAGCTATTCAGGATAACAAACACGACCGGCTGTTTATTGCACGCAATCTGTTGATGTATACGGCGAGAGCTGGCAACGATGATGATGTTACCCGCTTTCAGAATTTCCTAAGCGGTATCCTGGATGAGCCGGGTGAGCTGCGGGACGGAAGCGATCGCCTTAAATGGGATGGCATTCTACAACAGACACCGCTCATCGCTGCAGGCGACGATGGTGAGAAAGCAGAAGTCGCCACTGAAGCGTGCGCTGTATGGGTTCGAGATCAAAATGGAAAAGCGGATTGGCTAATGGGTGAGGTCGCAGCGCTATGTTTGTTCTAGGGCCATTATGCACTGGCGGAGAAATATGTGACCGAAGCCCTCGCGGCCGGACAGGGAGAAAACAATTCGTTGATCTATGCCTGGCAGGCAGACGGACATCTGGGTGCTACCGGTGATGTTGCCTCAACGGTTCCATTGCTGGAGGAAGCCCGTCGGCATATGTCTGCCGAAGAAATCCAGCGATTGTTGAATGATCAGGTTCCATTCACTGAATATAGGGACGACGATCGATTGCGGCACGTGGTGAGTATGCGTGCGTAGATCCGATGCTGACTGAGCCACGCTAAATCCGTACACTGTAGCCCTTTTGCTTGGAGAGAATTGAAATGCGGATCGGTATTTATGGTGGAACTGTCAGGCGAGGGCAACCCCTGACATCATTGGTTGATGAGATTGTCGACCTGGAAAGTCGAGGTTTTTCTAGCTATTGGATGCCCCAGGTAGGCATGTATGACGTTCTGACGATGATTGCTCTTGCAGGTCAGAAAACCAGCACCATAGAAATGGGTAGTGCTGTTGTGCCGTCATATACAAGGCATCCTAATGTGTTGGCTGAACAGGCAGCGACGGTGAACGCGCTGGCTGGGGGCAGACTAGTGTTAGGGGTTGGGCCATCCCATAAACCGGGAATTGAAGATTCTCTTGGTCTGAAGTACGAGAAACCGGCGTTACATATGCGCGAGTACGTGACAATTCTTAAAGCGCTTGGTGAAGAAGGCAAGGTCGACTTCCAGGGTGAAATGTATCGTATAAAAACAGGTATCGGCGTACCTGACGCCCAGCCTTTTCCAGTATTGATGTCTGCGCTGGGTCCGCTCATGTTGAAAGCGGCGGGCGAGGTGGCCGATGGTACTGTAACCTGGATGGTTGGTAGAAATACCATCGAGAACTCCACTGTGCCGCGTATTACCAAGGCCGCAGCGGATGCAGGTAGACCTGCACCCAGGATCGTAGTGGGCGTTCCAGTTTGTGTGCATGATGATCCGGACGTAGCAATTGCCCGTTCGGTACAGATATTCAAGCACTATGGGGCGCTACCTAACTATCGTCGACAACTTGATGCTGAAGGTATTAATGAAGCTGGCGAGATTGCCGTGGTTGGTAATGAAAAGGAAGTTGAAGCGCAGTTGCAGGGCTTCTTTGATGCCGGTGCTACTGAAGTGATTGCGAGCGTCTATCCGGCAGGCGATGACTCGCGCGGTTCCTTTGGTCGAACAAACACGCTGCTGGAAAGTCTCACTGGTTAGTCTTTTCAGATAGTATTAGCAGGAAGCTAAATCGTGTCGGAATACATCGACGAGCGCACCTTCGTTGAATTGTTTTCTCCCGGGCAGAGAGTCTATGTCGGGGCGTATACCAATGAACCGAACGGCTTGATTGACATTATTGCTGCGGACGGAAAATGCGCGGCAGGTGTCACTTTTATTCAGCAACCACTGGTCATCAATGCCCGGGATTTGTCTGACCTCGCCCCCGAGGCTCAGATGCTGACGTTCTTTATGACGCCTGTTCTCAAAGAGGGCTTCGCCGCGGGCAGAGTGCGGTATGTACCCATGCAGATGCGCGCAGTGCATGACTATATCGAGCAAAGTGAGCCGGATATTGCGCTACTTCAGGTCGCGAAAGACATCAATGGTGAACTGCGATTTGGGCCCGCGGTGGATTTCGTGCAGGCCGCATTAGATGGCGCAAAGCAGGTTGTATTTCAGGTAAACCCCGACATGACAGCCCCGTTGGGATCTCTGCCGGTTGATATGCAGGCGCCCTATCTGATGGTCGAGGTATCCTCTGATCCGTTGTTGTTACCGATCGCTAAAGTTGACGAGACGTCTCAAGCGATTGGTGATCTGGTGGCATCGATTGTTCGTGATGGTGATTGTCTGCAAACGGGAGTTGGCGCCGTGCCGGCTGCAATACTCTCTGGTCTGGGCGACCGAAATGATCTGGGTTTCCACGGCGGGCTTATTGATGATGGCGTGATGCAGCTTGCGATAGATGGCAACCTTTCGGGCACCAGTAAAGCCATCGATACAGGAAAGCATGTCACCGGGATTGCGTTGGGCTCAGAAGGTTTGCTTGATTGGCTTGCGCAGGAATCCAATGTGGTATTCAGGAGCGCAAACTACACGCACGAAGTCAGTGTGATTCGTCAACTGGATAATTTTGTTTCCATTAACTCGGCGGTAGAGATTGATCTGTTTGGTCAGGTCAACGCGGAGATGACGGGTGGCAGACAGATTTCCGGAACTGGTGGTTCGGTCGACTTCATGCGCGCGTCCAAGGCCAGCAAAGGAGGTCGCTCGATCGTAGCGATGTCGGCAACGGCGCGTCGCGGGGAGGTTTCACGCATCGTCCCGCGTGTCGAGATAGTGACCGCGCTTAGAACAGATGTGGACATTGTCGTAACCGAATTCGGGATCGCTCGACTAAGAGATACGCCGTTGGAAAATCGTGCACGGCAACTGATAGATATTGCGCACCCGGACTTTCGCGATCAGTTGGAAGATGAATTAAAGACGGTACTGAAGTCCTAGCTGGTAGTTACCCAACCGCCCGAGAACGGAACGACCTGTCCAACCATGAAGTCACTTTTGTCCGACGCCAGGAACAATGACAGCTCTGCCGACTCTTCCGCCCGGGCAACTCGACCTAAAGGCACATTTCGTTGTAGATGTTTTTGGAACCGCTCAGTCGCTACCAGATCGTCCGGGAAGTAAGCGGGATTGCTTACATAGTTCTGTGCAACCGCGTTTATCTGGACGTTTGACGGCGCGAATTCGAGTCCACTTGCTCTGATGAACGCATTTTGCGCGCCACGTGCTGCGCAATAGGCAGCTGATCCTGGTAAACCTTTTAGTGGTGCTGCGCTGGTGATGGCCACAATTTTTCCGTAACCCCGTTCCGCCATCCCGGGGGCAAAATGTCTAATTAGATGCATCAGCGGATGTACCATGGTGTTAAACAGTCCCTGCCAATTATCATTGTCAATTTGGCCGACGGGCGTGCTGCAGGGATCATGCGAAAGATTGGCGACGACGATGTCGAATTCGGGTAAGTCTGCAACGTATTGGGCGAAATCCTCACCCGTAGGTACCGGACCATCTTTGCTGGTTAGTATTGCGCCTTCTTCACTAAACAGCGTTTCAATAGCCGGTCCCATGTAGTCGCCGCGCTGTGTCACAAGAATTTTCTTGTCTTGTAGTCGATCACCCATGTTTTAAATCCTGGTTGTGTCTTTTACAGAAACTAGTTAATTGATACCGCGAATTCCTCGAGGAGAGAAAGCGGTATTACCTCTAATGCCTTGATGTGTGTGTTGTGTAAGAACACCCGGGGCGCCATACCTTTTTCATAGGCTTCAAGCCACCTTGTCGCACAGAGACACCACCGGTCACCTTCTTTTAGACCTGGGAAGGCAAACTCGGGGTGGGGGGTGGATAAATCATTACCGGCGAACCTGGAATACTCCAGAAAATCGACAGTAACTTCTACGCAGACGGTATGTGAACCAACGTCTTCCTTGCAGGTGTTGCAGCAGCCGTCGCGGAAAAATCCTGTGGCCGGGGATGTACTGCAGGGCGCGAGTTCTCCGCCTAGTACGTTTACGGCATCGTCTTTTACTATTTCATTCAAGGTTGTTTATCCCGCTCAAGGCTGTTTATCCAGCTCAAGGCTGCTTTATCAAGCTCAAGGCTATTCCACAATCGTCTTTGCCTTCGCTACTTCGATTCTCGAGTCGTACCAGAGGATTGGCTCCTGTGGCCCCGAACCAATGTTTACTTTTATTCCGTGATTTCGTTCGACCACTTCTCTTTCACCGCTTCGGTTTCTGACGATAACGGATGACCCGTTAAACAGGGCTACATCCAATGTCCGATCGATAAAACCCGCCCAGAAGTCCTCGCTGATACTTTGGATGGTAGCCAGGGGTGTTTTAAATACGATTTCTACCTCAATGTTTTGCGTATCTCGAGTTGCGCGGATGGCCCCCTTGGTAAACGTACCTTCCAGCCTGACCGCATCCGGCATCTTCCAGTAACGGTGTAGGACAACATGGCTACCATGTCCCATTGATAGGATCGTGTTGTCTATCATCCGGATTTGTAGCTTTGACTGTTCATCGGTATCGACGACGTCATTGGCGAAAATGCGTGATTCTCTGTCCAGAATGTAGGACTGATTATTTCTTATGACGGAAGGGTAACCTTCTGATGAGGTGACAACGCCAATTTCAGTTGATACTGATATGGCGTTATTCATGCAACCGCCCAAAATGAGTGGTAGGAGCCACAGGGTTATCTGTTTAAACCTATCCTGATTTTGCAGGAGCTCAGTCATACTATCTGCCGCGATTGCGGTTCCGCCTGGGCTTTTGAACGCTTTTTTGAGCGTGGCGTCGTTTACGCGTGGGTTCGTCGAGTTCTTCCAGATACCTATCTTCTGGTTGCACGCTGGCGATAGGTTCTCCAAGCAGGGTTTCTATCGCGGGGAGCATAAACACGTCGCTTTCACACACGAGACTTATCGAAGTGCCCATGGCGCCCGCGCGTCCGGTCCTGCCTATTCGGTGTACGTAATCTTCAGGATCTTCCGGAAGATTGTAATTAAAGACATGGCTCACATCGTCAACGTGTATTCCGCGTCCGGCAACGTCTGTTGCGACGAGAACCGCGATCTCTCCTGATTTGAATTGCTCCAGTGTTCGAATTCGCTTCTTTTGCGGTACCTCACCCGTTAATAACCCGGTCGATACGCCCTGGCGATACAGTTTTTCTTCCAGGTCACGGGTCTGATCTCGACGATTCACGAATACGATCGCTTTTGTGACATCGTCTGACTGAATCAGGTTGCAAAGGACTGTGAATTTCTCTGACTCTGTTGTCAGATATACATATTGGGCGACTGAATCTACTGCGACCTGTTCCGGTTCAATGTGTACCGTATAGGGGTCGAGCGTCCAGCTTGCTGCGAGTCGGCGAATGTCTTCACTTAGTGTGGCACTGAACAGTTGTGTCTGTCGTCGCTCCTTGTGCGGGGTACGTCTGATGATGCTTTTCACATCCGGTATGAACCCCATGGATAACATTCTGTCAGCTTCATCAATAACTAGAGATTCAACCTTCGATAGATCAATAACGTTTGATCGGCAGAAATCCAAAAGCCGTCCTGGCGTTGCCACAAGAATATCCACGGGCGACTGCATACGTTTCTTCTGTTTTTCGTAGTCGATACCACCCACAATAGAAACGATGCTGATATCTGTGTGTGTTGAAAGCCCTTCTGCATCGTTGGTGATTTGCATTACCAGTTCCCTGGTGGGTGCGATAATCAATGCAAACGGGGTGCCGGCTTTTCTAGTGTCAAATTCTGGATTTTCGATGTGATAGGTGATCATCGAAATCAGAAAAGCGGCGGTCTTACCCGTACCCGTTTGAGCCTGCGCGATAATGTCGGTGCCGTCGATTGAGTGTGGCAGCACTTCCTTTTGAACTGGTGTACAGCTCGTGAACCCCAATTCGTCAATGGCGTCGGAGAGTTCTTCCGGGAGGTCTAGGAGTTCGAAGTCATTTGCTTCGTTTTCTTCTGATGCGCTAAAGGTGTTTTTCATAAACTTCATATCGGCTTGCCCTACGGGCTAATTTCCTAGGCAATCCATAAAATATGGCGCTATCTTAGCACGAGGTTAGGAGGCAGGTTGTGGCGGCCTGCTAAAAGGGAAAAACAGACTCACGCCGTATGCGATGACGAACATTACAATATTCCCGATCAGGCCGGTGTAATAAAGGTCAAATGGATATGAAAGGGTGTCCGGAAGTACCCCTCGCGACGACATGATTGTCCATAATGTGAACGCCATGGTAGCTATGATGCCAACAATAACGTGGCGCGCATCACCACGCGTCGAGAAGAACCCGATGGCGTAAATCGATAGTAAGCCGCCGGCCAGTAAGGAGGTAAGGATGGTCGCTGTATCCTGAAGCGTCTTGGTTTCCGTGACCGTTAGTACGATTGCGCCGGCTATCATTATCAATCCGACAACCACGCCGACGAGACGTGCAATTAGCAGGTAATGCGAATCCATGGCACCCTTTTTTAGGTGGCGTCGATAGATATCCGAGATCGCCACTGTGGATATCGAGTTGATGCTACTATCGAGCGATGACATTGCAGCCGCAAGCGCTGCCGCCAGTACCAGGCCTACCAGGCCGTCTGGTAGGTGATGAATGACGAAGTAGGGCAGTATTTCTTCCGCCTTTCGAGTTCCATCCAGGATTTCGGTAGTCGCAATCGCGGGAAATGCTTCAAAAAAAACATATAAGGCCGTGCCGAGAAACATAAAGAAGGCCCAGGTCGGAAGACTGACCGCCGCACATATATACATTGCTTTTCTTGCTTCACCCGCAGACTTTGTCGCATTGAATCGCTGGACGGTATTCTGATTGCTTGAGTACTCGGTGAGCCAACTGATTAGCCCTATTAACAGCATCATAGTCGCGGTCTTTTCGCTCAGGCTAAGGTTCCATGATACGGCGCTAAGCTGACCATCTTTGAGTTCTGAAAAAGCGAGTTTCCCGTGGGCGGTTCCGACGTCTATGATCTGTGACAGGCCCCCTGGAAGCGCTCCTGCAATTACGATGAGGCAGACCACGCCTCCGAACAACAATACGATGGTTTGTAGCACGTCAGTCCAGATCACCGCATCGATGCCTCCCATGATGGTGTACAGAGCCACGACAATGCCTGCCGCGAGAATGCACTGATACGCGGGTAGACCAGTGATTTGTTGCAGTACCAGTGAGATGAGATAGAGGATCAGACTGACCCGAACGATTTGCGCGACGATAAATGCCGTGGCGCCGTAGATCCTGATCGACGGCCCGAATCTTTCTTCAAGAAATTCATAGGCGGTTGTTGAGTTGCCACGCCGTAATCTGGGTAGGAAGAAATAGGCAGCGATGATCACAGCGATGGGTAGCATCAGGTTTGGCAGGAAGCGCAACCATGCTGTCTTGAATGCATCACCAGGGTAGGCAAGAAAGGTAATCGAGCTGATCGATGTTCCCACCAGCGACAGCCCGACAATCCAGCCTTTGAAGCGTCTCCCGCCGAGAAAGTACTCTTCTGTCGAGTCGTTCTTGGTGGCGAAATATACCCCCATGCCAAATAGCAGGAGGAAGTATGAAAAAAGGATGACGCTGTCGAGCGCGCCCAGCGTCATGCGGTAATTAGGTGTGTAACGGTTGCGAGTTCAAGGCAAAGTACGAAGACGTCCATTGCCTTATCCAGTTCGGCTATGGGGGGATAGGTAGGTGCAATACGTATATTGCTATTGTCTGGGTCTTGTCCATAGGGGAAAGTCGCCCCCGCCGGTGTCAGCTTGACGCCAGCATCCGCTGCAAGTTCGACCACTTCATCGGCAACGCCATACGTAGTGTCCAGTGACACAAAGTACCCCCCTTTGGGTTTAGTCCAGGACGCGACGCCCTTGCCGGCAAGCGCTGAGTCGAGCTTTTGCTCCACCATGGCGAACTTCGGTTGAACGATATCCTTGTGCTTCTCCATATGTGCTTTGATTGCATCTGCGTCCTTCAGAAATCGAACATGTCGCAGCTGATTGACCTTGTCGAAACCAATGAGTTGGGTGGAAAGAAACGCTTCGAAATCACTTAGATTCTGGGCCGATGTTCCTACAAAAGAAATACCCGACCCGGCGAATGTGACCTTGGACGTGCTTGCGAACATGACCACGCTGTCTGATGTGTCTTCTTTCTCGCAGGCTGCCAGGAGGTTCGTCAATCGATCTGGCGTATCGGCTAAATGATGTACGGCGTAGGCGTTGTCCCAGATAATTCTGAAATGGTTACCCGCTGACTTGCCCAGTTTTGCGAAGCGTTTGACAACTTCATCGCTGTAGGAATGTCCGGTGGGATTAGAGTAACGGGGAACGCACCAGATACCCTTGATCATTGGGTCGCTTGCCATTAGCGAGTCGATGGCGTCCATGTCCGGCCCATCGTCCGTAAATCCGACGGTGATCATTTCGATCCCAAGTTGTTCGCAAATGGTGAAATGGCGATCGTATCCGGGAACCGGACAGATAAATTTGATGGTGCCGTCTTCTTCTTGCCAGCGAGTCAGCATGTGTGACACGTAGTTATACATCATGGTAAGGCTGCTGTTGCCGCCAACCATAACGCTTTCGCTGTCTATACCCAGTATGGTGGCCCCAAGTTCGCGCGCTTCGGGAATGCCAAGGATGCCGCCATAATTTCGAACGTCGGTGCCGTCCTGCAGCAGAAAGAATCCCTCGAGAATTCCGTCCAGTTCATTTGAAAGATCGAGCTGCGCGGTGGCAGGTTTGCCTCGGGTGAGATCCAGAGACAGTTTTGCTGCTTTAACTTCATCATACTCCCCCTGCAATACCGCCTGACGCGATTCCAGGTCACTAATACTGAGATCTGTAATCCTCATAGTTCTATCCATTGGTCTCCAGGCCTGCCAATTCGGGCATTCCTAGCATCAAGTTTAGATTCTGCACAGCTGCACCGGAAGCACCTTTACCGAGGTTATCTAGCACGGAGATCAACAGTATTTGACTCTGTTTGCCAAATACATAGATGTCCAGGTGATTGGTACCGTTGTTTGATTGAGGATCCATAAAACCCTGATCCAAAGCTTTTTCGTCGTTTGGCGCGTGTACGGTGATGCAGGTTTCTGCGTCATAGCGGTCAGCCAGGCATTGAAAAACGTCGTCCGTTGAAACTGTTTTTGCGAACTGTTCAGCAAAAAGAGGAACACTAACCAGCATACCCTGATGGTAGTGTCCTACACTGGGTTGGAAAAGTGGTTCGCTGGCTAATCCCGAGTACCTGACCATCTCAGGCAGGTGCTTATGGCTTAACCCAAGGGCATAGGGTCTTGAATGCCATAGGTCTTGCGGTTGTTCCTTCTGCTGGCTTTCATAACGCTCGATCAAACCACGGCCGCCACCGCTGTATCCAGAAACACCGTTGACTGAAAGGTGAGTTGTTTCAGGAAGAAGGCCGTTATCAATGAGTGGTGCAACGGGAAGAATAAATGCGGTGGCCCAGCATCCGGGATTCGATACGCGCTCGGTGCTTACAATCAGATCACGTTGTCCACTGTTCAATTCTGGTAATCCATACACCCACGATGGGTCAGTCCTGTGAGCACTACTGGCGTCAATAAATCGTGTGCTGGTTCCGCCCAGCGTGGCCGACTCGCGCGCGGCGTCGTCGGGCAGGCACAGGATGACGACATCCGCTTCGTCCATGACTGCCTTTTTCACGTCCGCCACTTTTCGATCGGCATCGGAGATACGTAACAACTCAATGTCATCTCGTTGTTCGAGGCGTTCACGAATCAAAAGACCCGTGGTACCTACGTGACCGTCGATGAATACCTTATTCATACACGTGTATCGTTTTGTTTGTTAATGTTGTTGCTATTGTTACTGTTTAGTGCCGGAGTATCCGGGGAGGCGATTTTAGCATGTTAATCCATGCATAGCCTCGCCAGCTGTTCCCTGAGTTGAGTTAGAGAGTGATGTTCCGCGATGAATGGTGCATCGGTAATGTTTTCGATTGCCACTGAAGGGTAGTGTTCTCGCATTTTGTGAATGAATTTAAGCGTTCTGAAACCGTCGAACCAGTCGACAAGAAATTTATCGAAGACCGGTTTGGACTTGATTTTTTCTTTGCGGCTTTCGATGGAAGAGTAGAATTCGCTTTCCTCGCAGTAGCGATGAATGAACGGAGAGGACTGATACAGATCCCTTACGTTTGAGACGCTCCATAGCGCCGAAAAGTTGTCGAGAAATGTGCGTAGTTCCTGAAATACCATGGGGTGATAAAAACGGTATTCCTCGATGCCCCCTTCAATGATCTTGGTGAGGGCTGGTCCGGTCCCGAAGGGAACTCGCGTTGATCGTCGCGCTTCGATTTCAATAACTGGCGTTTCGATACTCCGGATCGTCCCCGTCTTCGCCAGCTTGTTCAGAAGATAGAAGTCTTCAGCGGCGTCCCGCTTGGGGAATCCCCGCACTCTCGCGTAATGTTCGGGATTCACTGTGATTAGCGAACCGATGGTTGTAAATCCATAGTGTGAACCGCTCCATTTCAGGCCGGCTACGTAATACAGCATGGAAATCTCATAGCGCTGAATTGTATCTGCCATGTCATTACTGGAGTGGTGAATAAATGGGTAAACGAGCGCTGCGTCGTCAGGCGCCATGGTTGGCGTAAAGTAGTCTTCCGGTAAAGCGACGTCCGCATCAGTTAGCGAAATCCTGGGTTCAACGATGAGTCCTTTGCCGATAAGTGCGAGTGCAATATCAGCTCCGATTTTACGTGCCAGGCCTACTCCCTGTGCTTTTGGGATGAGATTCTCGTCATGGCAGCGGTCAACCAGAAGAACGTCTTTGTCAGAATTACGAGTCAGCAGGTGAAGGTTTGCCACCAGGTGCTGGGTTGTCGAGTTGGATTGAAATTCCTCATAGAGGGCGATCGTCGGAATATCCTCTTCAATAGGAGAGTTAATGACAAGAATGATCAATGTGTCGTCAGGAAGCTGTCCCCACGCTTTGATTAGATCCCGATAGGACTCCTGAAATGCTGGAATGACCAGGCAGTTTTGATATGTCTGGATGGATGAAATTGGGTTTTCGAGCGTCGAATTCAGGAGCTTATCTAGGATCTTGGCCTCAGGTTCCGCGTAACCTGCCAGGTACTTTTGTACAGCGTTATTCACCAGGTGTCAGTGGAGTCTGGGGTGTATAGGCAGTTGTTCGACAATACGTTTTTCTATTTCTAACCACTCGTCCAGGCGATCAAGAATAGATTCAGTGTCAAAATAGATACTTGCCTGATCAAGAAACAGTTGATGATGCTTCTCTTCGGATTTGGCAAGTGTTGAATAGAAGGTCGTGAGCTGTGCATCGGACACTGCTTGTGCAACTAGTGAGAAGCGCTCAGCCCCACGCGCTTCAATGACGGCTGCAGATAGCAACCGGTCCAGGAAATAATGCTCACTGCCCTTACGAAAATGATGTCTCAGCTGGTTCACGTAGGGGTCTTTCTCATCAGCCGTTAATACTAAACCTCGCTGGTTGACGATCCTCACGACTTGTCGAAAGTGATTTAATTCTTCAAGTGCCAGATCGATCATGGCCTCCATTAGTTCCAGACGATCTGGATAGTGGGCGACGAGTGACATCGCCATCATCGCTGCTTTGCGTTCATTAGCGGCATGATCCAGCAGAAATTCGTCGAAATTGGTGACTATGTTTTCTACCCAGGCACTACTAGTGGGCGTTGCCAGCGTTAAGTTCATCCAAGTATCTCTGTGAGGAACTGCGCGATCTCCTCTATCTCTTCCAGACATACCTGATGTTCCATGGCATAGTCGAACCATCGAACGTCGTATCCCAGCCGAGTGAGGTTCTCCCTTGCCGTTGCCGCTCGCATAATTGGGACTAGACCATCGTGAGTGCCGTGTGCAAGCATGATGGGAATGGCGAGATTTGCGTCTGTCCGTTCTTTTTCAACGGAGGCTACGTCATGAAGATAGGTGGACAAGGCAATGATGCCTGCGATCCGCTCTTCAAATCGGAGGCCTGTTTGCAGCGCCACGACCCCACCCTGGGAGAACCCCGCAAGTACGATACGACTTGGGGGAATACCTCTTTCAATTTCTCGGTGAATAAACTTTCTTACCTCAGTGGCCGATTCAATAATGTCATCGTTCCCGGAGTATTCTGAGTGGGGAATGAAGTCATACCAGGCTCGCATCTCTGCACCGTCATTGATGGTGACCGCACGTTCTGGTGCGTGTGGAAGGATGAAGCGAACGTTCAAACTCCCTGGAAGGTGAATCTCGTCTATAACTGGTCCAAAGTCGTGCCCGTCTGCACCAAGTCCATGCAGTAATATGACGCAGGCGTTAGCCTCCCCATCAGGTTCTATTTCGATGTGATCCAAAAGGCCATCCATGGAGAAAAAGTATACCAGACGAAATGGACTCGTTAGTTAGGGCGTTCGTGCAGGTTGGGAATATTCTAACGATATCATTTAGGGCCCATGAGTTTCACAAAAACCCCTAAGATCAAGGACTTTTACGCGCTTTCTGTTAAAGTTAAGTGGCTCCAATGCTTTTTTGGAGTGCGGCAAAAAAATATCGAAAGCCGATTTTATTTGTAGTCAATTAATGTATTATTTCCAGTACTTTGATGGCTCTGGCGGCGTGGTTAGATGTGGCGTTGGGAACATTGGAAGAGTTACTAGAAGACTTACCAGAAGATAATAGTCCAGCAGGTAAAACACATGAGTGTAGAACTACTTGATACAACCCGTTTCCTTGGGTTTCGAGTGAGGCGTCAAATTGCAGGTAAGACCTATCAAGAGTATTTTTCGTTAAAGAAGGATGGTAAGCGGCTTCGTGGAGCGGCTCGTGCGAAAGTAAAAGCGGCTGCCGAAAAAAGAGACGCCGCGTTGGAAAGGAAGCAGAGTAAGGCAAAATCAGAGGCGGCGAAAACAGCGACCTTTGGCAAGAATGGAAAGGTGCGAGGGATTCTGTTTCGTATGAAAACAGAAAAGAGCGGGACGCGAACACCAGTATTCCAGATCGGCATTATGTCCGCCCGGGCCGGCAAAATAGTTAACACCACGGTGTCCATCAATCTGCACGGCCTCAGAGGCGCGTGGCAAAAAGCCGTCGATTTTTATGTGTCTCACAAACGGATTTCAAAAACGAGTAAGACCTATAAGAAGCTGCTTCAATTGCAACCGACTAAGGCGCAGCTTAAAGAGATGAAGTGCCGCCGAAGACGACGTTAACAGGACTTATTCGAAGATAGACTATTGACTGACTGCGAGTCGGCATTTACTCAGGCGCTGAACGATCCAGCAGAGTTCTGGGAAGCGCAGGCCGGGCGGATCGCCTGGTATAAATCTCCACAACAAATTCTCTCCAAAGACAGCAACGGAAACGATTGTTGGTTCGTCGATGGCGAGCTCAACACCGCCTATCTCGCCCTGGACCACCATATAGAGGAGGGTCGCGGAGAGAATATAGCGTTAATTTACGACTCGCCAGTGACCGATACGGTCAGGCGTTACTCCTTTCTTGAGTTGCGTGATGAAGTAGCCCGTTTTGCCGGGGTACTTTCTTCGCTGGGTGTTGGTCGAGGCAATCGAGTGGTGATCTATCTGCCGATGATTCCTGAAGCGGCGATCAGCATGCTCGCATGTGCTCGAATCGGCGCGATTCACTCAGTTGTTTTCGGTGGGTTTGCTGCACGAGAACTGGCAAGCCGCATTGATGATGCCGAACCCAAAGTACTGTTGACGGCAAGCTGCGGAATTGAGCTGGCTAACGTAATCGCATACAAGCCGCTTGTGGAAGAGGCCCTTGCATTAGCATCCCATGAGGTCGACCGCCGGGTTATCCTCCAGCGACCCCTGTGCGAAGCGACCCTGGGGAAGGGGGATTTCGACTGGAATGACCTGATGGCTGATGCCACAAGCGTTGACTGCGTTTCGCTCAAGTCGACGGATCCGCTGTATATACTCTACACGTCAGGTACGACAGGTAAGCCGAAGGGTGTGGTACGTGATAATGGGGGGCATGCAGTGGCAATGCGTTACAGCATGCATGCAATTTACGATGCCGCGCCCGGCGATGTCTTTTGGGCGGCATCTGATGTCGGTTGGGTCGTTGGGCATTCCTTTATCGTTTATGCACCGTTAATAACGGGGTGTACGACTATCCTGTTTGAGGGAAAACCCGTTAGGACTCCGGACGCAGGAACTTTCTGGCGGGTCCTGGAAGAGCATCGCGTTAATGTTTTCTTTACAGCACCAACCGCGTTTCGCGCTATACGCAAAGAGGATCCTGATAGTGAATTGCTGGTTGGCAAGGATCTGTCTCAACTTCGGGCGCTTTTTCTAGCGGGCGAGCGCACTGATCCACCTACCTATCGCTGGCTTTGTGAAATCCTGGATGTGCCGGTCATTGACCACTGGTGGCAAACGGAAACGGGTTGGCCGATTTCAGCTAATCCTTTGGGGTTGGGTCCGAGTGAGTGCAAAGCGGGTTCTGCCGGTTTGCCGATGCCTGGCTATGATGTGCAGATCCTTGATGAGGATCATGTGCGCCTGGACGTCGGAGTTGAGGGTGACGTTGTGGTCAGACTTCCCCTTCCGCCTGGGTGCTTGCCGACGGTGTGGGGTGACTATCAACGCTACGTTGATGGATACCTGACTCAGCATCCTGGCTACTATCACACAGGTGATGGTGGTCACGTGGATGAGGAGGGCTACCTGTTTGTCATGGGTCGTACTGACGATGTGATCAATGTTGCCGGGCACAGATTATCCACTGGCGAATTGGAAGAAGTGGTGGCGGCTCATCCGGCTGTGGCGGAATGTGCGGTAATAGGAATCGAAGACAAAGAGAAGGGGCAGATTCCTGTTGGTATTCTGTTACTCAAAGACGGCCTGAACATCAGTGCAGACGAACTGGAACGAGAAATTGTCATGCATGTGCGCAAAGACATTGGCGCATTTGCGAATCTTAAACGATTAATGGTTGTCCAACGGCTGCCGAAAACGAGATCCGGAAAAATACTACGTAAGGTAATGCGGAACATTGCAGATGGCGTGCCTTACGATGTTCCGGCGACTATAGACGACCCACTGATTCTCGATGAAATAAAACATGAGATGATTAACAACAACATTGGATTAATAGCGGAGTAACAAGTGATTGGAAGTGTATTGATAACAGGTGCTTCTTCTGGATTTGGTGAAGCAAGTGCTCGAAAATTTGCCTCGGCGGGGAGGCGTCTCGTGCTGGCTGCCAGGCGAAAAGACAAAATTGACGCGCTTGTTGAAGAACTATCAGACCAAACCGAGTGTTATGGCCTGGAACTGGATGTTCGTGACCGTGATGCAGTTTCTTCAAAGTTGACGAGCTTGCCGGAGCCTTTTTCTGATGTTGAAATCCTGATTAACAATGCTGGACTGGCCTTGGGCCTTGAAGGTGCAGATGAGGTTGATGTTGGGTATTGGGAAACGATGGTGGATACGAATATCAAAGGGCTGATGTACTGTACGAGGACTGTATTGCCCGGCATCGTGGAACGAGGAGGAGGGCACGTCGTGAATATTGGTAGTGTGGCCGCAAGCTGGCCTTATCCTGGTGGTAATGCCTATGGTGCTACTAAAGCGTTTGTTCAACAGTTCTCAAGAAACCTACGTACGGACCTGATGGGCAAGAATGTGCGGGTCACCTGTGTTGAGCCAGGGATGTGTGAAACTGAGTTTTCCCTTGTGCGATTTGAAGGTGACGCTGAAAAGGCAGGTGCCGTTTATGATGGCATGAAGCCATTGTCTGCGGCTGATGTTGCCGAAATAGTGTTTTTCGTTGCATCGCTACCGGCGCACATCAATATCAACCAGCTTGAAGTCATGCCTGTAAACCAAAGCTGGTCTCCCTTTGCAGTTCATCGGGATAGTTAGCGCGAAGGAACCAGAATAGCTACCGATTATCCGAATGGATGTATAGTTGTAGTGTCTTTAATTAAACGCTGTATAATTGAAAGCAACGAACCTGGACCAAATAGAACCTGGACCAAAAAGATGATTATTGTCCACGGGACATTCCCGCTTAAACAAGATGCAAGAGATGACGCGCTGAAAATTATGCGTCGGATGGCGATTGCAAGTCGGGCGGAATTTGGCTGTATTTCCTATGAGTTTTATGTGGGTCTGTCAGACCCCAATACGTTGTTACTCTTCCAGGAATGGGAATCCGTAGAAGCCCTGCACCATCATCTGGAAACAGAGCATATGGACGAGTTTCTTAAAGAACTACCACAGATGTTGGACGGAAAGGTTGCCACACGGAGATATGAAGTTCGCGGCAGTCAGGACGATCTAGGCGACCAACAGGAAGTTGATATCGGATCTCAGTACGAGCCGCGCGAAAAGATCATTCACTGATCACCTGCCTACCCGGGTATGAAAGCCAGTCGGCGATTCCTTAAATTCCTTTGGGAACAGTTCGTAGAAGATAGCTGCCTGCAAACAGCACAGGCACTTACTCACCAGACTTTGTTCGCGATCGTCCCACTATTAACGCTCACCTATACAGTGTTATCGCTGTTTGAGGCATATAGCGGCGTAGGGCAAATTGTCGAAGAGTTTTTGTTTAGTAATATTGTGCCGGAGAACATCGCAGTCGTTCAGGATTACCTGCATAGCTTTTCCAATCAGGCCAGACAGTTGTCGCTCCCCAGCCTGATACTGCTCGCAGTTGTCGCGTTGATGATGCTGATGACCATTGAGAAAACCCTTAATAGAATTTGGCGAATTCGTGAACCGCGCCATGGTTTTCAGCGCTTGTTGATGTACTGGGCTGTATTGACGCTTGGCCCATTACTTGTGGGATGTGCACTTGCCATTTCTACATACGTTTTCTCGATGCCGTTTGTCAGTAATGTGACTGAAGCCACAGGCATAGTAAATTACCTGCCCCTGTTACTGGGTGCAGCGTTCTTTACATTAATTTACGTCGCGGTACCGAACTGCAATGTTCCTTTCGTTAATGCGCTAATGGGGGGATGCTTTGCGGCGCTACTTTTTGAGGTGGCAAAGCTGATGTTTGCATTGCTGGTGACCAATACTGACTTTGCGGTTATTTACGGTGCTTTTACGGCTGTGCCCTTATTGCTTATGTGGATCTACCTATGCTGGGTGATTGCCCTATTGGGAGCAGAGTTTGTCAAAGTGCTAACGGTATTTCCGCGGCGGGGTGAGCAGTTGAGAGATGAGCCTCTTGTTCAGGTTCTTCATATTCTTGAGCTATTCAAAAGGGCTCATAAGAAAGGGGAGTCTGTCGATGAAAAAGATATCGCCGCGCTTGCAGACAGGATTCAGCTTGGCCTGTGGAATGAATACCGTTCGAGATTAATCGAAACCAAATTCATTCGGCCAGTTGATGTTGGGTCTATGGTGCTGTCGCGCGACCTTCGGGAGATCAGTCTGTGGGACCTTTATCGGTTGCTACCCTGGCCGCTACCTGATGGTGGGGCTTCGAAAGCGCCCTGGGGACCGTATCTGGAAGAATTATTATCAACGACTGTCGGTCAGAATAGTGAAGCGCTATCTGTTGATGTGGCGTCGCTCTTGGAGAAGGCCTAGTTCGTGAAATCTTATGTATTGGTATTGTTGACGGCATTTTGTCTGCTACTCGCTTCCTGCGAGAAGCCTGATTTTCGTGACTCAAATGGTCGAGGTCACTCCTACGATGATCTGGCGGGTCAATGGGTCCTGGTGAATTACTGGGCAACCTGGTGTGGACCATGCAGACATGAGATCCCTGAATTCAATCAGCTTGCAGCGGATTATTCAGACACGATCAAAGTATTTGGCGTGAACTTTGAACCTGTCGATTCAGAGACGATGCAGGAGCACGTTAAGGAGATGGGTATCAGATTTCCGGTTTATCTGGATAACGACCCTTATCTTCACTTTGGCTATGAGCGTCCGTTAGTGCTGCCTACCACTATTGTGATCTCGCCGGCTGGCGAAGTTCATCAAGTCCTTGTGGGCCCGCAGAACAGAGAGTCGCTGTTGGCGGCTACTGATCTAAACTTTGCTGAACAAGGTCAGTAAGTTTTTCAGATCGGAAGAGCACACGTCTGAACTCCAGTCACCTTGTAATCTCGTATG
>CAJWQG010000052.1 GCA_913045175.1 uncultured Gammaproteobacteria bacterium | reverse complement strand
GCGTCGGGTTGTTGCGCACGCGCAGCGCGACCTGCACGCGCTTCGTTGCCGCAAGCGGCGCTTGGTCGCTGCGAGCGGCGCCGTCGGTGATATTCGGCTGGTTAGTACTAGGCGTTAGATCAGCAAAAGGCAGCAAAAGTCTGCTTCTCGGGGGGCGTCCCTCTGGTGGGGTTTTATCTCATGCTCCTTTCAAACAACAAACGGCGATGATGCTAATAGATTCCTTTCAACCCGAAGGTTTTACGTTACTTGCCAAAGACAGTATTTTTATGATGCCTCATTTGGGCGTTCTTTCGCAAGTACACTCTGAAGCCGCAATGGAAGTATTTGAGAATGATTGTTTGGTTTTAAACGTCGAGATTAGGCAGGAGGAGAATAATGCTGTTGTCTGGTGTTAGGTGGCGGAGGCTTTCGCACTTTCCCGATAATATTTCCCTTATTAGGTGAGAGTCTAAATGCAGAGGCATTTAGTGCTGAGGGCTGGTCGGCTGCTAAAGGAGGTAGTGCAGGTTAAGACAGCGCCGTTGTCTTCAAACGGCAGTAACGAGCGTTTTGCATCAGTCAGTGGAGGTAATGATGGCTCCGTATTAGCTGGCCGCGGCAGGGTTGGCTCTGCTGTTTTTTGTTTGGCTTTATTTTTTTCGCTGCAGCAGCTTCTGGCTCGATGGTTTTGATCTTGATATTGGCACTTATCTTTTCCAGGAAATTTGAATATTTTGCCTAGGACTACCTATTTACCAGAAAAAGTGCCTTTATCTGGTCAGCATCCGCCTTAAACAGCTTGGACATTCTAGATTTAATCGAAGCAGGTTAAAATCCTTCCAGTATCACTACTTTGCTTACGATGGCGTAGACGATTGAACTCATTAGGAAAAATTTACTGGTAATTCAAAGCTACGTTACTGCATAGAATTTAAAAAACTAAACAAAGCGTTATATTGATATACACAATCAATTCTTCCTGAACCGGGTCGTTCCTCGTATTATGGTTCTGCCATGGAAAACAGAACTAGGAACATATTCAATCTGGTAGTAATCGCAGGCATTACCGCCTTTATGCTAGTGTCTATGCTGGGCTAGTAGCACTGATCGCGCATCACTCCTCACTCATTAATCTGTGCCACTGCTCATCCAATTGCTCCAATAATGCCTCTTCACTTCCGTTGTTAACGATGACAATATCTGCTTGTGCTATACGTTCGTCATTCGAAAGCTGAGCGTCCAAACGGCTTTGGACGGCTTCTTTTTCAAGGTCGTCACGCGACATACAACGAGTAATCGCGATCTCAGGATCGACCGTTACTACCCAGATTTCATCACCTATATCCTGCCAGCCAGCCTCCAGTAGCACTGCCGCTTCGAGCACCATGATGGTGTCCGAATCATTTGCGTCGATTTCGTTTTGGGCCAGCCTGCGAATCTCGGGCCAGACGATATCGGTTAGTTTCTTTAGTTGTGCAGGATCGCCGAAAACTTTTTTGCCGAGAACCCTACGATCTATCGAACCATCCTCGGCGCGCAGATCTTCGCCAAATGTGGCGATTACATCATAGTAAGCTTGTGTGCCTGAATCATAAGCGCGGTGACCCAGTTTATCGGCATCGATAATCTCTGCACCTTGTTCCTCTAGATATAGTGCGGCCGTAGATTTACCCGAAGCGAGACCGCCCGTGATGCAGATGACACTCATTTCAGGCTAACGGCTTCAAACTGGCCGCTGTTAAGAGCGTTAACTAGGTCGTTTATGTCCTCGATGGTGGCTGAAAAACGCGTCGCACAGCGTCCAACATGGCTAACGATATGCGAGTCACTGCCACCGATACCCTGGTATCCAAGCTCTTTGGCATTATCGATAGCAATTTGGTCCTCATTCTCGCGGCTACCCCCATTGTATATCTCGACGATTCGCACACCTTTAGGGATTCCATAATCCTCTGTGTGGGCAAACATGCCAACCCTCGGTCTCCCGGGGTGACAAGGAGCGGCGACGGCCCCATGGCGCTCACAGGTCTTGATGACCATCTCCAACGGTAAATGTATACTGGTGAAGTCGAATTCCCTCATTAGGTCTTCAGTGACACCAAATACCAGAACGTGACCGTATTCAGTTTCTACTTCGCTACCTTTCAGTATCACCAGTCCGAACTTACTGGCCAGATCAGAGTAGTCTGACTCAAGATCAAACTGGCGATGCTCGGTAAGAACAAATCCATCTATGGGTAGTCCTTTGGACTTAATCCACTGACAGTAATTTTCTACTTTGGCCCTACCATCATCTGACTTGATGGAGTGGGTGTGTAGATCAATTAACACGAAATCCCCTCAAAACCGATAACACTGACACAGCCGTGCTCGTGGAGCAAGTTGTAGGATTGGCAATAGACAGAACATGACAGATAAGAGTGTTTTAAATGAGAGAACATGGAGAAACTACGGAATATAGCAAGTGACTGATACGTGCTTGCAAAAGAAGGGTCGAATTCGAATCTTATGTGTATGAAGGCGCGCGCAATAGTTATCACAATAACTCGACCCCTCGATACCATGAGGCGCCTGCGACACTGGCCTAGAAGCGAATCATCGTTATTATCGACTTACATTTGCGAGATGAATAGCCTTTGTCCGGTCTGGGTAAACCGCATGGAAAATTGATATCACTTGAGTATGATACTGTAGAAAGTCTTCGGCTTTTGGCCCCAAATTTAGGAGGAGCAAATGAAGAATCCGATTAACCGTCGAACTTTCCTGCGTTTTGGTGCCTTGACTAGTTTGGCATCAGGACTGTCCTTTAAGACTGCCGTGGCGAGCAATCCGACTCCTCAGCAGCAGGGCGTGAAGCAGTATGTTACCTTGGGGCGCACAGGTCTTAGAATTTCCGATATATCCTTTGGTTCAAGTCGTCTGCGAGATGGCCAGGAACATCTGGTTCGCCACGCTTTGAACCTGGGTGTGAATTATTACGATACCGCTGAGGGCTATACGCGTGGAGTATCCGAGACGGTGATTGGTAACGCGCTTAAAGGTGATCGTGACCGCGTCTACATTGCCACTAAGAAAGCCGTCAAAGTTGAACACACCAGTGCAGATATCATGACGGCGCTGGAAACCAGTCTACGCAAGCTGCAGACAGACTATGTAGATGTTTACTTCAATCATGCAGTTAACGATGTGGAGCGGCTGAAGAACGATGACTGGTTCGAATTCGTAGAGAAAGCCAAGCGTCAGGGCAAGATTCGTTTTAGTGGTTTTTCCGGACATGCTGGACGGCTAGTGGAATGTGTCGATTACGCGGTCGAGCAAGACATGGTGGACGCGCTTCTCGTCGCCACCAACTTTGGCGAAGACCCCGCATTCTATGAAGAAATTTACGAATCTTTGACTAAGGGTTTTGACTTTGTTGCCAAGCAACAGTCACTGCCGGCAGCGCTTGCAAGAGCGAAACAGAAAGATGTTGGTGTGATTGCTATGAAGGTGCTTCGTGGTGCTAAACTCAACGATATGCGGGCCCATGAGGAGGCGGGGGCAACCTACGCTCAGGCAGCATTTAAGTGGGTACTGAAGAATCCGGTTGTGGACGCCTCGATCATTTCTATGACGTCCACGGACGACATTGATGAATATCTGGGTGGCTCTGGAGGATCGGCATTAACGGAGAACGACATGCGTTTGCTGCGCCAATACGCTGCTATGACGGATACAACCTACTGCCGGCATGTATGTAACGATTGTGAAGGGGCCTGTCCCTATAACGTATCGATTCCGGATGTGATGCGAACCCGTATGTACGCGACCGACTACGGGGATTTCTCTTTTGCCAAAGACGAATACAAACAACTTGCACACAACGCCAGCCCTTGTCTGTCCTGTGATGGAGTACCGTGTCGGGATGCTTGCACGCACAGTATTCCTATCGCTGAATTGTGTGGTCCAACGCATCAGCTGTTGAGTTAGACAAGGTAGATTAGTTACTGAAATCATATGCATATTCATCTTGATTTAGTTGGTGGGATATCCGGCGATATGTTTAACGGAGCAATGCTGAACTGTTTCCCTGGGCGTGAGCGTGATCTGGAAAAGGTGATGGTCGCCGCTGGCTTTTCGGATCTCGTTCGTCTGGAGAGCGGGCCAACCAATGATGGCGTGCTGACGGGTACGCGATTCAAGGTGTTAGCGGACACGGAAGCGCACCACCATCGGGATTATTCAGAAATCAAAAAAATCCTGAAGGATTCCGTTTTGAGTGAGCCGACTCGGGATGCTGCGCTGGCGATCTTTGAGATTATTGCTATCGCGGAAGCAGAGATTCATGGTAAGGATGTCGACTCTGTGGCATTTCACGAGGTAGGTGCCTGGGACTCGATTGCTGATATTGTCTGTGCAGCCTATCTGATTACTGATACCGGTGTGACCAGTTGGAGCGTATCGAAGATTCCCATTGGTAGAGGTCAGGTCAAGACTGCCCACGGGATGTTGCCAATACCGGCCCCGGCGACCAGCTTGATACTTCAGGAATTTGAGTTTTTTGATGACCAAATTGAAGGTGAGCGTGTTACGCCTACCGGTGCTGCTATTTTGAAATATCTTGCACCTGCCAAGGGCATTCCGGGTGGGGTGACACTACGTCAGTCGGCAACGGGGTTTGGTACCAAGATGTTTCCGGGCATTTCGAATGTTGTTCGCGTACTACTATTTGACAGAGTTGATTTACCTGCCTGGGATACAGACGAGGTTTTACAGCTGGAATTTGAGGTTGATGATCAGACGCCAGAAGCTTTGGCTGCGGCTTTGGATCAGGTTCGCGCAGAATCAGGTGTGCTGGATGTACTGCAGATAGCCTACTTCGGAAAGAAGGGGCGTCAGGGGACGAGCGTCCGGGTGTTGCTTAAACCTGAGATGGAGGTGGCTGTGACTGAGCTGTGTTTTGTATCTACCACGACACTCGGTATTAGAAAGCAGCTGGTTTCGCGCGCGAAACTGCGCCGCGAGGAATCGGTGATTAATCACGGTGGTCAGGACTTTCGTGTGAAAGTTTCAGACCGGCCGCGAGGTAAAACTGCCAAGGTCGACATGGACGATCTGCAAACTGTTAATATTACTTTGCGTGAGGAGATGCGGCGCAGGATCGAAGGACAGGCTTTGAGTTATGTTGAGGGCGAAAAGGATAGGGAAGAGAAATAGAACGATATGAGTAAGCTCGATACATTAAGTCGTTTTTTAGCAGAGAAGGGTCCGTTTGCGGTTGCTGTGAGCGGTGGTGTCGATAGTATGACTTTGGCGGTAGTGGCGCATCGAGCGAACCCGGAGACCGAGATATTTCATGCGATATCTCCTGCAGTGCCAAGTCAGGCGACTGAGCGAGTCCAACATTATGCGCAGAAGGAAGGCTGGAACCTTAAGGTGGTAGAAGCTGGGGAAATCGAAGATCCACAGTATGTGGCCAATCCTGCGAACCGTTGCTATTACTGCAAGACTCACCTTTATGATGCATTGTCTCGTGACACCGAACTCACTGTTGCATCAGGAACCAATACCGACGACCTAGGTGATTACCGTCCAGGGCTGGTTGCCGCGGAGGAACATCATGTCGTGCATCCGTATGTGGAAGGAGATATCAGCAAGGATGAGTTGCGCGAGATTGCGAAAGAGCTGGGGTTGTCGGATCTACAAGACCTGCCGGCGGCACCGTGTTTGTCCAGTCGGGTCACCACCGGTATTTCGATTGATGCGGATATGCTGCCCGTCATCAATGAAGCGGAACAGGCGCTTTGGGAATCTCTGCAGCTACATTTACCGTTGAAGGGTGTGCGCTGCCGTATCCAGCCGGAAGCTATCTCCGTTCAGATTGATACCAGTGCGTCTCTGGATCCACAGGGTGAATACAATGTTGAGGCGAGAGACATTGTGCAAAGTATCTTTTCGGCCCACGGGTTTGATCAGTACCTTAAAACCGTCACAATTGAACCCTATAAGCGTGGTAGTGCGTTTTTGATTGATACGCTGGCCGTGGATTAGTTGGCGCGCCCGGTGCGGTTCGAATCGGATCACTGCCCGGCACGACCTTTGGCTTCGGAGGGTGAGCAAGAACCGTTATGCCAGTGGCATAACGCAGTCTTGCGAACGGCTGGCCAGGGAGGGCCAGACCGGATAACGCACCATGGACGGTTTCTCGGTACAATTTGCAAAAGAACTAATGCGCCCGTAGCTCAGCTGGATAGAGTGTTGGCCTCCGAAGCCAAAGGTCGTGCGTTCGAACCGCACCGGGCGCGCCATCATCTTTGTATCTGATTCAAAACCCGAATCGCCGCACAGGCAGCCCCAAACCCATTGTTAATATTCACCACCGTAATTCCCGGTGCACAACTTACGAGCAGTGAACGCAGTGCCGTTTCCCCTTCCTTTGCCATGCCATATCCAATGGATGTGGGTACGGCGATCAGGACGGCGGAAACCAGACCGCCGAGTACGGTCGGCAGGGCAGCGTCCATACCCGCGATACAGATAATGATCTGTTTTTCCCGCAGTTCTTCCAGGCGGTTGGTAATGCGCCAAAGTCCTGCGACACCAACATCATCAATCTCAAGACTCCGGTATCCATAGTAACCAAGTGTTCTGGAAGCTTCTCGTGCGACAGGGACGTCGGAGCTGCCACCGGTGACGACAGCGATTCGTTCATCAGCCTTCATGGGTGCGGGTTTGTGATAGGCGGTCTTAGATACCGAGTCATACTGTAGTAGCCCGGGAATTGATTCTTCGATACTTTTGAACTGGTCCTCGGATAGCTGGGTGAACAACATGGGCTTGTCGTCGTCCCTGATGCGTTCACTGATCGCCTGGAGTTGCGAGAAACTTTTACCGCTGCAGAAGATTGCCTCAGCGAGACCTGTCCGGTTTTCTCTATCGAAATCCAGGTTAATTTCCTTGTTTGTCATGAGGTCTCCAGGTTTCGCAAAAACAGCGCTAGTCGTTCGGTGCACCAGTCCACCCGGTGGGGTGCGGTAATATCTCCTACGAATACATGCTGAGCTTCATCGCCGTCCAATGATACCGGAATCAGTTGCTTTTGTTCGCTGCCCCACGCCTCATGCACCGCCACGGCAGTATGGGGGTCAATAGTTGGATCGTTTCTCATGTACATGGTGGCCAACGGTATCTGAAAATCTGCAAAGTCGACACCGCGAGACCAGTCCACAGCTTTCTGCATTTCGATCAGCGCATGCACAGGATACCGGGTAGTCCAGAATTTGGCCTCCAATTCATTCTGTGGCTCCCATTCGTAGTGCCGTCCCAGGAGAAATGTTACCCAATGGGGTGCCCAGGGCCAGGTAAGCAATGACGAGAACTTGCTTCTGACATTGAAATTCGGCGCAAGAAACATTGCGGCATGTATTCTATTGGCAGTGAAGGGCTGATGGGCAAGCCACACGGATAGTGTTGCGCCAGTAGATGTTCCCACAATGACCACCCGCTCTCCTATGCGTTGGGCGATATCCCACGCATCAACGACACTTTGGAGCCAATCTTCTGCGGTGGCAGTCATGCCTGGTTCCACCCCATGCCCCGCGAGGCGTGCATGTATGCAGTTTGCAGCGAAACTGGTTGCCAGGCGCTCGGTAAGTGGTGAAGTTTCTCTTGGTGTCGCCGAAAATCCGTGGATATACAGAAAACTCAGCTTAGTTTGCTGTGGGTTATCTGGGTTTGCCCACTTTATATTGGCTTCCGCACCCGGGGTTAGCTGCGGAACTGAGGATTCCAAGTCTTCTAACCAGCTTTTCAAGTCCTCCAGTGCGTGATTGGCAGGTACTTTGGGCTCAGGGGGATGGGGTTTTAGTCGTGGTCTGGGACCAAGCCAAAGGAGGGCAACAATAACCAGTATTGCCAGCAGGATAAATGCAATCGATGTACTCAACATTAGTTGGGGTCAGTTCTAGAAAAAACAGGAATAAATTTCATTTTTATCTTATGTAAGTATCGAATTTATAATAGAATAATTAACTTGATACTGGTTTTCCGGCGTATGGCCGCGGGGTAGCGAAAAACAGATGCGGTTGCAGGCAATCAAGCTCGCAGGTTTTAAATCCTTTGTAGATCCTACAACAGTCCCGTTCCCCAGTAATCTTTGTGCCGTCGTTGGTCCCAACGGCTGTGGTAAGTCAAATATCATTGATGCTGTCCGTTGGGTGATGGGCGAATCGTCCGCCAAAACACTTCGCGGTGAATCTATGGCTGACGTCATCTTCAATGGTTCCACCTCTCGCAAACCCGTTGGTCAGGCCAGCATTGAATTACAGTTTGATAATTCTGAGGGCCGTATTGTTGGAGAATATGCCGGCTACAGCGAAATTTCCATCAAGCGCCAGGTTACTCGAGATGGGCAGTCCAACTATTTTCTAAATGGCGTGAAGTGCCGACGCAAAGATATTACCGATATCTTCCTTGGCACGGGTCTTGGCCCGCGTAGCTACTCGATCATAGAGCAGGGCATGATCAGTCAGCTTATTGAAGCGAAACCCGAGGATCTTCGCGTTTATCTGGAAGAAGCAGCGGGTATTTCCAAGTACAAAGAACGACGACGAGAGACAGAGCGCAGGATTAGACACACCAGGGACAATCTTGATCGTTTGAGTGACCTGCGTGAGGAACTTGAACGCAATCTGCATCATTTGGAAAGGCAGGCGAAAGCAGCCGCACGGTATAAGGAATATCGTGAAGAAGAGAGAGAGGTCAGGGCGCAGCTCCAGGCGCTGAAGTGGACTGCAATCGGTGAAGAAGCGAAAGTCACCGACGAGAGTATTCAGCGTCTAACTACTGAACAGGAAGCGACCGTAGCAGATCAGCGCCGTGTGGACGCCGATATCGAGAGTCTTCGCGCTGAACTCGCGGATCTTGAGGAATCTCGTGATGAAGTACAGCAACAGTACTATGCGTTTGGTACTGAGATAGCTCGAATCGAGGATGGCATTCAGTATCAGACCGAACGGGTGGGCCAATTACTCAGAGATCTGGAACACATAGACGAAAATCGGAGCAAAGTTGATGCGGATCTGGTCGGTGATGTGGAACTCATCGAGCGATTGTCAGCAGAATTAGAAGACACTCAGCCCGAACAGCAAAGATTTCGCGACCTTGAAGAGACTTCTGGTGAGGATTTGCTTGCCGCGGAACAATCCATGCATCGCTGGCAAAGTACCTGGGATGAGTTCAATCATGCTGCTGCGGATGCCCGGAAGCAGGGTGAAGTGCAACAGTCCAGAATCGAGCATCTGGAACAGGCGATTGAGAGACAGACTATTCGAATGCGTTCCTTACGCGATGATATTGAGCGAATGCAGGGGATGACCGATGAGCAAGAAATTGGGCCTTTAGAAGAAATGTTAGCGACTCAGGAGCTGCAACTGGAGCGCATTGAAAGTGAACTTGCGGAGCTCACCGGGCGCATAGAGCAGCAACGGGAAGAAAACGCCAGGTTGAGCGAACAGCTTGATAGCGACCGAAGTGAGTTGCAGTTAATCCTGGGTCGACGAGCTTCTCTCGAAGCGCTGCAGCAAGCGGCCTTGGGGCAACAGGATGATGCAGAAGTCGCATGGCTAACCAGTCATGGCCTGGCTGAAAATCTCAGGCTTGCTGAGCAGCTCAAAGTTGAAGATGACTGGGTGCTGGCAGTAGAGACTGTGCTCGGAGAAAGCTTGCAAGCAGTTTGCGTTCCGGGTCTGGACGCTGTCGGTGAATTGTTGGGAGATTTTACCAATGGTTCCATCAAGTTTATTACGGATACAGCAGCGACGTTTGTGCAATCAGACCAGCTTGCCTCGAGAGTAAGTGGCGACGTCAATGTTTCCGGATTGTTGCATGGCGTTTATACCGCAGACTCGCTGGAAGCGGCGCTTGCGATGCGTGATGGATTATCAGACGGCGAATCGGTAGTGACGAAAGATGGTATCTGGCTTGGCAGCAACTGGTTGCGGGTCTCAAAAGATACGGATGACCAGGCGAGCATTATTCGACGACAGACCGAGCTGGATCAGCTTAATGAGCGGATCACTGGATTACGTCAGGCAGTCGACCAGGGAGCGGCTGAGCTTGATTCCTGTGTGGCTGCATTGTCTCAGGCTGAAGCTGATCGTGACGCCCAACAGACCAGAATGGCAGAACAACAGAGAGCATTTTCGGAGACCCGTGCCCAGTTAGGTGCCAAAAGGGTTCAGGCGGAGCAGATCAAGGTTGATATTGCACGGGCTGAGGAAGGTATCGAGTCCTGCGAGCAGGAACTTAAGCAGGATAGAGAGCTGCTGAGTGACGCGAGAAACGAGCTTCAGTTGGCCATGGATCGCATGGAGCAGGACGCATTGAAAAGACCTGAGTTAGCTGCTGAGCGGGAAACGATTCAGAGTCGACTGGATGAAGCCCGGAGTAAGGCGAAGCTCCATCGAGAGTCAGCCCATGACCTGGCGCTGAAAATACAAACGCTCGAAGCACAGATCACTTCTGTTGAACAGGCAACGTCGAGACTTAAAGATCAGCAGCGTAACCTGGATGAAAGGCGAATACAGCTGACAACGGAAATTAAAGAGAGTGAGTCTCCGCAGGAAACGTTGAAACAGGAACTTGATGAATATCTGGCGAAACGACTTCAGGTAGAAAACGAGTTAGCTAAGGTGCGGAAGGACTCTGAATCTGTGGAATTTAAGATCCGGGGGTTAGAGCAGAAACGCAGCGGTTTCGACGAGAGTCTTGACCGAATCCGTTCAAGTCTTGAAGAAACTCGGTTGGAGCATCAGACCCTTGAAGTTCGAAGAACGGCCATCAAGGAACAGATGATGGAAGAGAATGCTGACCTGGATCAGGTGTTGCAGGAATTGCCCCAGGAAGCGAACGAGGAAGAGTGGGAAGACCAGTTGCGTCGTGTAGGCAATAGAATTCAGCGCCTGGGCAACCCTAATCTTGCTGCGATTGACGATTTCAAGGTGCAGTCAGAGAGGAAGCAATACCTTGATGCGCAGAACGAGGATCTTGAAAAAGCCCTGACGACTCTGGAGAACGCGATTAGAAAAATCGATGTTGAAACCCGGACGCGCTTCAAAGAAACATTCGAGAAAGTAAATGGCAAGTTGCAACAACTATTTCCAAAGCTGTTTGGCGGTGGTCACGCATATCTCGAGATGACGGGAGAAGATTTGCTTGATACTGGTGTAGGGCTAATGGCCAGACCTCCCGGGAAACGAAACAGTAGCATCCATTTGCTGTCGGGTGGCGAGAAAGCGTTGACAGCTATCGCGCTTGTGTTCTCGATTTTCTCCCTCAATCCAGCGCCATTTTGTCTGTTGGATGAGGTAGACGCACCCCTGGATGATGCGAATGTAGGCCGCTATTCAGAGCTGGTTAAAGAGATGTCACGGACAGTGCAGTTCATTTACATTACGCACAATAAAATCGCCATGGAGATGGGTGAACAGTTGATGGGTGTCACGATGCATGAGCCGGGCGTTTCACGCCTGGTTTCTGTAGACATGGAAGAAGCTGTAGCAATGGTTGCCGTTTGAGGTAGATTGATTGTGGAATTCGACTTAAGACAATGGTTACTTATCCTGGGCCCCGTGTTCATCGTGGTTGTTCTGCTGCATGGCTATTGGAGAATGCGCAACAGTCGTAACAATCTCAAGATGGCACTGGACAAAAACTTTTTGTCTCAACCCGGGGATGAAGGCAAAGTAGATGATCTGAGTTTGTTTAAAGCCGAACTGCCAAATGGTGGTGCGCGCATTATCAAAACTGCGGAATTAGATTCTTCCCAGGATGTACCAGTCCTGATGGAGCCAGTTGAACGTAGGTCGGTCGAGGAGCAAGCCGATGAAGCTCTCGAAGAGGAATTAGCGGGAGTACTTGAAGAGGAATTGGAGGATGCGCTTGAAGATATGCATTTCCCGGATACTTTTGTAGAGAGTACTTCTGTAGAGGGTACTTCTGTAGAGGATACTTTTGCAGAGGATACTTTTGCAGAGGATACTTTTGCAGAGGATACTTTTGCGGAGGATACTTTTGCGGAGGATACTGCGGCAGATTCGGTGGCAGAGTCTACTGCTGCAGATACGGCCGAGAGTGTAAGTGTAACTGACAGCGTAGGCGGGACGCCGTCGAAAGCGCCGCCAGCACGCAAAGCTGATCAATCCGAGAAGTTTATTGTTATTAACGTTCTGGCCGATGACGAATTTTTCAATGGTCAGCAGTTGCTCGAAACGTTAGTAAATCTCGATATGTCCTTTGGCGACATGAACGTTTTCCATCGCATTAATGAGGATGGGTTTTCTGAATTTAGTCTTGCTAATGCAGTTGAACCCGGCACTTTTGATTTGGCCGATATGGATAGTATGCAGACACCAGGGATTACCATGTTTATGCGTGTGCATGAACTGGCGGACCCTGAGCACGTATTTGAGGAGTTAATCAATGTGGCGACTGTTTTGTCCGAGGAGCTTGGTGGGACTATCAAAGATCAGACCAGAAGCGTGATGACGATGCAAACCATTGAACACTGTCGCCAGGAAATTCGCGATTTTCAGTTTCGCCACTCGGCGTAAATATTTAACTTTGTAACGTGGCCAGGCAAGCTGACATCGCTGCTGAGATTGAGCGTCTCAGAGGCGGAATAAACCACCACAACTATTCCTACCACTCCCTTGGTGCACCAGAGATTTCTGACGCTGAATTTGATGCCCTGTTCAGGGCGCTCAAGGCACTGGAAGCTGAGCACCCGGAGCTTGTATCTGAAGACTCTCCCACCCAGAGAGTGGGGTCTACTCCGCTAACTTCTCATTCCCAGGTCACCCATGAGCTACCGATGTTGTCTCTTGATAATGCTTTTGATGAGCAGGACGTTGTGGATTTTGAGAAGCGTATCACCACGCGCCTCAAAACTAGCGAGAGCATAGAATTCGCATGTGAGCCCAAAATAGATGGTGTTGCGGTAAGCCTGATGTATGAGGATGGCAAACTGGTGCGCGGCGCTACCCGGGGTGACGGCACTACCGGCGAAGACATTACGCAGAACGTGCGAACCATCGAATCTATTCCGTTGAGACTTCGTGGAGACGACTATCCATCCCGACTTGAGGTGCGAGGGGAGGTCTATTTCCCTCGGTCTGCGTTTAACAGAATGAATGCACTGGCGGAATCGAAAGGTGAACGTACTTTCGCCAATCCGAGAAATGCGGCGGCTGGTAGTTTGCGGCAATTGGACGCCAGGCAGACTGCGGAACGAAAATTGTCGATGTTCTGCTATAGCGTGGGCCTCGTCGAAGGTAGTCAGTTACCGGGAAGACATAGCGAAATCATCTCACGTCTCAAAACCTGGGGTTTACGAACCAACCCGCTGATAGAAGTGCGTACCGGTGCTGAAGGATGTAGTAGTTTCTTTGAAGGAATCCTCAATCACCGCGAATCACTTGATTACGATATTGATGGCGTCGTATTCAAGGTCGATCGTATGGATCTTCAAGCTGAACTTGGTGTATTAACCCGAACGCCCCGTTGGGCGATAGCGCATAAGTTTCCACCAGAAGAGGGTATTTCTACGTTACGGGAGGTGGAGTTTCAGGTTGGACGAACGGGCGCTATAACGCCGGTGGCGCGTGTCGAACCAGTCAAGGTTGGTGGGGTCACCATTAGCAACGTCACACTCCACAATATGGATGAGGTTGAGCGACTCAATTTGATGGTAGGTGACTCTGTTGTGATTCATCGAGCTGGAGACGTAATACCGAAGGTAGTATCGGTTTTGGTCAATAAGCGACCGGAGAACGCACGAAAGATTGTCTTGCCAACGGCATGCCCGGCGTGCAGATCAGATATTGTTCGTGAAGAGGTAATTGCCAAGTGTATTAACGGCCGTCGTTGTCGCGGTCAGCGCAAGGAGGCTATTCGCCATTTTGCATCCCGCTTGGCGATGGATATTGAGGGGTTAGGAGAAAAACTAGTGGAGCAGTTAGTTGAGGCCTCGCTGATAGAGACGCCCGCCGATCTGTTTGGCCTGACAAAAGAACAGTTGGTCGAGCTGGAGCGGATGGGTGCCAGGTCCGCAGATAATCTGCTTGCCGCGCTTGAGAATAGTAAAGAAACCACATTCGCGAGGTTCATTTACTCGCTTGGTATAGAAGAGGTTGGCGAGTCCACAGCCAAGAGCCTTGCAGATCATTTTCGAGAGCTTGAGCCGTTACGGAACTCGACGATCGATGATCTTCAGTCAATCTCTGATATAGGCCCGATTGTTGCGGAGAAAATAGTTAGGTACTTGCAAGATGAGGATAACGACCAATTGATAGAGGCGTTGGTTGCTGGTGGCATTCACTGGGAGGTGGAGGCCGAACGTGAACTGGATCAGGTGCTGGAGGGGCAGACCTGGGTCCTCACGGGTACGCTGTCCTCTCTAACTCGAAATGAAGCGAAGGCCAGATTACAGTCCCTGGGCGCTAAAATCGCGGGATCCGTATCTGCAAAGACTACCTGTGTGGTTGCTGGAGATGCTGCAGGCTCGAAACTGACTAAAGCACAGTCGCTTGGAGTTTCAGTAATGACCGAGGACGAATTACTACAACTGTTGGTAAAACATAATGCTTAAACTTCTAATTGGAACCATCTGCCTTGTAACTTTACTTGGATGTTCATCAGCCCCACCAAAAAACCAGGATGACATTTGTGCCATTTTTGGCGAGAAGAAAGGGTGGTACAAAAAGGCGCGTAAGGCTTCAAGGCGATGGGGGACCGCTATCCCCGTCATGATGGCATTTGCTCATCAGGAATCTGGGTTTCGCGCCAAAGCGAAGCCGCCCCGTAAGAAAATTTTGTGGATATTTCCAGGGCCAAGACCGGCAAGTGCGTTTGGCTTTGCTCAGGCGACCGATGAGACCTGGAAAGCCTACAAGAAGTCTTCCGGCAGGAGAGGCGCGGACCGGGACGACTTTGGCGACGCGATGGACTTCATTGGCTGGTATAACGATCAAAGTCAGCGTAAAAATAAAATAAAGAAGACAGACGCATACCACCTATACCTTGCTTACCATGAGGGGCAGGGAGGGTTCAGAAAACGCTCGTTTTCGAAAAAACAGTGGCTAAAAGACGTTGCGACAAAGGTTACAGGTCGTAGCAATATGTACGCGCGCCAGCTTCAAACCTGCGAGAAAAAGCTCAACAGAGGGTTCTTGAGGCGTCTATTTGGTTGGGGTTAGTGGCATCGAGCCGCTGCTCGTCGACTTTCGTTTCGCCTTGATGCCAGACGACGTTCTACTTCGGTCACAAGGTCATTGACTCTTCTATCATCGTTTCTTCTGTCTGAAGCACGCCGGTCGCTGGCTTTCCTGCATTCATCACTCATGGTTTTTCCCTCATACTATTTAGATATCATGGGAGCATCACTCCGCCTTTGCAACCGAGACTTGTAATTGAATTGTAAGCAACCTTGGTCATCGGGGATCATGCTAATATTCTGAAGCATGTCTAATCTCAGCAAGTCCAATTCCGCACTCTCTGAACAGTTAAAAACAGAGATTCAGGAGGCGTACACCCGGCTCCTCGATGCAAAGGGATACAAGGCCAGATACTGTCAGAAGCTCATGATAGCTGAGATTGCTCGAACGCTCGGCGGTATTGAAACGGATGAAGATGGACAGCGCTTGTCGCCAGTCAATTCCTGTGTCGTGGAGGCGGGTACAGGTACTGGAAAAACCATTGCCTATGCAATCGCTGCACTACCGGTGGCGAAAGCAGCGGGAAAAAAACTGGTCATATCGACAGCCACTGTCGCCCTGCAGGAACAGGTGACCTACCAGGATCTTCCAGACATTCGAAAGCACGCGAATCTGGATGTAACCTTCGCGCTAGCCAAGGGGCGAAGACGATACCTGTGTCTCGCGCGGTTGGATCAGACGTTGCAGCAGACCGAGGAGCTTGACCAGTCTTTTGCCCTTTTTGCGGATGAAGAAGGAGATCTGGACCGCAGTCTGTATCAGACCATGCTGGACCGCCTTGGTCGAGGTGAATGGAATGGCGATCGCGATGACTGGCCGGACGAGCTACGTAATCAGACGTGGACACCGATTAGTACGGACCATTCCCGCTGCACTGGAAGGCAGTGTTCTCATTACGACAACTGTATCTTCTATCGTGCAAGGGAGCAGATCCATCGCGTAGATTGCATTGTCGCGAATCACGATTTGGTGCTGGCTGACCTCATGATGGGCGGTGGAGCAGTGCTACCTGCTCCCGAAGACACTATCTACATCTTTGACGAAGGGCACCATTTGCCAGACAAGGCAACAAACCATTTTTCCAGTTTTCTGCAACTGCACTCAACCCAACAGTGGTTGGAGCAGCTTCCTGCGTCTGTACATCAGTTGGAGGCAGGGGTCGCTGGGATAGTCAGTAAATCAGTTAGTGGTGATGTCGAACGTTCAATTGTCGACACGATGGCATTGTTGAACGAGATGCGTCTTTTAGTACAGGACTTCGAGGAAGATGCGTCCGGTGGTGATAGGCCTACTTTCAGGTTTCAGATGGGAATTATTCCCCAGGAGATACGCGATCTTTCGGTGCAGCTCGCACACCGGTTTGAGCAATTGAGTGGCCTCTTCACAGGAATCAAAGATAACCTGGATCGTCACTTTCAAGACGATAGAGGAACTGACGAAGAGGAGTATTTTTTGGCGATGGTGTCAGGAATCTCCACTCGTATGGAGGCTTCTGTCAGATTGTGGATGTTGTTCAGTAAGTCAGATTCGACTGATCGAGCACCGAATGCCCGCTGGCTCGTCTTTGTGCCAGAAGAAACGCTTGAGATTCAATTTCACGTGAGTCCAATTTCCGTTAGTGATGTCTTGCAGGAACTTCTGTGGGAACGTTCTTTTGGGGTGGTTGTTACGTCTGCAACACTTTCCGTCGGGGGAGATTTTAGTCGATTCAAAAATCGGTCCGGAATCCATCCTGATAGTCAGTTCGTTACGTTACCCAGTCCCTTCAACTTTCAGGAACAGGGTGTCTTGCGCATACCTGCAATGAGTATGGACCCTAGTGAACCGGATGCTCATACGACTGAAATTGCCTCGATGATCCCGGAACTTGTCCGAAATGAGCGCGCGTCATTGGTGTTGTTCACCAGTTGGCGACAGCTGTTGGGCGTGATGTCCTTACTCGATGAGGAATTTTCAACGCGGGTTTTAAGGCAAGGAGTACTGACGCGATCGGAAATTATGAGAACCCATCGGGAACGGATTGATCAAGGAGAGAGCAGCTGTATTTTTGGTCTTGCCAGTTTCGCGGAGGGCATTGACCTGCCCGGCGAGTATTGTAACCACGTAGTTATCTGCAAGATCCCGTTCGCGGTACCGGACGACCCTGTTGGTGCGACGCTGGCAGAGTGGATAGAAAGCCAGGGAGGCAACTCTTTTGAGGAAGTTATGCTACCTGATGCTGCGCTAAGGATGGTCCAGGCATGCGGACGATTGTTGCGAACAGAGTCCGACTACGGCTCAGTCACAATTCTTGATCGGCGTCTCGTAACCAAACGTTACGGAAGTCGTTTGCAAAATGCATTGCCACCATTTCGAAGAGAAATTGAGCGGGAGTCGCGAAGTTGAACAGAATGGAGTTCTTTCAAACATTCAAACAGTTGGCAGAACCCAAAGGAATTGGATCAGAGCGGGCACTGGAATACTACGAGGCGGTTTGTTCCGTGGCAGAAGCTGCTGCGGGGCGCTATCGGGATAGAATGATTACCTTAGGTGTGGGTGGCGCGCAGGGCAGTGGAAAAACGACCATCACCGAGATGATTCGCGTGGTACTACAATCGGTTTATGCGCTGTCTTCAGAAGTACTGTCGATTGATGATTTTTACCTGACACGTCGCGAACGATTGGCGCTGCGAGAAGATGTTCATCCGATGCTGGCAGTGCGTGGTGTTCCCGGTACCCACGATATTCAGCGCTTACAAGACGCGATAAGTACACTATCGACAGGGCAAGACTGCGCCGTTCCGATTTTTAATAAAGGTGATGATGATCGCGCGCTCGATGAGCGAGTAGTAACCCCGCCACAGGTTCTCATTCTGGAAGGGTGGTGCTGGGGCGCAAAAGCATGCGCGGATGCTGACCTTCAGCAACCGGTCAATTCTCTGGAGGCAGAAGAGGACTCTGAGCTTCTATGGCGCCGCTATGTCAATCAAGCGCTTGTATCAGAAGAGTATCAGCGGTGCTTTGCCAACAATCTGTCGGTATTTCTTGCGGTACCCAATATGGAGGCGGTCTTTCGTTGGCGCTTGCAGCAGGAGTCTGAAATACCGACCGGTCGACGCATTATGAGCGAGTCTGAAGTCAGGACGTTCATCATGTATTACCAGCGCATTACTGAGCGAATGCTAAAGGAAAATGCGGGCAATATCGTGATTCATCTGAATAAAGACCATGGCATCAGCGCTGTAAATACTTGAATTTAAAGCGGTTCAGCTTGTATTCAGTCAGTACGGGGTACGCTTTGATCATTCTTCATAAGAATGAGATGCGAAACGATGAGAATCATGGTCCTGGTAAGTCTGTTGGTGTTTAGTCACGTGGTATTTGCGAGTTCTAACGTGAGTTATGAATACGGTACGGTACGGAGCTTGGCGCGGAGCCCATAATGAAGACCGTTCATGTGTCGGTACCACGTGAAGAGTGTAGGGCGAGTCAGGTCCCAGCGTACAGAAGCGGGTATCACCAGAATTCACCGCAGCACTATCGAACTTCGCGGAGCAGCTCAGGGGCAACACCGTTGATCCTTGGTGGTGTTGTAGGCGGAGCGATTGGCAATGCACTAGGCCATTCAAAGAAGAATAAGCAGGTAGGTGCACTGGTGGGTGCTGTCCTGGGAGCGACGATTGGTCAGAGTATTGTAAACAACGATATTGATAGAAATTACTATGGCAGCGGCCATCGGTCTCATAAAAAACAAAATCACGCTTATTCCAACCACACAGTTGGTTATACGACTGAACAGCATTTTGAAGTGGTTCACGAGAGTTACCAGGAAGAACGATTGGTTGGATACAGGGTTCATTACGAATACAACAACCGGACCTATGTCACTCGCAGACAGACGGACCCCGGTGATACTATTCGGTTAAGAGACGCGGTGTCGCCGGCGACCTAGTCGCGGAGAAGACCCGGTCGCGGAGAAGACCCGGTCGCGGAGAAACTGATGCGTTGGATTGTAGTTGTAATTTTTGTTTTGGCGTCATCGCACGTGATGGCGCAGTCGCGCCTGCATCATCAGATTTTTGCTGCGCTGGAAAAGCCCAAACCTCCGACCGATAAATCAAATTTTGTAGGCGAGCCAAAGCGCCCCATCGTATCCAATAGGCAGGTCGCGGCGATGGTAAAGCGCGCGAATCCCGGTAGTAGAATCTTGAGCATCGAGCTCAAGCAGAGCAGGGGAACGCCAATTTACAAGGTCAAAACATTATCTGAAGCTGGCGTCGTGAAGTATATCTATGTAGACGGCGTCAGCAGGGATCTTTTTGAGTAGGTGACGATATGGCCCAACACCTGTTGCTTATTGAAGATGAAGATAACTTGCGTGAGCAGTTGGTTGAATTGCTGGAACAGCATGGTTATACGGTTGATGCGTCTGCAGATGGTCTCGAAGGTCTGTATATAGGTAAAAAGTATCACTATGATATCGCTGTCATTGATCTTGGGCTGCCGCGTATCTCGGGTACAGAGATAATTGAACAGTTAAGAGGAGACGGTAAGGATTATCCGATTCTGATTCTTACCGCCAGAGGCGATTGGCAGGACAAGGTAGATGGACTTGCGATTGGTGCTGACGATTACCTCGTAAAGCCTTTTCATGTTCAGGAGTTTTTAGCCAGGTTAGAAGCGCTTACCCGCAGAGCATCTGGTCAATTCAAGCCAGAGATAGCGCTTGGTCCTCTTAGACTTGAGAGCAAAGGAAAACGAGTCCAGGTAGAAGGTCGTAGAGTTGATCTCACCGCGTATGAGTTCAATCTCCTGGAGTATCTGATGTTCCATCCCGGAGACGTGGTTTCAAAAACCGATCTTACAGAACATCTGTATGACCAGGACTTTGATCGTGATAGTAACGTGATCGAGGTCTTCGTAGGCCGCCTGCGTAAGAAGATTGATCCTGAGAATCAGATTAAGCCAATCGAAACGGTACGCGGGCAAGGGTATCGATTCAATCTTGAAGCCTGATTTCCTGTGGGAGATACGCGGTGAATGACTCCTATAGTCTAAGAAGCCGGATGCTGGCGGCCGCCAGCCTGGTGTTGCTGATCTTTCTGGGTCTTATGGGTGCTGTTCTCGATAGCGCGTTCAAAAGCAGTGCAGAGCAATCAGTCGAGGACAAACTACTACTCCACGTTTATGGCCTCCTTTCAGTCAGTGATGAAACAGATGGAGATCTCATGCTTGCCGAAGAGCTGCAGGAACCTCGATTCAATCGCATGGGCTCGGGTCTTAAAGGCATTGTTCTGAATGCTGATGCGGATGAGTTGTGGCGTAGTACCTCAGCTACAGATCTCACTCCCGATGAAATAAAGCAGCTTCCGCAAACCCTTACTGCGGGTGCGCCTGTCTTTGGTGTGCTCGTTGATGCCCTGGGCGTGCAGAATTTCTACCTTGGTTATCAAGTGTTGTGGCAAACGTCTGAGTCAGAGCAAACGGCCTATCGGTACTTCGTTGTAGAGGATATGGAACCCTATGAGGCTGAAATAGGTGCGTTTCGAAACAACCTCTGGAGTTGGCTCGCGGGAGTAGTGATAACGCTGGTACTCGTCCAGACGGCCATAATCCGATGGGGTTTGAAACATCTGGAACGATTGGCCGATGACCTCAAGGCAATCGAGGACGGCCAGCGGGAACATCTTGAGGGAAATTATCCGAAGGAGATTGAAGGCGTAACGGATAATCTCAATATATTGCTTGCGAACGAACGCGAGCAGCGTGAGAAATATCGCACCACGCTTGCCGACCTTGCGCATCGTCTGAAAACTCCCATGGCTATCATCAAGGGCACCGCCGCGGGTCTCTCTGAAAAAGACACCACCAGGCAGTCGTTGGATGAGCAAATTGCGCGCATGGATGAGATTATCTCCTACCAACTTGAGCGGGCAGTAATAAGATCGTCCAAGCTCGTTCGTAAGCCAATTGCATTGCGGCCACTAGTACAGCGTTTGTTACTGGCGATACGTAAGGTGTATGCCGATAAGGAGATCGCTATCAATGCTGAAGTTGCTGATGTGCGTTTCTCTGGAGATGAGCGCGACCTGATGGAGTTGTTGGGTAATCTTTTAGACAATGCCTGCAAATACGGAAGTAGTATCGTCTCCTTGGAAATTTCAGAATGTGAAGCCGCTGTTAATGAGAAAGCAAGCCTTCAGATTGTTGTTGAGGATGACGGCTCGGGTATCAGTGATAAAGAATCAGCGCTGCGGCGTGGTGCTCGTTTGGACACTCATCAAGCAGGACAAGGCATTGGCCTGGCTGTCGTTGCTGAGATTGTGGCGCGATACAGCGGCACTATTTCCATAGAAGAGTCAAAGATTGGTGGTGCCAGAGTTGAGGTACTACTAACTTAGGGAGAATCGCTTTTCCAATTGCTGTTCGGCGGTGTGGAATCGTTCAACGAAACACCCCTGGTGTGCTGACGGCAGGCAATAGAAAGAACGTTGAAGATCCCTAAACTGCTGCTGCTTGCTGCGGTCTTCCCTAATACCCTCCGCAAGACCCTTTTGAAGTTTCTCCATTTGGATTTCCATCCTGATGGCTTTAGAGTCTGGTGATTCGATACCTGCTAGCATTTCAACTTCTACGCAGACGCGTTCTATTGAAGGCAGGCCATTCTCGTCCGTAACCTTGTTTAGACGGTCCTTAAGTTGCTGTTCTACGCTTTTAGGCAAGGCGATGGCGCTTTGCCAGCCAGCGTTCGCCTGCTCGAGATTGTACGTGCGCTCTTCGAGCAGGTTGCATATGGATGCTTTGCGCTTTATTTCGCTAACCATTTCGAGTTCGTATAATTCTTCAATGCGTTGCTCTGCTCGATTAACGAGTTTGTTGAACTCTTGCTGCAGTGGCGGGTTGTCTAACTGGAAGTATTCGGAACGCAACGCTTGAAAGTGCTCTTTGCTGAAATCCTGGTCAAGTAGCTTTGATAGTTCGTCGCAGATCTTTTTGGCTGCGTTCTGGGCCGTTTTGGAATCTATTCGTTTCTGCTTGGTTGCTTGATCTCGCTGAGAGAAGATCCGATCACACAAACGACGAAATTTTTTCCATAGTTTTTGATCTGCATTTCGCTGGGTGACACCAATTCCTTTCCAGTTTATTTGACTCTCTTTGGTTTTTTCGACCAGCGTCTCCACGTCATCGGTCGTGTCGATGGCTGATTGCAGTTGGTCAATGAGATCCTGTTTTCGCTCATAGTTACGTTGTTGCTCTTCTTCTAGCTTTTGTTGTATTGGTTCGAGCAGAGTAAAGAATTGCTCGTTGATCGCCCGATGTTCTTTATGGGGAATGTCTTTGTACTGATGCCACTTTTTGTGACTCTTATTGATCAGGTCGGCAACGGTTCGATAGTCTACGGAGAACCAGTTGGTATTCTTGGCAAACTCCTCGATCTCGGCGCAAACGTCCTTGCGTTGAGCCAGATTTTGTTCTCGAACTTCCTCTCTCTGCTTAAAGTAATTTGTGCAGACATCATAGGCTTTATCACTAGCGGACTTGAATCTTGACCATAGGCGTTGAGCTTCTCTTGTGTTCGATGGGCCCAGTTGTTGCCAGTCCTTGTGCAGGCGCTTGATCTCGTTCACCTTTTGTTCTGGATGGTCTTCGGACGTGACCAGGGCCTCCATTTTTTCACAGAGAACACGTCGCTTAGGTGAGGTGGCGTAGATCTGCCAATCTTCAAGCTCTTTTAATTTGTGACTTAGCGAGCGGAACCTATCTCGTACCTTGCGTGAGAAGTTGTTAGCTTCTGGAGATTTCTGAATGCGCGCGTGTATTTTCTTGGCTTGCTTTAGATTGCCGTCCTGTAGGGCTTTGTCTAGAAGTTCAAGATCATTGGAGTTCTCGTTGGAACTGCCCTCGGAGCGCTCGTTGGAGTTCTCCCTGGAACCATGGTCCTGCGCTGAGTCGGTTTCTGCTGTGATTTCTGGCATCGCAAGCTTAAGGCAATATTACCTTGCTTCAGTTTGCCTATATGTTCCCAGGGAAGGGATAGAGGTTCTGTGGACGCCTAAGTGTGGGTGCTATCTGTAGTTTGGTCGACTAGAGGCTATTGTGAGTTCCATCGCAAAGGGGCTGGCCCTTGGTGCTCTTGCAGCCGCAGAAATACATGGTTTTCGTCTCCGACGCGTCAAATTTGACCGGCAAAAACTCGGTCGTCTGATGAGAACCGTCGCAAAATGGCTGATTTTCGCTTTTTCCGCAGGCGCACCAGTAATAGGACTTACCTTCCTCCACCTCTACAGCAAAGGGTGACTTCTGGGCGATGGTAGGTTCGGGCATAGCTGATTCTCCACTGGTTGTACCCGCAGGATAGGCCAAGCTCCTGGCCAGGGTCAAGGCAATTGAAATTATCAACAACCTTAGGAACAATGAGGTTTCGAGGAACCCGGAGCAATTGGGATGTCGGATATACCGGATTGGTTTTGGCAATCGACAGAGACCGAGTCGAGTGCTGGTTTTGTTGAAGTAGACGATGCAGATATCAAGTATCGCCATTGGAGTGATGTGGGGAAACCTGGGTTATTATTTGTCCATGGTCACGGAGCCCATTCCCACTGGTGGGATTTTATCGCTCCAACATACAAGGATGACTATCAAACAGTAGCGCTTGATCTCTCAGGGATGGGCGATAGTGATCACCGGGACGACTACAGTACAGATCTGTTTGCTGCCGAAATTGTTGCGGTTGCCGATGCGATGCAGATGCCAGAAGACACTGTGGTTGTCGCTCACAGCTTCGGGGGAATGATGTCATTGCGTACATTTGCTTCGAATCCAAACCGTTTTAAGGGATTGGTGCTGGTTGATTCGGGTGTTAAACACCCGGACGAGGAAAAACCCAAAGAAGTAGAACGATGGTCCAGACCCAAGGTCTATTCCAGCAAGGAGATTGCGCGCTCACGGTTTAGACTACGACCACCACAGCAATGCGAAAATGAATACCTGTTGCAATATATTGCACGCCACTCGATTGATGCTATCGATGAGGGCTTCATCTGGAAATTCGATGAGGAATTGAATGAACGGATGCAGTATACGGGGGATTTGGCAGACGATCTTAAGGCGCTGACAGTTAAGTGCGCCCTTATCTACGGTGAAAACAGTGAGTCGTTCACTTCGAAAAGTGCCCAATACATGAAGGAACTTCAGCCAGCTCTGGATGTTCATGAACTCGCTGACGCCCAGCATCACCTCTTTCTCGATCAGCCCCTCGCCTTTATGGACCTGCTATCGTCGATTCTTGCTGGCTGGCGGGCAAATTAGGTTTCGAGGGTTGGCGGTACCTGTTCTGAGGCAGCTGCGTTTCGGCCCTCCCGGCTGCCCTCGCTCTCTACGGAGCCTGTAGTCTCCTCC
>CAJWQG010000051.1 GCA_913045175.1 uncultured Gammaproteobacteria bacterium | reverse complement strand
GATGTGTCTCTTAGTGAATCAGGTCATTTGGTACCATGGTGGCTGACGTCGCACAACTGGTAGTGAGCAAAGGGTTTGGACACTGAACCAGATATAACCGGGCTAGGATTCGAGGAGAATGTAATGAAATTTAAAACTGTGGGCTTAGGAGTGTTGCTGGTGTCCATCTGTATGGGTTTTTCCCAGGTGGCATTTAGCAAAAACCCTCCTGTTGCCAAATTGGTGCAGTTTGAGGGTAAGGTTGAATATAGTAGAAATGGTACCCGCTGGGTGCCAATTAGACGGACCAAGTATCTGTTTGATAATTATTTGATTCGTACGGGTGCCGATGGATCGGGGAAAATTATTAATCAGTCTTCTGGCAAGTCCCAGGAGTTGGGAAGTAGTAGCGAAATTAAGGTCCAAGGTGGTCTTGTTCAACTGGTGTCGGGTAATCTGACACCTGAAAAAGACGAATCTAGCAGTCTTTTTCAGAGTTTGATGAATAAGTTTGCCAAGGCGCAGCGTTACACGACCGTACGGAGAAACATAAATAAGGGTGATGAGCCCGTTTGTGATAATAAGGTAAGAACGATACGAAACGTCACGGTATCTGCTTCGCATCCGGACATTGTATGGAGAAATGCGTGTCCGGAGTTTTCCTATCGGCTCGTTATTAATGGAGATGCAGTCGATGTGCCTGCACAGTCCACCTCAGAAATGATCAGATTTACGGTCAATGACCTTGAGCCTGGAGAGCATACCTATCGTGTAGAAGTATTGGACAAGGGCGGTACTGTATACATCCCCAGAAAGGACAGCGCCTTTAAGGTAATGTCTGGTGATGAGGATGCTGAAGTAACCAAGATGCTGTCAATGTTTGGCGATGATGTATTTATGCATACTAACTTCCTTGAAGAACAAGGCATGCATGTTGCTGCCATGGATGCCTATCGGGAATATTTTCTTGAGAATCCGGATGACCATGATATGCGACCACTCCTGATACAGTCTTATCAGAATCTTAAGCTAAGTAATCTAAGAGAGAGTGAAGCGCGTTTGTACAATGCGGCGCTGGAAGAAGATTTCTAAGCACCTGTTGTACAGTTAGCAAGTTACTGATTGCTTTAAACTGCTAACTGAAAGAGGGATGTAAAAGCCCGCGAGTATCTTATAAGATGCTTGCGGGCTTTCTTTTTGTGACACAAGAGCAGGTTATGGGCGAACCAGGGAAGCGTTACGATATTATTACGGTCGTATTTGTTTTTCTGCTTGCGATTGTTCTTGAGTATCGAGAAGCCTTCTCGCTTATTGAGGACGAAACTCTGTCCTATCGTCAGATCTTGCGTACTCACTACGCAAATGATGAGTATATAAGCCCATCGGAAGACGTTGTGATTGTCTATACGGACGAAGATTTTTACGCCGAATACGACAAGTACCCTCTGCGCCGTGTCGATTTATCCACGATTATCTTGCACCTCAAAGACATGGGCGCAAAAGTCATTGGTGTGGATATGTTGCTCGACTTTAAGAGTGCTTATGGCGAGGATCCAACACTTGCGGATGCGCTTGAAGAGGCAGGTAATGTCCTGTTGGTATCGCAGGGTCAGATAGAGGGCGATGACTACTTGGGTGTTAACCGGGCAATCGACAAGTTTGCTTCCCTTACCCAGGACGGGTATTCCAATATTAGTGCAAATAGCGCGATCTCAGAGAGTATCGTCAGGTTGCGTGTTCACACTACCATGTCAGATAATTTCGATGCTTGGCCGTTTGCAGTGAAGGCTGTGTCGATGTTCCTGGACGACGCGGACATAAGGTTGGAAGACCACACGCTTTCTATTGGGGAGGAGATAGAGGTCGCGTTGGATCAATTTTATGACCTTTATATTGACTATCCACTACTGCCTCCAAGCGAAGAGGGGACAGCGCGCCTGCATGAAGTTGTTGGCATGTCAGTGTCGGAGCTGTTGTTTGCAATTGATGAGGAGGAGTTGGAGGATCTGGCCTCCCTCGTAGATGGAAAGATCGTCCTGGTTGGCGAAGTGGCCGAGGTCGCTCACGATGAGTTTGAAACCCCGGTAGGTAATGTTTACGGTGTGGAAATTATCGCCAATACGATAGCGACTATTTTGCGTAATGGTCCGCTAACCGCAGCATCATTGTGGCTCGAGATTATCGTATGCCTGAATGTGATGAGTCTATTCGTGCTTTCCCGTTCTATACAAGAGCCATTTTTGCGAAATCTGTTTAGCTTTGGGATTGCAGGCGTATTTATCGCGGGCGTGGTCATCGCCTACATATCCTTTGGGCTCATCATTTCATTGAGTTATGTATTGATCGCATCGTTAATTTCTATCGTTGTTATCAATTCCCGTTTTTACTTGAATGAAATGGGCCAGAAAGCACTAATTAGAGATATGTTTGGCCACTACCTGTCGCCTGAGGTGGTAGCCGATTTAGTTAGAACACCTGAAAAACTAGCGCTAGGTGGTGAGGAACGTGTCATGACAGCGTTCTTTTCAGATATCGCTAAGTTCTCGACGTTTTCAGAGAGTATGGAACCGACGGAGTTGGTGACTGTTTTAAACGAATATCTGACGGGGATGTGTAACATCATTATTGCCTCGGAAGGTACCGTGGATAAGTTCGAAGGTGATCTGATAATGGCTTTTTGGGGTGCGCCAACATTTCAGGAAGCGCATGCGAAGCTGGCATGTTTTGCGTCCATTGATCAGAGAAAGGAGCTTGCGATCCTGCGGGAAAAATGGGTGTCTGAAGGGTTACCTGAGATTCAGGTTCGTATGGGTGTGCATACAGGACCTATGGTTGTCGGCAACATGGGGTCGGCACAAAAACTAAACTATACAATTATGGGCGATGCGGTGAATCTGGCCTCTCGCCTTGAGGGAGCCAATAAAGCCTACGATACCTATGCGATGATTTCCGAAGATACCTATATGGCATGCCATGAGCATATTGACGCGCGTGAGCTCGACACAATTCGAGTGGTAGGAAAGAGTGATCCCGTCACGGTATACCAGTTGCTGGAGCGTAAGAACCAAACAGAAGGCAAACTTGCCGACCTTGTGGATTTGTTTGCCCGGGCGCTTGCGCTATACAAAGAGGGTAATTACCAGGACGCGCTTGCCGGGTTTAAGGATTGTTTGAAATTGAACCCCGAGGACGGACCGGCACTTGCTTTCGTTACACGTTGCGAATCCTATATTGCGAATCCACTACCTGATGATTGGGATCACGTCTTTACGCTTGTGGAGAAAGGATGACCATCCAGGAGACTATTGAAGATAAATTGGCGGTAGCGCTCGACCCTAAACATCTGGAAGTAGTTAACGAGAGTGGAAACCATCATGTGCCGGAAGGTTCTGAGTCGCATTTCAAAGTAGTGCTGGTTGCGGAAATGTTTGAAGGTGAAGGTCTGCTCGCGCGTCACAAAAGCGTGAATAAAATTCTGGCGGACGAACTCGCGGGTCCAATACATGCCCTTGCGCTGCATACGTACACCGAAAGTGAATGGCGTCTTCGAAACGGGGATGCTCCAATGTCTCCCCCTTGTCGCGGAGGGTCTGCTACTTGACGCAGGTGCGGCGTTCACTGACTGAACGGTTAGGGTCGCACAATTTTAGTATCGAGGTTAAGCGACAGTCGAGAAAAACACTGGCAATTCATGTCCTGTCAAAGACAGATGTAGAAATTCGTGCCCCTCTCAAATGTCCCTGGGCTGAAATTGATCGGTTTCTGGAAGAGAGGCTTCCCTGGATTGTTAAAACCCAGGAGCGACTCGCTAGCCAACCTGTTGTACCACCGCCAAGCTATAGGGAAGGTGCGCTACATCCGTACCTTGGATTCCAAAGGCCACTTAACCTGATACGAGGTAAGCCTGCTTTTGTTGCAGCGGATGATAGTGGCATCGTGGTCCGTTGTATGAACCCCGACAACGAAACACTCATTCGAAAACACCTTGAAGGGTGGTATCGACGTGAAGCTGAGCGATATTTACCAGAGCGGATCATCCAGGGGAATACACTCTTTGATGATGAAGTCCCGGAGCCGCGGCTTACGGTCCGCAAAATGAGAGCGAGGTGGGGTAGCTGTGATGGAACGGGTGAGATTTCAATAAATTCACTGGTAATGTGCAAGTCGTGGCAGGCAATTGATCTGGTGCTGGTTCATGAGCTTTGTCATCTGCGGCATTTTCGGCACGATGGGAAGTTTTATGGTCTGCTATCGAAAGTGATGCCGGATTGGCGGGAAAGAGAGAAAGAATTCAAAGCGGGTCATTCGGACTAATTGACTACATCAACATTTTTTCCAGATGTCCCCATACATCGTTCAATAGCATGGGTTGTGCTTCTGGTTTTGGGTGTATTCCGTCTCGCTGAATTAGCGATTCTGAAGTGGTTACTCCTTCGAGTAAAAAAGGCAGGAATTCAACCTCGTTTTCTGCTGCAAGTTCCTGAAAGATTGTTTCGAATGCAACGGTATAGCGACGACCGTAGTTGGGAGGTAGCACCATCCCGATTACCAGCACGCGTGCATCAACCTTGGTGCTGAGGTCGATCATATCCTGCAGATTTTGCTGTATGCGATCAATCGGGTAACCGCGGAGGCCATCATTGCCCCCGAGTTCAATTATGACGATATCGGGTTGGTGAATCTCCAGCGTTTTAGGTAACCTAACGAGTCCTCCGCCCGTGGTCTCTCCGGAAACGCTGGCGTTAATGACTTGATATTTATGGTTTTTCTGCAGTAGCCGCTGATCGAGTAAGCTAACCCAGCCTTGCTCTCGAGCCATACCGTAAGCTGCGCTAATGCTGTCACCGAATACCAAAATGGTGCCATGAGAATCCGTGTTGGACATCTCAGCTGATATCTGAAAAGGCAGGCTGAACGTAATGAACAGAGTAATGAAGAGCGATAATGTAGTGGATAACTTGGAACGCATGGTTAAAACGGTTGGTCTTAGCAAGACGGTAACGACCTCTGAGGGGCAACTGACAATCTTGAAAGGGATTGATTTGGAAATCAAGAAGTCAGAATCCGTCGCGGTGATAGGAGCGTCAGGATCTGGAAAAACCACGCTGCTGAGTCTGTTGGCTGGTCTTGACACGCCAAGCGAAGGCCAGATTTTTCTAGGCCCGCATGAATTGACCGCAATTAATGAAGAGCAGCGTGCAAAGGTCAGGGGCGAGATGGTTGGATTCGTTTTCCAAACATTCCAGCTCCTGGCGAGTTTGTCGGCGCTGGAGAACGTGATGTTGCCTGCGGAGCTCAAAGGTGACTCGCAGGCGCAAGTTAGAGCGAGTGGATTACTGGACAGGGTTGGTCTTTCACATCGACACCATCATTATCCCAATCAACTTTCCGGTGGCGAGCAGCAACGGGTGGCGATCGCCAGAGCTTTTGCTTCATCCGCTGATATATTGTTCGCGGATGAGCCCACAGGGAACCTTGATACTGCGACTGGAATGCACATTATCGACCTTATCTTCGACCTGAATCAGGAATTTGGCACGACGCTGGTGCTGGTGACCCACGATCAACGTTTGGCAGAACGCTGTGATCGTGCGATCAACATTGATTCAGGTGAGCTGGTCGAGGCTGCAACCTAGCGTGCATTTTCAACTGGCACTAAAGCTCTTGTGGCGCGACTGGCGCGCAGGTGAGCTTACCTTACTGCTAGCGTCATTGGTGATAGCGGTCAGCACAGTGACGACCATCACACTTTTTGTGGATAGGCTGCAGAAGGCTTTGCTAAGAGAATCTGCGACATTTCTCGCAGCGGATCGAGTGATCACGAGCCCCGACCCGGTTGACAAGGCGTGGCTTGGAAAGGCCAGCGAACTTGGTCTGGAGCAGTCGCAGACGTTGAGTTTTCTATCGATGGTGTTTAGTGATGACCGCGCCCAATTTTCATCGGTCAAGGCGGTCGACGATAACTATCCGCTCAGGGGGCAGCTGATCGTTTCTGGTGCACCTTTTATCCGTGGTTCCCCCATTGAAAGAGGCCCGAAGGCGGGAGAAGTCTGGATGGAAAGCCGGTTATATCCATCTTTGGATGTGACCAGAGGCGATGTGCTGGATATTGGTGTTGCCAGTTTCCCCGCTACACAGGTGCTTGTGAAGGAACCTGACCGGGGCGGTGGTTTTGAAAGCGCTGCCGGCCCGCGGGTCATGATGAATCTTGCGGACGTACCGAAGACCAATGTAGTTCAGCCAGGTAGTCGCTTAACCTATCGCTATCTCTTTGTCGGCAATGAGGATGCTCTGAACGAGTTCGAAAGTTGGGTCCGTCCTAAGTTTGCGCCCGGTGTTCGTTGGCTGGGCGTCAGACAGGGAGCGGAGGGTATAGGTAGGGCCCTGGATAGAGCGGAACGCTTCCTGTTATTGGGAAGTTTGTTGGGGGTTGTCTTGGCTGGTGTGGCGATAGCACTGGCAGCCCAGCGCTATGCCTTACGTCATTACGATCATGTGGCAATACTGAAAACGCTTGGGGCGACGCCGAACGGCGTTGACGGTATTTTTGTCGTGATTCTTCTGGTGCTGGGTGTTGTCGCGGCGTTGCTGGGTAGTGCTGTTGGATATGTAACCCAGGCTATCATTGTAAATATTCTTGATCCTTATATACCTATTGAGCTGCCAGGTCCCGGTTTGCGTGGCGTCTGGCTTGGCCTGGTGACTGGTTTTGTTTGTTTGTTGTCGTTTGCTTTGCCACCGCTCCTTAAGCTTCGAGCAACGGAGCCCGTACGGGTAATTCGTCGTGATTTAGGAGCGGCGACTGTTTCAAACCAAATGACTTACAGCTTTGCTGTCTTTGGAACGATTGGATTGATGTATTGGTACAGTGGTGATCTGCTTTTGACGCTGCTTATCTTTACAGGCGCTATCGCTGTCGTGGTTGTCCTTTCCACCGTAGCTTTCCTTATGTTGCGATCGGGGCGTGTACTTGGCATGCAGGCTGGTAGTAGTTGGCGGCTGGCACTAGCGGGTATGCAGCGCCGTGGTCGCGAGAATACTCTGCAGATCCTGGTATTTGGCCTTGCAATTATGTTGCTGTTAATACTTTATCTGGTGCGGACCGCACTAATTACTGAATGGCAGGCGCAAATCCCGAAAGATGCACCCAATCATTTTGCGCTGAATATTTCACCACAAGATAAAGATCCCATTACTCAGCTGTTTGAAGACAACAGTATTCGTGCGCAGCCGCTCTTCTCCATGATCCGAGGTCGCGTAACGACTATAAACGGAGAGTCAGCGCGGGCAAGAGATCTTGAGTGGCGAAAACGTTACAGTGAAGGACGAGGTCGCGGTGATGGGCCGGGTATTAGTTCCGATAGAAACCTGACCTGGGCGTCCGAGCTACCCAGTGAGAATCGAGTGGTTGATGGAGAGTGGTGGGAATTTGCCTATGCAGGCCCTCCGTTGGTATCGCTTGAGCGCTCGATCGCTGAACGAGGCGGCGTGGAGGTTGGCGATGAATTGGCGTTTACGATTCAGGGTCAGGAGTTAATGGCGACCGTCGCCAGTATCCGTGATGTTTCCTGGGACAACATGCAACCGAATTTCTATATCATCTTTTCCCCAGAGGGGCTCGCCGATTTTCCTTCGACCTATATGACCAGTTTTTTTCTTACTAAAGAAAACAAGCTATTTTTGAATACACTGCTTCGCCAGTATCCCACTATGACAATCATCGAAATCGATGCCGTGATTGAACAGATCAAGAGCATCATCGAGAACGTCACTTTAGCGATTGAATTGGTCCTTGTGCTCATTCTGGTCTCCGGTGCAATGGTGTTACTGGCGAGTATTCAGGCAAGTATGGATGAACGATTCCGGCAGCACGCGATTCTGCGTACCCTGGGTGCAGGGCAACGACTGGTGCTGGTCAGTTTGCTGATTGAGTTTTCTGTATTGGGTGTTTTTGCCGGTTTGCTGGCGACCTTTGGGTCAGAGATTACTGTCTATGCGTTGCAAACCCATATTTTTGAATTGGACTACTCACTTAACCCTGAGCTATGGGTAATTGGACCTGTTACCGGGATGTTGTTGATAGGCGTCGTCGGGGTATTGGCGACGCTTAAGGTCGTGAAAACGCCGCCTTCTATTGCGCTAAGGCAATAGCATCTAGGGTTCCTCGTACCAACTGCCGTCGGGATTCTTGCGAATCCACGGTTGTGAGAACCAGTAGTATCGACCGCTTTGATGACGCAACGTACAGTTGTATCTTGAACGCCCAATAGGAATATCCTTAACGGGTGTAGCGACTACCTCATGGGCGTTAAGGTGCTCAATGTGCGTCGGGCCACCAGGTCCATAACATGCTAATCGAGCCAGCGATTGATCCGTATTAACGAGCTTCAGATGTAACTGCGGGCGATTGTCAGTTGCGATGGGGTCTATAAAGCGGTTTTCTAACGGAAGCGCCAAGGTAGCCACTTTCGTCTTAAATTGCGATAGATCTGTGTAGGCGCCGGATAGTGGGAACCTTGGTAGGATGACGGTATCCGTCGATTTGCCTATGGCACCACTTTGCTGGCTAAACGCGATGTAACCTAGTTTTCGGATCAGGTCGGCGACGTCGCGATTGTATTCACCATAAGGGTAGGCAAAGATTTTGTCAGTCACACCTAGGTGCTTTTCCAGGTCTGTTTGAGCGTCTTCGACTTCTTTTGTCAGTCGTTGCGTCCACGTTTCCTGGTTTTCGTTCAGCAGCATCCGTAGTAGATGGGTATGGGTCACTGTGTGGTTCGCCATAGTGATGCCTGCATCTTGCAGGCGCTGTAACTGCGACCAGTCAAGATAGTGACTACTTGAGCCGACGAGAGCTGTAGCGACGAAAATAGTGGCGGGAAAGTCATAGTGCTTGAGCGTCGGAACGGCGTTATCCAGAATGTCTCGATATGCGTCGTCAAAGGTGATTATCACGCTGTTGTCGGGGATCGTTTGGTCCGATCCTAATATCTCGATAAGTTGTTCGATGGAAATAACGTTAAACTGTTTTTCGTGCAGATAGTCCATGTGCGCCTGGAAATCTTTCGGAGAAATACTTGTGATTGTTGGCGTGTCATCGCTGACGTGATGATATTGCAGGACGACCGCCGCGTTTGCATAGACGCACGTGAACAGCAGCGAAGTATGGATAAAAGTAAGGAGTCGTCTCATTTGTTCAGTGGTTCACCTGAAACAGTGAGTGTAAAATGGCGCGCGCAGAATCACCAACCTAAACTTATGGGGTTGAGGTAGCTATGAATAAGGTGCAATACAACAAAAACAAGTTGCATAAGAAGTTACGCCGGGAAACTGGTAAGGCAATTTCTGACTTTTCGATGATTGAGCCGGGAGACCGGATCATGGTGTGTGTTTCCGGTGGGAAGGATTCCTATACCATGTTGGATTTACTGCTTCATTTGCAGAAACATGCCCCCATCCAGTTTGATCTTCTTGCCATTAATCTTGACCAGAAACAACCTGGCTTCCCTGAAGAGGTGCTGCCTAACTATTTTGAATCCATTGATGTTCCGTATCGTATCTTGGAAGAGGATACGTATAGTCTGGTTACCGAGATGGTTCCGGAGGGCAGGACCTATTGTGGTTGGTGTTCTCGGTTTCGACGTGGGATTTTTTACAAATATGCTCGCCAGCATGGGTACAATAAGATTGCGCTTGGTCATCATCGTGATGACATGATTGAAACCTTATTTCTTAATTTATTCCATGGCGGAAAACTCAAGACCATGCCGCCGAAATTGCTAAGTGATGATGGAACCAACGTGGTGATAAGACCGCTCGCATACTGCCGTGAAAAGGATATTGAGCAATACGCCCAGTCGCAATCCTTTCCTATCATTCCGTGTAATCTTTGTGGTGCTCAGGACAACCTGCAGCGCCAGGCAATTAAATCAATGCTTCAGGCGTGGGATACTGAATATCCCGGTCGCGTGGAGTCAATATTTCGCGCGATGGGAGATGTGGTGCCTTCACATTTGCTTGATGAAAAGCTTTACGATTTCTCTTCACTGAACGCACAACAAACGTCAGAACTGGATGTAGTTAACCTAAGTTAGGTTATGCAACTTCACTGTATTTTTGTGTGAAGGTCTCGATTGCTTGCACAAAATTCTCCAGTTCGGTGGAGAAATCTGTGGTCAACGAATCTGGAATGCGCTTTTCCTGTTTAATGAGTTGTTCCACAGATCTTGCGGTGCGCATCAAATCCATCGCGCCAAAATTACCCGATACACCTGCGATGTTGTGCAATAAACGTTCGGCTTCTTCTAGTTCGTCGTGTTCAAGGTGGGTGAGCAGGTGATTGTCTGCATCTTTATAGATTTGAATGAAATCATTAACTAACCTGATCACGAGGCTAAAGTCGTACTCGTTATTTCTCAACGGTCCGCCGAAGTTGATCCCGCTGATCTGATAGTCCTCTTGAGGTTGGCTCGTCTTCAATAATCAGTAGATTTGCTGTGGTATCTGGCATTGCTAAAGCAGAATTTTAGGAATGTAATATGCCGCAAGCCCTTATATCACAGGCAATCCGCCCAAATGAAGCGATGGGCGAAAAGATGTTCTATGCAAATACCATGGCAATCACTATCCGATTCTGCACTGACGGGTGTAATCCAGGAGTTTGTGCTTCGCGAAGGTACGGAATATGGACCCTCGGACGTACTTTTGGAGCGTAAAGTCGACCAGGTACTGACTCAGATTAAGGCCGGAAAAGTTGGTATTTTCTACGACTCCGATGCTGGTACTACTACGCTGCGTGAGCTTGAGGCGTGAGACTTTTAACCCTTTGTTTTTATTTATTTTTTGTTAGTTTGATGCTGCTGGACAACGATGGAAGAAGGTTTCTCAAGCTTTATCATTTCCTGGTACGCTTTTTCTAGATTGCGAGTGAACAACTTCGTATCAAACGTTGGTTTCGAGAGTCGATTAGACGCTAAACGTTCCCGTAATACCTTCAGTTTCTTTGGATTTAGCCCGAGTTCGATCGCGGTAGCTTGGTAAGTTTCCCAATTCTCGATGATTAGATCGGACAATCCGATTGAGGTTAGCAGGCTGCCGGCCATACGGGATGCAAACCCTCTGCCCGATAGTGTGATCAGCGGGAGACCTGCCCAAAGAGCGTCGCTTGCGGTAGCACCCCCGTTAAACGGAAAGGTGTCCAGAAATAGATCAGCGAGCTGTAGACGTCTAAGGTGATCGGCATAGGGTATACGTTCTGTGAAGATAATTCGATCTTGTTCTACACCAGCAGCAGAGGCGTGTTTCAATAGGTTTGCACGAGCTTCTTCGGGAACACAGTTAATCCACAGGACGCTACCTGGTACCGCTTTGATGACCGCCGTCCAGGCCGAAAAGGCATGTGGCGTGATTTTGGCGTGTTTATTGAAGGAAGCATAGACAACAGCGTCTTCCGGCAAGCCCGCATCCGACCGTGAAATTGGCTGATCGCTAATCTATCGTTTATCGTCATTAGCCTGAAAACAATCAGGTAAATAGACGATCGACTCGTCGTAATTGTGTTCGTAAACTTCGGGAATAAGGTAGTGGTCAGCGAGTATGTAATCGATACGGTCTGATCCAATACTAGAAGGAAACCCAAGGTAATTAACAATGATGGGCGCGGGCTTCATTGAAACTAGTCTGTTCCGATTAAAACCTGTGTACCCCATAAGATCCACAAGGATATCCACCTCCAGAGAGGTTACAAAATCCAGAGCGTTTGCGTCATCCAAATCTGAAATATCATGGAGCTGGTCGAACGCGGTACGTACCCGTTCGCTCATTGGGCTTTTGTCAGGGGGCTTTGCTGACAATCCTATGACGTTAAAGTTGGCATGGTCATGCGCTTCAAGAATTCCCGCCATCAGGTAGGACGTGGGGTGTTCTCTGAAGTCTGCGGACAAGTAGGCGATTCGGATTTTATTGTGTTTTTGCAAACAATGATGACTGAGTGCGGCGACGTTTACGGTTTCTCCTCGTTGTCTACTAGCCAGCAGGTGCACTTCGGGGTCGTCAGTGAGGTTTAATAAGCTGACTAAAGGCATAGGGCTTTCGCCGGTGCGAATTTCAGAAATGATGGCGTCTACTTGATTCTCGTATTCATCCCACTCAAAAAAACTGATTTTGCAGTCCAGGATCCATCCCCACTCCTCGAGGCGAGAGTTCGGATATTTTTTTGATATTTCTAGATATTGTTCAAGCGCTTCCTTGAACCGGTTCTTGAAGTGTAATGCGCTGGCACGATTAAGCATAACCTCGGGTATCATTGGATTAATCGCTAGCGCTTTGTCACAGTAAGTAAGAGATTCACTGTTACGGCCCATTCTGCCTAGAACCGACGCGATGTTTATGAGAGAAGATTCGTTTTCTGGATCGATTTCCAGGGCCTTTTAAGAACGGTGATACTTTCTTTCAGTGCTCCTGGGTTCTGCAATGCTGCGCCTAGGTTGGATGTTAGCAGTTATTGGTGGTGTAATGTTTATACCCTGGATGACTGATGTAACAGCAGCGGGCGTTCTGCAATTCAGTCATTCTGATATCTACTTGCCGGAGGCGGGCAGGATAGTTCGCGTCCCACAGGATAGTAACGTCACGGAGATCACTCCACTATTCGAGCTAACTTCACCAGAGTTGGATCATGATCTAAAGCTGGTACAAGAAAGGTATAGAGAACTGAGTCGCGCCCAGGCGAGCCTGGGCTTTGATGAGCGACTTCGAAGTCAGGCGATGGTGGTTCAATCAGAACTGCGAACTCAGAATCAGCGACTACGCGGCCTTATGGATAAGAGAGCACAGTTAACTATCACAGCGCCTTTTGACGGACATGTTGTGGATCTGGCGCCTGATATCAATATAGGGGATTGGCTCCCGAAGGGGCTTAAAATTGCAACTGTGGTTGATCATCAATCCCGAACGGTAGCAGCGTATTTTAGGGAAGAAGATCTGGCAAGAATAGAGATTGGTATGGAAGGCAACTTTTATCCAGAAAATCCCGAGTATGGTGTTCGTCAGGTTCGGATTAGAGAGATTGACCTGGTCGGAACTACGGAGCTTAACCAGGTTTACCTTGCTTCATTATTTGGTGGTGATATTGCAGTACGTGAGAGTGAAACAGGTGTGTTGTCCACCGTGAAAAGTTACTATCAGATAAAACTTGATTTGCTGGATGATGAATCTGTTTCCCAGGTTGTTCGCGGTACGGTCGTTATTAATGGTCGAAGCACGAGTCTATTTGGCCAGATAAAAAGGCGTTTTGTTGCTGTGTTCCTGCGCGAGACAGGGTTCTAAAATGTCGAAATGGCTATCATTAGCGTTGGATAGAGAAACAGTAAGACGCTCTACCAAGGTAGGATTGATCGTTGGGACGGTCCTGGTCTGCATTAATCACGGTGATGCGTTATTAGCCGGAAACATTGACATGAATAGGGCAGCTAAAATGATTCTCACCTATTTCGTTCCATACCTTGTTTCGACCTACGCTTCACTGTCTGCAAAGCTCGAAAGCGAATGAATAAAGGGAAAATAAACCTTATTAAACAATTGCTTATATGAATAAATTCAAGTTGATACTTTATCCTTTCAGTAGGTGTCTTTGATGGATTTAGAGGTAGATGTTGAGGTCGATGCGAAAGGGTTACGGTGTCCCGAACCGTTGATGGTCGTTCGCAACAAGATGATGGATATGGAATCGGGTCAGGTGGTAATGGTGGTGGCTACGGACCCGTCTACGTCGTGGGATTTCCCCAATTTCTGCAAGTTTCTCCATCATGAGTTAGTGCATCAGGAAACCACAGACGAGGAATATCGTTACTGGATTCGTAAGGGATGACAGCACACTATTATTTCGCCTACGGCAGCAATATGAACCCAGAGAGGGTAAGACAACGACGTATGGGTTTTGAGAGTCTCGAAGCAGGAAAGCTGGCAAACTATCGTCTGACCTTCAATAAGCGCTCAATCAAACATCCTGGTGCAGCCTCTGCCAATGTGATGGAAGATTCAGGATCAGTCACAGAAGGCATTCTCTATAAACTTCGTCATCCTTCGCAGATTGAAATGATGGATCCCTACGAAGGTTATCCAGTTCTCTATGACCGGTTGGTTATGTCCATTTCGAGTGGCCTGGAGAGTCGCGATGCCTGGGTATACTTTGCTAACGAAGCTTTTGTTGAATCCGGATTAAAACCCGCTCTTTGGTATCTCAACCATCTGCTTGAAGGAGAGCCATTTTTGTCGTCGGCGTACCTTAGCAAGCTAAGAAAGATGCAATGTCTGGATCAATATGATGTTGAGCCTGACAGTCCAGTAAGAGAATCGCTGTGAATTCAGATAGTGTGGTTTCTGTTTTTAATGCGCTGTTTTCAGAACCTTACAAGACACGGTTGCTGGGCGGCGCGACGGAGCCATTCTATGAGCATGTGCCTGGTGGAATTCATCAGATACACTTTCGGGCAGACTATGTATCGAGCGCACTTCACGAAGTGGCTCACTGGTGTATTGCAGGTGGCACCCGTCGTCAGATTGATGACTACGGCTACTTCTATGTGAGCCAAAGAAACCAAGATCAGCAGCATCAGTTTCAAATGGTAGAACGCAGGCCGCAAGCCCTGGAGTGGGTTTTCAGTGTTGCCGCTGGTGTGCCGTTTCGAATCAGTCTTGATAACTTTGGCAGCGTTGACCCGACACCGTTCGCAGAACAAGTGAAGCGGGCGGCGCAGCAGCTCTTGAGTCGTGGCCTGCCTGCAAGGGCGCAGAGTTTTGCGGGTGCGCTATCCAGTACTGAGCTATCCAGTACTATGGGTTCCGTTCCAGCCTTTCTAGACTGCCGCAATTACCAGGCTAGGCCGGCAATTTAGTCGCGATGGTATATCCGCTATATCTGATTGACGCATCGATCTATATTTTCAGGTCTTATTTTTCGATACCACCCAACTTCTTCGCTAAAAATGGCGAACTTGTTAATGCGGTATATGGCTATACCAATTTCCTACTCGATATTATTGAACGTGACCCTGAATTCATATCGGTTGCATTTGATGAGAGCCTGGTGAGTTGCTATCGAAATGAGATCTATCCGGACTATAAAGCCAATCGTGACCTGCCAGACGAAAACTTAGAGTTTCAGTTGGCTATGTGTCAGGAGATAACGGGTTTACTTGGGCTGCACTACCTGAGCCTTGATGCTTACGAAGCAGACGACATTATCGGTACAATACACAAAAGGTTTTCACTTCCCACGGTTATCGTTACGCGTGACAAAGATCTTGGCCAATTGATCGGCGGTGACGATAAGCTGTGGGACTTTGCGAGTGATGTCTATAGTAGTCCTGGTGAGGTGCAGCAGAAATTCGGTGTGCGCCCGGATCAGATTGCGGACTACCTGGCACTTGCGGGAGACTCGGTCGACAATATACCCGGTGCGCCAGGTATTGGCGCTAAGACCGCGGCGGCACTGCTGACTGAATTCGGATCTATCGAAAAACTCTATACCTCGCTGGAGAAGGTTCCAGATATGAAACTACGGGGTGCAAAAAAAGTTCATGACACTCTGTTGCGGCACAAGGACGACATCGACCTGTATCGTCGTATAACGGGTATCGCCTGCGATATCCCGATTAATGTTTCTTTGGAAGACCTTAAGGTTACGTCACAACCCATTGAAAATATTATTAAATTTTGTGATGAGATGGCTTTTGGCAAGCGCATTCGTGACAGGTTAGGGCAGGCTAGTTGAAAATTGGGCTAGTGTTGAATCCTTTGGCTGGTCTCGGGGGCCCGGTCGCATTGAAGGGGTCTGATGGTGTTTCCGGGTTGGCGCAAGATCGAGGGAGTCGCAGTCAGGTAAACGCGCGAGTCAAAACTTGCCTGAAAGAGGTCCTACCCTGGCCAGGTGGAATTTCTATGGTTACTTACCCGGGACAAATGGGCGGTGACGTTTGTGCTGAGCTTGGTATTCCGAATGAAATCATAGGCGAGATTGGTGATGTCATCAGCGCCAGCGATACTCAAAATGCTGTCCGTGCATTTGCCGATCTTGGTGTGGATCTTATTCTGTTTGCCGGTGGCGATGGAACCGCCAGGGATGTGTACGATAGCGTCCCGATTGGTCAGGTCGTCCTTGGCATACCCTGTGGTGTGAAAATGCATTCTGGCGTGTTTGCCATAAACCCACAATCTGCAGGAATAATATTAAGCAATCTGATATCCGGTAACCTCGTGTCCGCGATGGATGCGGAAGTAAGAGATATTGATGAGGACGCATTGCGAAGGGGGGAGGTGAAGACCCAATACTATGGTCAGCTCTGCGTCCCCGCTGAGTTGACATACATTCAGGCTACAAAATCCGGAGGTAGAGAAGTAGAAGCGTTAGCGGTGCAGGAGATAGCAGCTGAAATCATAGAGCACATGGATCCTGACACAACCTATGTCGTTGGTTCAGGTTCGACCACTGCAGCACTGATGAGTGCATTGTCGATTGATAATACGTTACTTGGCATCGATGCAATTCGAGGCGACACCTTGCTTGGAAGCGACCTGACCGAGAAACAGCTTTATAAGTTGGTGAGCGAAGGTTCAAATGTCAGGGTGATCGTAACGGTCATTGGCGGTCAGGGACATTTATTTGGTCGTGGGAATCAACAGCTTAGTCCTCGGGTTATCAGGTCTGTTGGATTGGACAATTTTCTGGTGATCGCAACCAAAACCAAACTCGAAGAACTGAATGGGCGCCCGCTTATAGTTGACACAGGGGACCCCTCTCTTGATGAATCTTTGTGCGGATTACGAAGGGTAGTGACAGGCTACGAAGACTCTGTGTTGCTGAGGGTGTCGGGATAAAGGAATCACTACTAGTCTTTCGTCAGGATGTGACTGACAACCTTGTTGATAGCGATAGAATCTCGACTGCGCAGGACGTTACGCAACTGGTTGATAACAAGCTTCCTGTCTTCCAAAACTGACGGACTAATCTGTTCTGCCGGTGAAATACTAACGACGTTTGACTCGTCTGTGACATAGGGTGCGGTATAAATATGTTCCGCAACGGCTGTTAGTTTGAGGAAACCTTTGTAGGTCAATATTGCCTGATCGATTCCGTCCTGACGTATGGTATCTGCGTAGCGAAGTAAATCTTCTTCGCCGAGCCAAACCATTGCGTAGAACCCTGCAGTATAAGTAGGGCTATGTAGTCCATACTCATCAGGGGCATCGATGCCAGCCACGTCATCGACGACAATCGGTTACTTGGTGGGAAATTGCGAATAAAGAATGTTCAGTATCTTCGCAATATGATGATAAAAATTCTCTATGTTAATGTCAGCCATTAGGACCCGGCTAGGAAAATCCATTGGCTATTATACGAAAAATGGGTAGTAATTTTGGAGCCCTGTGCGATAATGCCGACATATTATGTCATTGTCTGATTTGTTAATTGTCCGATATGTTAAATGATAGGAAGAATACTGGGTCATTTCAGTGGCTCCTTCCGTCTATTGTTCTATCCGTGTTCTTGGCTGGCTGTTCATCAGGCGAATCCAAGGTTCAAGATCAACTGGCGATTGTCGAAACGAATCTGCAGAACCTAAGAAACGCCATCAATGGAAACGGCCTTCGTAATGCGACCTTTATTCGCCAGTATTCATCGATTCTGAAGTCCAAACGACCTGAACTGGTTCCGTTGCTGGTTGAGCTTGAGAAAGATGCGACAGTCCAGGGCCCACTTTTCGTTGGCCTTCAGCAACGCTACAACAGTTTGAAGGACGGTAGTGAACACTATGAGTCCTGGACCGATAAGTTGGTCGAAGCGCAAAAACTTAACGCAGCGACGCAGCGTGATGCCTATAACGATGCGTTATCGGATACGGTTAACGTCTTAGCGGATTTATCCGATGGTGAATTGGCCAGGGTCAATGCGCTCTCAAACAGCGCTGAACAATCGTTAAATAATTCAAAGAGCTATGGCAAGGGCAGTCAGTATATCGGCAATCCACATTATGGTCGCTGGTCCCACGGCTCTGGTGGATCGTTCTGGGCATGGTACGGTCAATACGCGTTCTTCTCGAGCATGTTTGGCAATAACCGCTACTACTACAACGACTGGGCATCGAACCGCGGTTATTCGTACTACCATGATGTAGGCAGGAATCATTATTCCTCCAGGTCGCACCGAGCTGGGATGCAGGATGTAGATAATCGTGCTCGCAAGCAATTTGGCTCCCAGGGGAAGTATAAAAGCCCGTATGCGAGGAATCGAGGTGGGTCAACGGGGCTAAGTACTTCGAGCAGGGGACTACAGACCTCCGCGTTTAAGAGTCAATACGGCTCTAAATCAAGCAGTTATCAGAGCAGCAGCAGGACCAGTGGTTATAGGACATCTACAGGGGCTTCCCGTGGGAAGTAGTCATTTTTTTGAAACCTTTTCGTTAGGGGTAGGGCGATGGATCAGTTAATGGGCATTGACACTTATATCTACCAGATTCTTTTGATTGATCTGGTCATCGCGGTGGCGATGATTGCTGGCTTGCGGTTTTTGACCGGTGTGGTCGCGAATGTGGATAGCGCCGAGGAACTTGCTGCGCGGGACAACGTTGCATTCGGTATTGCGATGGCGGCAGGAATCGTATCGCTGGCGTTGATGTTGACCGGAGCCGTTTCCGGTGAGCCTGGGATTACTTATGTAAACGAGATTGCCAGCGTACTTGCATACGGCATTCTTGGCGTTTTGCTCATCAAAATTGGCCGCCTCATGCAGGATAAGATCGTTCTTCGAGGCATTGAGATTCAGGACCAGATAAAGACCGGTAATATTGCGGCGGCCTTGGTAGATGCGGCGAATACCCTTGCTACAGGTTTGATCCTCCGCGCTGTAATGCTGTGGGTGGAGAGCGATACATTTAGTGGCCTGCTGGTTGTGTTGATCGCATTCGTTGACGCACAGATTTTGCTCGCGCTCGTTGCCTATTATCGTGCAGCTGTATTTGCACGACGCCATGATGGTACAAGCTTACAGGCTGCTTTCGCTAACGGGCGGACGGCGCTCGCCGTGAGGTTCTTTGGCCATCTGATGGGCGTGGCGCTTGCAGTGACCGCCGCCTCAGGCATTGTCGCCTACCAGTCCGAGGGCCTCGTGATGGCGTTGTTGCTTTGGGCGGGTGTCGCACTATTGTTTACGGTTCTCGTGTCGTTAATAGCAAGCCTGGCTCGCAAAGTCGTGCTTATGGGTGTGGATGTTGTTGAAGAAGTGGATAACCAGAACAATGTTGGCGTCGCTGCAATCGAGGCGGCAATTGCGATCTCCGTTGGTCTTTTCTTTGTTGCGCTGTTTGCATAAACCAACCTTCGTTAACTAGTTGAATTCCATGTTGTCGGCTGCCCACCGGTCGCGCACCTTATTGATTCATGATGTATTGCTGATTGGCATCATGGCCGTGTTGGCTGCCTGTGGGTTGATCTACGAATATTTGTTGTCGCATTACGCCGGTCGCATCATCGGCGCTGTTGAAACCGCTATATACACCATGATCGGCCTGATGATCGTCAGCATGGGTCTTGGTGCTTTGGCGGCGAAACTGATCAAAGATCCTTTTACAGGATTTGCCTGGCTTGAAGCACTGATCGCGATCTGTGGTGTGAGCTGTATCTTATTGATTGCTACGTTTGTAGCGTTCAGTGCAGTACTGCCGCAGGTTATCGCTCAAACCTTTGCGTTGCCCCCTGATCTGGTGCCGACGGGCGGCGTTCTTGATCTGCTCCACCAGATCGCAACCCTGAGTCCGTATTTTTTCGGTGTGCTTATCGGTTTTCTAATCGGTATGGAGATTCCTCTAATTGCCAGGGTTCGTGAGCGTGTCTACGGTGAACACCTTGAGCACAATGTAGGAACGATCTATGGGGCTGATTATATAGGGGCGGGTGTAGGTGCGGCGCTATGGGTTGGCATTATGCTCAGCCTGGAGATCACCGAGGCTGCAGTATTAACTGCAATAGCCAATCTTGTTGCCGGTATGATTTTTCTTACCTGGTATTGGCATAAGATTGTCTGGCGGGGTCTGCTGTTGGGTGCACATGGTCTGATATTTGTGCTGGCGCTCGCTGTGTACCAGTTTGGTAGCGACTGGACGTTAAAAATGACCGACCTGCTATACGAGGATCCTGTGGTCCTAAGCAAATCCTCACACTACCAGCACCTCACAATTACTGAACGTTATCTTACGGAGGACCGAGATCCTCTTTACAGTTTCTACATTAATGGGCGACTGCAGTTTTCGAGCAACGATGAACACATTTATCACAGCATGCTGGTCTATCCTGCCATGTCAGTGACTGGAGAAAGTCCAAACGTATTGATTATTGGCGGAGGCGACGGCCTGGCGCTACGTGATGTATTGAGATTTGATCCCAGCGCCGTGACCTTAATCGATCTTGATGGGGAACTAGTAGAATTTTTCACCCCTGAACAAGAAATGGTGTATTACCGTGAGGCATTGGTGGAGCTAAATGGCGAAGCGTTTGGTGATAGCCGGGTCGAGGTATTGATTGGTGATGCGTTTATCGAAGTCGATAAGCTGCGTAAAGACACGAGGACCTTTGATGCAATTATCATAGACCTGCCGGACCCCAGTCATCCCGATCTGGATAGACTCTACAGCGACTACTTTTACGACAGACTGCATGACCTGCTGTCGGCGAACGGTGTGATGGCAGTGCAGTCGACTTCTCCCTACCATGCCAAGAAGGCGTTCCTGAGTATAGGTAAGACGATATCGACATCGGGATTCCCACACGTTGAACAATACCGACAGAATATTCCCAGCTTCGGTGAGTGGGGCTGGACGGTGGCGAGTAAACAGAAGGTGGGCGTGCGTCAACGTTTACAGGCCATGACCAGTCTACCGGTGGAGCATTTTTGGTTAACACGAGATCTTGCCATCGCGGCGTTTGAATTCCCTAAGGGGTTTTTCGAGGAGGTCGAGCAGATCAGGGTTAATGCGCTGGGAACTAATCGGGTGTACCAGTACCATAGTGAGGCTTGGAAAGTAGAAATGGGACTCTATAGGGACTAGTTCGCATTTATTGGGAACTAAAAGTATTGGAAATAGCAGTTGACATATTATGTCGAAGCCGTAAGCTGGGCTTGGTGACATAATATGTCGCAACTTATTATGTCGGAAGAAGGAGTGAATGTATGAATATTGAAGATCTGGCTGTGCGTATCTCGGACTTGTCGAGCTTTGACGGCTATCAGTTGGAGTGCCAACCGATCCCCGGTGAGATTGAGGTTCTACAGATTACGGTTGGTGATTTCGATGAACTGCCAACGTATGTATCCGTTACGGATACCCAGATATTGTGTATTACGTACCTGTTTACCGAAGATGAGGTCAAACCTGAAAGTCGAAGCGAGATGCTGGAAGAAATGCTGGAACTTAATATTCCGATCCCGTTGTCGTCTTTCTCCAAAATTGGTGATCGTTATGTGATTTTCGGCGCGTTGTCGAATACCTCGGGTATTGAAGACATATGTGGTGAGATCATCACTTTAACGGAGAATGCAGTTGAATCGATTACCGCGTTGGAAGATTTTTTAAATTAGGACCCCCTTAGGAGGAGTGTCAAATGAGTGTTTTAAAGAAAATCATGACTGCTGTGCGAGGCGGTGCCCGTGAAGTCGGTGAATTGATTGTAGATTCTAACGGGACGCGAATTTTTGAACAGGAGATCAAAGATGCGGAGACGCACTTGAGAAAAGCCAAACAGGATTTGACGGATGTTATGGCCAAGCAGATGCAGGCTGGTCGTAAGGTCGAATCGCTGAAAAATGAGATTGCTGCACATGAAGGCTATGCAGGGCAGGCGCTGGAACAAGGCAACGAGGAGTTAGCCCTCGAAATTGCAGAAAAGATAGCGCAGCTGGAAGTTGATCTGGCGGAGCAGGAAGAGGTTCATAAGAGTTTTTCCGATCATGTCGCTCGCTTGAAGGATTTGGTTAAGAAAACGGAACGCCAGTTAAAGGACTACGAACGACAGCTGTCGATGGTAAAGACGACGGAAAGCGTACAGAAAGCGAGTGCGGCGATTACCGACAACTTTGCTTCGAGCAACTCCAAGATTATTTCCGCGAAGGACTCACTGGAACGAATCAAGGAGCGCCAGCAAAACACCTTCGATCGATTGGCTGCCGCTGAGCAACTGGAAGCCGAGAATTCGGACAAAAGCCTTGAAGATCGAATGAAAGCTGCTGGTATAGGTGATGCTGACGAGAACTCGGCGAATGCTGTGCTTGATCGTCTGAAAGCCAAACAGAAGTGAAATCTTTGATTAAGGGTCTATGGAGCCGTACTAAGAAGGGACCAGAAGTACGGCGCCTTGACCATCCCCGAAACTTACAATCCGGCGATCTAATACAGATGTCGGATAGTTTCGGGTTACCTGAACAGCTTCGAAACCAGGTGTTCAAGGTGGTAGGTATAGGTACCAGTCAGTTTGAGCACAGTTTCGATACTACTTTTAGTCTACAAAGTCAGAGTGACGATAGTGTGGACCTCACCATTGAAGAAGAAGAGGCTCGGCAAATTGCCGCTTTCTCGTTTGAGATTGGCCCCGACGTAGTGGAACGCATATTTGACCTTGATGAATTCAGTGAGATTTTCGATGGGATTGCGACGACGTTAAGGGCGATAGACGTATCGATCATGGATGGGCTGATAGCGAGCCAATATGATCAAATCAGTGCGGGTGAGCGGGGATACTACTATGATGGTAAAGACTATCGTGATTCGAGTCCGCCAGAATTTGAAGGAGCAGGAGAGCCATTCGATTATTTCTGCCTGATCAACAAAGAAGAGACCCATGCGATAGAGGCCGAGGTTTATGAGGGCGGAGAGACCGAGGTTTACCTCACGCTTTATCGTGACATTACTGACATCAAGGATTTGTGGCCCGCAGAAACGACGTGACTACTAATAGAAAGTGGGAAAAAGAAAAAAAAGCAGTCAAAGCTGTGCAGATTGCATTCGATGTTGGTGATGAGGTGAATCGCCAGATTCGGTTGGAAGCATTAGAGCAGGGCATCAATCCACCGGACCGCATCAGACAGATCCTTGGACTGCCGGTAAACAGCAAGCCGGTGCGTCCGCGACTTTCCATTTCGCTGTCAGACGATGACTTTGTTATTCTGGCATCCAAGTTCGGCGTAACGCTGGATGATCGCCTCAAGATTAGGCAGTTGGCGGCAGAAACGCTGATCGCCCATCTTGATGCTGATGAAAGTGAATAGTTGTGGATAATCTATGCTCAGGATTAAAAGTGAGATCTGGCGCCGTCGCCGTCATCGATGGTATAGCGCTAAGACGAGTAATGATCGCAGAAGCAAGATAGCTCAACTTTTTGTATTACTTCTTGGCCTCGCGATGGCCAATGTGCTGGCGATGATCGTTTTTGAGGATTTGTCCCTTGAAGATGCCATCTGGCTTACGATGACCACGATGACCACGGTTGGCTATGGGGATATGAGCGCAGCGACAACCTACGGTCGAATTTCTACTATATTCCTCATGTACTTGTTTGGTATTTTCCTGCTCGCGCAAATTGCAGGGGAGTGGTTTGATTATCGTCTGGACCGCAAGGACAAGATGCGGAAAGGTCAATGGAGATGGATCATGAATGATCATATTGTCATCATAAATACACCACTTAGAAACGGTTCACGCTATCTACGCATACTGGTGGAGCAGATTCGCGGAACACCGATGTTGGCAGATTGTCCGATCGAAGTTTTGTCATCACATTTTCCAGAAGGTCTACCCGCTGATATCGCAACTCATGGCGTGGTGTTGCGCTTCGGAAGAGCAGAGGGGCGTACAAGTTTGTCCGAGGTTGATGTAGACCGTGCCCGATTCATTATCTTGATGTCTGAGGATACCAATGACTACCGATCTGATAGTTTGACGTTGGACGTACTTGATCAGCTAAGTAGTTTTTCCGACACCGGTTATATCATCGCGGAATGCGTGCAGGAGTCGAACCGTGAACGTCTGTTTCGTCAAGGGGCGGATGCGGTTATCCGACCTGTCAGGGCGTATCCCGAACTCATGGTGCGTGCCATGGCAGCACCAGGGACAGAAACAATACTCGAAGATTTGTTTAAGCATCAGGGAAGTCATCCAAGAAGATACGATGTAGATTTCGAAGATCAGAACTGGGGTAGTTTGGCGAGTCGCCTCTTGCGTGAGGGGCTTGGCACCCCGCTTGGCTATCTCGCTGTCGATGATGAGATTGTGGTGAATCCAGATCCTGATCTTGCTGCTTCTGGCAAAGCTCTGTTTTTGATGGTCAGTCAAGCTTCGGAATATGGACCTGACCGTGTTCGTGAATGCCTTAAGTGATTAAGGCGCTGATGACAAACTGGTTGACTGGCCTGAAAGCTATTGGAACGTTGATCGTCTTGGTTTGGTGTGTTGAGATCGTTAACAGTTTTTTTGGACATGCCTTGAACGTTTACGGGATATATCCTCGAGAAGCGGCAACACTTTCTGGCATTATATTGTGGGCATTCCTTCACAGTGATTTCCAACACCTTGTCATGAACACAAGCCCCTTACTAGTAATGGGATTCTTCGTTGCGATGAGGGGTGTAGGGCGATTTGTTACTGTCTCGCTTATCGTGATCGTGATCGGTGGGGTTGGTGTCTGGTGCTTTGGACGATCCGCTTACCATATTGGAGCCAGTGGGTTGGTCTTTGGTTATTTCGGATATCTAGTTGCATTAGGTATCTATGAAAGAAGTATAGGTACCGTAGCGGTCGCATTTCTTACTTTGTTCTATTATGGCGGAATTATTTTTGGAGTACTTCCGAGTGATAGTTTTGTCTCTTGGGAAGGACATTTGTTCGGTTTATTTGGTGGTATAGCTGCTGCCCGCCTGACGTTAGACAAAGAGTCCATAGATCATGCCATATAAGGAAGTATTTGATGCGATGCCCATCAATCAGATGTTGGGGATTACGCTGCTGGAGCAAGGCCCTGGCTACGGTCGAATTCAACTGAGTATTACTGATACGACACCAACCGGGATTGGCGGTTCTGTTAATGGTGGTATTTTGGCTACGATGGCCGACATGGTGATGTTGGTCACGGTGTTCAGTGGACTTCAAGACAATGAAACGCCAGCGGGTACAGCAGAGCTAAACATCAGCTATTTACGACAGGCCCATGGTAAAAAGATTATTGCAACTGGGCATGAGGTAAAGCGAGGAAGACAGCTGGCTGTAATTGACGTCGATATTACTGACGAGAAAGAGAGGCTCTGTGCTAAGGCTAGAGCAACTTACGCTTTCAGAGCATAAAGCAATGAGTTCGAGTCAGGAGCTGGTGATTAGATGCTTTGTAATTTTAAAAATATTTTTGCTTGCAAGTTGTACGATGATTCCTGGCTCATCTAACTCCGATCAGATGGTAGAGTACTGTGAGCAGAAAGGCTCGAGTTACATTTGTACTATGATACCGAAGGCGGAGATGAATCGTATATTGAGGGGACAATAAGCGAATCGTCAGGAAACCGATAAAAAGTCTTAACCTTCGAGATTTCCAGTAACGCGTGGTGAACGCAATCAGCTTACCGGCATCCTTCAACTCACGCGTTTAACAGCCGTGGATTTAACCAGATCACGTATTGAATCGGAAA